>NZ_JBSICH010000007.1:0-491964 GCF_053613315.1 Streptomyces sp. JK94 | reverse complement strand
AGAGACCGTTCTCTTTCCGAACCTCGTGTGACGTCTTCGCTGGTCAGGCATGAAGTAGCAGCTGCTGCGGGAGCCTGGGCTTGTTGCCGGGCGAGATGTCGTGGAGGTAGCGGATGCCGTCGATGCGGGCGGTTCTGGAGACGCGGCAGAAGGCCGCAGCCGCGCAGGTGAAGGACCTCGAAGCCGAGCTGGAACGGGTGCGGGCGGCTCTGGCGGAGGCGGAGGAGGTGCACCGGCGCCGGGTGATCGGTCTGGAGCAGTATCTGGAAGCGTTGGCCGAGGAGAACGCACCCGCCGACGGGGCCGGCGAGGTGCCGCGGAGGAAGGCGGTCGGGCCTCGCCGGGCGGTGCCGCACCGGCGACACGCGAGTGGGGTGGCGGAGTTGTCGCCGGACTACCAGGCGTTGATGGCCGCCGCGGTCGATGCGGGAGGCGACGGGCTGGGTGCCCGGCGGGCGGCGGTGGTGCTGGGCTGGGACAGCGCGTCCGCCTCCCGCGTCGAAGGGGCGAGGGCCCGGCTGAAACGGCTGGTGGAACGGGGCTGGCTGGTCGAAGCGAAACCGGGCAGGTTCATGCCGCCCGCGCCGCAACAGGCTCCTGACACCGGGCGGCCAGGCGGCGGCTCATGAGCATGGTCATCGACCACAGGATGACCGCTTCGCTGGTGTCGGTGCGCCGCTCGTAGTCCCGGACCAGGCGCCGACTGCGCAGGCACCAGGCGAGAGACCGTTCCACGACCCAGCGGCGGGGCAGGACCTGGAAGCCGCGGATGTCGTCGCTGCGGCGGACGATGTCCAGGACGACGCCGAGCTGCGTTGCGCTCCAGTCGACGAGGTGGCCGGTGTAGCCGCCGTCGGCCCACACCCGTGCCAGCCGCCCGAAGCGGCCCCGGGCCGCGGGCAGCAGGAGGCGGGCGGCGTCCCGGTCGGTGGTCGACGCCGGGGTGACCAGCACTGCCAGCAGCAGACCGAGCGTGTCGGTGAGCAGGTGCCGCTTGCGTCCATTGATCTTCTTGCCCGCGTCGTAGCCCCGCGAGGTGAGGGCGACGGTGGCGTCCGCCTTCACCGACTGCGAGTCGATGACCGCCGCACTCGGCTCCCGGTCGCGTCCCTCGGCATCACGGACCGCCTCGCGCAGCCGGTCATGCAGCTCGGCCACGAGTCCCGCGTCCCGCCAGCGGGCGAAGAAGGCATACACCCGCGGCCAGGGCGGGAAGTCCGACGGCATCGCCCGCCACTTGATGCCGTTGTCGACGAGGTAGCGCACCGCGTCGATCATCTGCCGGTGGCAGTAACCCTCCGGCCGCCCGCCCCGGCCGGCCAGCCATCCCGGAACCGGCAGCAGATCCCGCACTGCTGCCCACTCGGCATCGCTCATGTCCGAGCCGTACCGGGGCCGGCGCCCCGGGCGGTCGGCCGCATTCCCGAACCTGTGGGCGAGACAGTCACACCCAGGAGTGGACGGACTGGACCCGGCCACTGCGACCACGCGACACTTCGACAACAGGGCCTCTTGCTCCTCGCTGGACTCGACATCCGCGAGCTACCAAGAGGCCCTTCCTTCATGTCCGAACACCCGACAACTCACCCGATCCAGCACCCTGTTCGAGCCCCGGCCGAGCACCCGCACGGATAGAGAACAGCCAGTTAGGCAGCCACTTTGGCGCGAGCCTCGAAGATCATGGCCCCAACGTCGTGCTTTACCGGGCAGGTCCACAGACTGCCCGCCGCGCCGCAAGCTTACGGGGCCATGATCACTCGCGCCAAAGCAGCTCCAGCCCAAAGCCGTTCCGCCGACCTCGCTGGCCTTGTGCGAGCGGATGTGGGCAAACAGCCGCCGTACACGCGCGCATACGTCACTATTGACCCATGAGCCGCAACTATCTAGCGACAGCGCATTCTTATGCCCGGCATCTGTACGAGATGACACGCCATGAAGCTACTGGTTTCGTTGCCCCCCAGTTGCAGTCACTAGTGAATGGCGAGAGCGCGAATACGCTGACAGAGTTCCTCCTAAAAGACGGAGTGCTTTTCCAGGGCGAACCAGGATCAGGAAAAACATACCTTCTCAGGTATTTGGTCGCGGAGCAAGCTCAAAATTACCTGAACGGCATCACGGCAACAATTCCCATCCTCATACAAGCGAATCGACTTTCACCTTCCGAGCGAAAAGATGTCGTCTCATGGATTGCCCGACAAGCCCACCAGCAAGCACAAAGCGGCATGCTCAACTCGGGCCCAATTAGAGACGCTATCCGAGAACAGAATGCACGGATCTTCGTTGACGGCTTAGACGAAATTGTAGACCTGTCGCTCAGAGTATCGATAATGGAGGCGCTATATCAGCTGATTGAGGAGAATGAAGGGCTGTCACTGATTGCATCCGCGCGGAACTTTTCTAGCCTTCCAGAACGCCTGTCCAGAAGACTAGAACCGTGGACAATTCTGCCGTTCAATGAAGCAAGACTGATCGAACTACGAGCTCTGCAGCTTGGGAGGTACGACGACAGCCAACAGGTTAGCGACTCCCGAATCCTGAAGGAAAGTCAAGGGAATCCGCTAATCGCAAGCCTCCTATTCACCTATGCAACTGAAAAAGAATTCAAACTCCCCAAGAGCAGAGGGAAACTCTTCGAGGATATTACGCACGCTATCTTCTTTCGCGAGCGCGAACGCACGACCAACGCTCCCTCGGTTCAAGCGCTGGAGACGGGGCATGAGATCATCGCTGCCACCTTGGCAGTGAGCAACCTTCCTTACATCTCCGCGAGAATGGCTAGGTCTCTGCTCAATTCCGACGCGCAATGGGCCCTGACAGAGGAAGAGGCGGATTTCCTTTTGTCTTACGCGCTTCAGCGAGTCGGCATCCTTAATTCACCTACTGAAGGGCACATAGGTTTCGCACACAGAGCTTTCTATGATTACTTTGTCGGCAGGCTATTGGCTCACAATGTCAACGCATCCGATGGCTTCCTCCTGCCTGACCTCGACCAGCCGCTCCTTATTGCGACAGGACTCGCCGCCGACCCAATACCAGTTATCACATTCGCCTACAGGCGCAAAGCACTTAAGCTGGCTGCAAGCTGCTGTAAAGAATTGGAAAACCCGCAGGGCGCCCGCGAACACTTGGTGAATCTCGTATTGGGCGAACTTGGTTCCCAATTTTTGCCCACATTGCGCGAAATCCTCAAGCTCGACAGCCTCGACTCCAAACCTCTTGAGGAACAGCAGCCGGAATCAGGGAGTTCTGACGCAGATTTCTACACCGCCCTTCAGGAGAGGTGGGTGTCACTCCCCAGGAAGGGCGCTACGGCAAACGACAGAGGCCGCTCCTGGGAGTCATTCGCAAGGAAACTATTCGGCGCGCATTTCAAGGTGATTGAAGCTCGACATCATCACCGAGTTGGCGAGATCGACCTGATTTGCGAAATGAAGAAAATTGACCCGTTCTGGGTTTACCACGGAGGAGATGTATGGGTCGAGTGCAAAAATACAGAAGATAAGGCGACCATCGAACAAGTGAATACTTTCATTGGAAAGCTGGTGGGATCGCGTTGGAGGATAGGGTTCTTTCTTTCCACTTCCGGATTTACCCGAGACGCGGCGAGGCGCATGAGGGAGGCTGCCGCAAGCTCCACCAGCCCACTGATCGTTCCCGTAACAGGTAATGACATTCAACAGCTCATCGCAAACCGCACCGACCTCTCAGAGTTTTTCAAAGATTGTGTGCGAAAAATTGCCTAGCCATGCTTGAGAAGAAATGGGCGTGAACAGATGCTCATTCTGCGGCTGACCAGACGGTCTATGGGAGCCTTGCAGTGGTTGCGTACAGCACCGCACCACAAGCGCACCAGAATGAGCGGGGAACCTCGGTGCAAGCAAGCGAGCCCAACAGGGCGCCGCCAGCCCGTTCGTCCAGGTCAGCACCCAAGCTGGCTTCACATGATCGCAGCTTCCCAAGCTGAGGGCTCATGCATCGTCGTCACGGATCGGCCGGCGCGGCTTGCGCTGGTCGACGCATGGCAGCGTGGCTGAGGCCGGTGGGGGTGCATCGAGGCATACGCGTGCGTGGTCGGTCGGCGCACCCGCCGTCGTGGCGGACTGTCGTCGGCCAGGCTCAGACCGGGCGCGTCGAACGTGCCGGCCGTCGTGCGAGCGCGGCAAAGCTGGGCCGTCCCTGGGCCGCCCGAGGTTGCTCAACAGTGGCCAAGGACGACCAACGACGACCACCAGGCCCACCAGGCCCACCGCCCCTGAGCAGCGAAAAGGAAGGTCCCCAAGATCCCCGGCAAGACTCAGGGCAAGAAGAAATCTCTTGCCTTATCCATTGAGCCTACGCCGACCTAAACCCTCGCCAAACGGTCAGTAAACGCCTTTCTCGACCCACTCATACGCCTCCGACTGGACGATTTTTACGGCTTCTTCGATATCGTCGGGTGAGGCGTACGGGAACTTCTCCGCGAGCACTTCGTGAGCATCATACGGGCCGCCGAGGACATACTGATATCCGCCCTCGCTCGAAACGTACGGCACCCCATTTGCAGGATCTTCGTAGTGCTCGAAAAACCAGTCAACCATTTGATCAATGGAGACGTAGCGAGCATCAGCGAGCCGTTCAGCCATGGTTGCCAACTCTTCTACCATGCCAAACGAAACCGGCACGTCGATTCCATGTGAAATCGAATTCCTTGCCTGCCGAGCCGAATTCAGTTTGCTGAAGTTTTCTGGACTTAGCAACCCTAGACTCGTCAGCTCCGCGAGCCCTGGGCGGTGATGCCGCGCATACTGTTCGCGCAGCTCAGGGGTACGTTCCACCAGCCGCGAGATAGCCCCCTCAAGTGCCGCATACGCGAGGAGAAGACCGGCTGCTTCGTCATGCTTGGCAATTTGAACAGCCCGATGAGCAAAAGACTCTACAGCCCGCTCTTCCGGAACTGTCGAATCCTCTCCAATCCACACCATTTCGAACCGCCAATTTTCCTTGGATTCGGAAATGGTGGAGAAAAAGGCGAGAGAGTCCTTAACCTCATCAGACAACGCGGAGTCTGGCTGTCTCTGGGCAAACTCGACAATGACAACCTCGTCGCCACGCCGAGCAATCAGATCAGGAACCGCCTCAACTCGCCCTCCGACGAGCTCTGAGGCCTGTTCGTCGCTCAGCACTTCGAACCCGTCCCGCCGCAGTTCAAGTACCTTCTTGCGACGTGCGTCCTCCGCTACACCGAGCGTGTGCCTAATGTTCATGGCAGCTCCTTGTGGTCGGGCGCAAGGTCGATCTTCACGTGCACGAAAGGTCCGTCAGAGATGAATCCCTCTGCCAGGGCTGGGCTCATGCCTTTGACCACGAAGGCATGAGCGAGATCTCGCTTGGATCCTCGTACGTCGGTCACGTACTTGTCGTCTTCCAGGGCGATCCCGATCAGCGCGTCCTGGATCGGCTTCAGCATGTTGTCGACATCGAGGGCGTCGCCTTCGAAGAAGTAGGTGATGGTGACCTGAACGGGGACTGCGAGCGGTGTTTCACCGGCAGGCCAACGGGATGTCGCAGCTGCGGCGACGGCCGTCTTCCACCGAGCTCGCGTCGAGCTCTTCGACTGGACTGATGCGGGCACTCCATGCACCACGCAGTCCCAGGGCAGTGTCGCCATGCAGTGACAATACCAAGGTCGTACGACGCACCAGTGTTCAGTGAGGCAGGACAGTGGCACGATCGGCGCGACGAGTCGGGATGCACCGATACGACTGCGGACGGCAGCCGCGAGGGACATCGGGCACCTGGCATCCACGGCTCGCACCGAGCCAAGAGGAGCGGCGGGGTGAGTGTCTAACTGCGTGACAACGCCCACGCACATCGGTGGACAAGCGCGAACACCTACGGACTGCAAGTGTAGGTGAGAGCCACACCAGCCCAAGGCACAGCCCCATCCCAAGTTGCTTCGGGACGAAGAGGTCGTGGGTTCAAATCCCGCCACCCCGACAGTGAAGTACCAGGTCAGGGGCCTGATCCGCAGCGCGGGTCGGGCCCCTGAGTGGTTCCTGGGGAGCCGTCGGAATCTCCCGCCCGGTGCCGAACGGAAGCCGGATACGGCCTGGCGCTGAGACGTGCGGCCGCGCCGGGAACAGCGGGTCCGGCCGACGCTGTTGTATCGGCCGAGGGACGGCACTGCACGGCGGGGGACTCGGGGACCACAAGCTCGTCTGCGCCGACAGGGTCCGGACCCGGAATCGCGGTACGCCCGCCGCGCACTCGGAGCAAGACGTATTTCTGCAGGAGGACTGCTTGATGACTGACCGGCCCTTGACGCTCATGGCGGTGCACGCCCACCCCGACGACGAGGCCACCGGAACCGGAGGGGTCCTCGCGCGGTACGCGGCGGAAGGCATCCGCACGGTTCTCGTGACGTGCACCGACGGCGGTTGCGGTGACGGGCCCGGGGGTGTCAAGCCGGGCGGTCCCGGGCACGATCCGGCGGCCGTCGCATTGATGCGCCGTCAGGAACTCAAGGCGAGCTGTGACGTCCTGAAGGTCAGCGATCTGGAAATGCTGGAGTATGCCGACTCCGGGATGATGGGCTGGCCGAGCAACGACGCCCCCGGATCCTTCTGGCAGACCCCCGTGGAGGAAGGCGCGGCCCGACTCGCGGAACTCATGCGGCACTACCGACCTGATGTGGTCGTCACCTATGACGAAAACGGCTTCTACGGCCACCCCGACCACATCCAGGCCCACCGCATCACGATGGCGGCGCTGGAGACGACCGCGCTGACACCGAAGGTGTACTGGACCACGATGCCCCGCTCGGGGATGCAGCGGTTCGGGGAGATCATGCGCGAGTTTCATCCGGACATGCCGGAGCCGGACCCCGCCGAGGCCGCCGCGATGGCCGAGATCGGCCTCCCCGACGATGAGATCACCACGTGGGTGGACACCACCGCGTTCAGCGGTCAGAAGTTCGACGCGCTGGCCGCGCACGCCAGTCAGGGCGAGAACATCTTCTTCCTCAGGATGGGCAAGGAGCGGTTCGGCGAGTTGATGGGCATGGAGACTTTCGTACGTGTCCAGGACGCCACCGGCGCGGACGTACCCGAGAACGATCTCTTCGCCGGCCTGCGCTGATCCACATGTCCGGAGCGGAGCCCTGAGGAGCGCAGCCGGCGCCAGCCAGTGCGGAATCAGCCCGGCGGATTCGGGCTGATCCGCAGGCGTTGAGCCGTGGACTTCGGCAGTCACCGCCGACGAGGTCCGGCCGTTGCGCGCAGGCCGAAGCCCGCCTTCCCCGGTGACAGAAGTAGCAGAGAACGGCGCTCGGGCCGCTTCAAACGGGCAACAAGGCCGCCATGGTGACCACTTCGGTACGCCGAGCACGTACCTGGTCCTCGATCGGTCCGGTCTCGTACTGGTGGTAGTGGTATCCCGGACGGAGTCGGCACCACACGGCCCTGACACGGCGGGCCGTCTTCCGGTCGGCGCAGCCGCGGAGCCAGAGGAAAGCGATCCGCTTGGTGCCCAGGCGGACGGCGCGTGGGGCGTTGCGGGCGGCGAGGTGGTCGGCGACCACACTCTGCGGCGCGGCCGCAGGACGAAGGCGGCACCGCGGTTCCTGCTGACTGCGGCGGCGGCGAGCATGGCTGGCGAGTTGGTCCCGTCCTCGACAGTGGCGGGGCCGGGACGGGTTCTGCCCGTCTGCGAGGAGCAAAGTCGGCGGTGTCGATCAGTTGGCGGGTTTCCGGGGGGTGTATGGGAACTTGTCCGGGAGAAGGGCCTGGCCGCTCACGAGACCCGGGCCCGTGCCCCTGTCGGGACCGCACCACCCACCGGACGACCTCACCGGCAACAGGCCCGCGCCGCCGCGGGCTCTCGGCCCGCGGGGACGAGGCGGCTACTCGGTCGCCGCCGGTGCGCGCACTGCCGCGACCGCCGGCCGGTGGGCGGGGCTCACTGGAGTTCGCTGAACCGTTCCGTCGCCCGCGTGCGGCCGGCGACGATGATGGTGTCGTCCGCCTCGACCACCGTGTCGGCCGTGGCGTAGGTGAAGCCCTCGCCCGGGCGTTTGATGGCGACGACGGTGATGCCGTGGCGGGTGCGGACGGCGCTGTGGGACAGGGGGAGGCCGATGATGTCGGCCGGTGGGCTGGTTTTGACCATGGCGAAGTCGTCCTCGAACTCGATGTAGTCGAGCATGCGGCCCCGTACGAGGTGGGCGACGCGCTGGCCCATGTCGTGTTCGGGGTAGACGACGTGGTGGACGCCGAGCTGGGTGAGGATGCGCCCGTGGGCTTCGCTGGTGGCCTTGGCCCAGACGTTCTCGATGCCGAAGGAGATCAGCAGCGAGGCGGTGAGGATGCTGGCCTCCAGGTCGGTGCCGATGGCGACGACGACGCGCTCGAACTCGTGGACGCCGAGCTGCCGCAGGGCGTCCTCCTTCGTGGAGTCGGCCCGCACGACGTGGGTGAGGGACCCGGACAGCGCCTGGACGACTTCGGCGCTCTCGTCGATGCCGAGGACCTCGGTGTCCTCGTCGACGAGTTCCAGGGCCAGGGCGCGGCCGAAGCGGCCGAGGCCGATCACGACGACGGAGCTCTCCGGGCCGCCGCGTCGCTTCTTGGGGCTGGGTTTCCTAGCCAATGACGGGTCGCTCCTCAGGAAGGTCGTACAGACGGACGCGGCTGCGCAGGGCGAGCGCGGAGGCGACGGTGATGGGCCCGAGTCGCCCGATGAACATCAGTGCGACCAGCAGCAGTTGCAGACCGGTGGGCAGGCCCGCGGTGATGCCGGTGGACAGTCCCACGGTGGCGAAGGCCGAGGTGACCTCGAACAGCGACCGGTCCAGGCTGTTCTCGGTGAAAACCACGAAGGCCAGGGTGGAGACGGCGACCGCGGCCACGGAGAGCAGCACCACGGTGAGAGCCTGCCGCTGGAGGTCACCGTGCAGGCGGCGGTGGAAGATGTCGACCGCACCCTCGCCCCGGATCTCCGCGTACATCACGAAGAACAGTACGGCGAAGGTGGTGACCTTGATGCCGCCGGCGGTGCCGGCGCTGGCGCCGCCGACGAACATCAGCACGTCCGTGCCCAGCCAGCTGGCGGGGTTCATCTGCGAGGTGTCGAGGCTGTTGAACCCGGCGGTGCGCGGCATGACGCCCTGGAAGAACCCGGCCAGCAGCTTCCCGGGGGCGTGCAGGGGCCCCAGGGTGGCCGGGTTGGACCATTCGAGGGCGGTGACGAACGCGGTGCCGCCGACCAGGAAGATCCCGGAGACCCACACCACGATCTTGGTGTGCAGGGACCAGGACCGCGGTCGGTGCCAACGGCGGCGCAGCTCGAACAGGACCGGGAAGCCCAGCCCGCCGGCGATGACCGCCAGCGCGATGGGCAGGCAGATCCACGGGTCGGTGACGAAGCCCATCAGGCTGTCGGAGTACAGCGCGAAGCCGGCGTTGTTGAACGCCGAGACGGCGTGGAAGACGCCGAGCCACGCCGCCCGCGGCCAGGGCTCGGCGTACCCGGTGCCGAACCGCAGGGCCAGCGCCAGTGCGGTGACCGCCTCCAGCACGAGGCTGACCTTGACCACGCCGGTCACGACCGAGCGGACATCGCCCAGGCCCAGGGTCTTGGTCTCCGCGGCGGCCGTCAGCCGCGCCTTGAGGCCGATGCGGTGGGAGACCAGCAGGACCAGCAGGGAGGCGAAGGTCATGATGCCGAAGCCGCCCACCTGGATGAGGGCCAGGATCACCGCCTGCCCGAACCCGCTCCAGTAGCCGGGCGTGTCGACCACGACCAGACCCGTCACACACACCGTGGAGGTGGAGGTGAACAACGCCTCCACCGCACTCGCGCCGCCCGGGCCGGCCTTGGCCGCCGGCAGCATCAGCAGCCCGGTCCCGACCGCGACCGCCGCGGCGAAACCGGCCACGACCATCTGCGCCGGATGCCGCAGACGCGGCCATCGCCGCGTCACCACCCCAGGCCCTCCGCTTCGCGGACGGGCATTCCGATTGTTCGCACTGGGAGACGATAGACAACACCCACACCGTTCCGGGCAGCGGGCTCCGTTCTGTGCCGTCGGCGGTCACCGAGCCCGCGGTGAAGCTCACCGGCGGGCGGGATGTCACGGCCGGCGGCACCGGGACGACGCGCACGAACGGAACGGGCGCTGCTGCTACGGCCTGGCCACTACGCCCTCCTGGTCCCCTCGGTCGATCCGGGTGTGGTCCACCGGCTCGACCGGCAGCGGCTCGCTGCCGCCCCGAGGCTTGGCGTCGCCGGTGTCGGCGGGCGTGGGGCCGGCCACGAGGCCGGCCCCCGCGGGCCGCCGGTTTCACTCGTGTTCCCGCCAGAAACGGTCGCGGTAGACGTGCGCCCGGCGTCGCGTGTCCCGCAGGCCCCGGGTGGCGGACTCCTCGATGCGCATCGTGTCGGGGCCGCCGTCATCCATGCGCCTGCGGTCCCGGCGTGTCAGGATCACCATGGACGACGCGATGATCAGGAAGGCGGCCGCGAGGGGGGTCAGGTAAGAGATCATCGCTTCTCCCGTTCTCCGGGCCGGTGCGGGCCGGTTCGGCGCGGTGCCGCACCGCGGGAAGCGGGCGGTGTCCGGGGCCCCGCCCGCGCCCCCCGGGGCAGGCGGCGGCGCAGCGGTCGTACGAGCCACCGGGTCCCCCGCCATCCGGCCACGGGGGCGGCGAGGAAGATCGCCGGGGCGGTCAGCGCACGCGCCTGGCCGTGGGGGGCGGCGGTTTCCAGGAGCAGGACGGCGCCGAGGCTTCCGGTCCAGGCGAGCGCCGTCAGTACCGAGAACGAGACCGCGACCGGCACCCCGCCGAGCCCCAGGGCGTCGGCGTCGACGTCCTCGTCGAAGCAGCCGGCGTCGACGGCGCCCACCGCGACGAGCAGCCAGAAGGCCGTGACGACGATCGACGCGACGGTGAAGAACAGGACGGGGAACGTCGTGGCGGCTTCGACGAACGTCCCCATGTCCCCCGTCCCCTCTGCCTCGCCACGTCGCTGCGCCCGGGACCCCGGTGCCGCCGCCTGTCGGCGCCGGCACCGGAATCCGGCGTGTGCTCCCCTCGGTCCCATCGTGGCGACGCGGAGCACCTGCCGCATTGCCCGCTCCCGGCAGTCTTCGGCGGGCCTCCGTGCCGGTCGCCGCCGAAGAGGCCCGAGACCGGCGCGGGCGCCTCGGCGGGCTCCGGGACCTCGGCCGACCGGCGTGTAGGTGCCCATGGCACCCATCCCGCGACCGCATAACAGTCCGATCTCACCAGCTGGGACTTCCTCCGATCACGGCCCGTGACGTGAGATGCATCACTAAAACATCGGCAAGGACGTGGTAGAACTGCGCAACCCCGCAGGTCTATCCATTAAGTGACGATCTACGGATGGTCGCCTGCACGCGCATCACCAGCCGGCACGATCACGGTCCGAAGCCGGGCCGTGCGTACCGGTTCGCTCAACGGACAACGACGTTCGCTCAGAGACCGCTCCCCGGCGAGACTCCCCAGACCGCCAGCCCCGCGTCATCGAGGTAGCCAAGTGTCACTCGACTCCGTCACCCAGTCCGTCGACGAGGCCGTCAGCGGATTCTTCGAGCCCATAGCCAAGTGGCTGGGGGAGGTGGTCTTCTACGCCGTCCCGGTCGGCGGGACCGATCTGCCCCTCATCGTCGCCTGGCTCGTCGTCGCCGGTCTGGTCTTCACCTGCTGGTTCGGGTTCATCCAGGTCCGCAAGTTCAAACTCGCCGTCGACGTCGTGAGGGGGAAGTACGACGAGAAGGGCTCGGCCGGCGAGGTCAACCACTTCCAGGCCCTGACCGCCGCCGTCTCCGGCACGGTCGGCCTCGGCAACATCGCGGGCGTGGCCGTCGCCGTCTCCATCGGCGGTCCGGGTGCCACGTTCTGGATGGTCCTGTGCGGCCTGCTCGGCATGGCCACCAAGTTCGTCGAGGTCACCCTCGGCGTGAAGTACCGCGAGGTGCACGCCGACGGCACCGTCTCCGGCGGCCCGATGCACTACCTCCCCAAGGGCCTCGCCGAGCGCTTCGGCAAGAACGGCAGGACCCTCGGCAAGGTCCTCGCGGTCCTCGCCTCCTTCATGATCCTGTTCTTCGGCCTCTTCGGCGGCAACCTCTTCCAGGTCAACCAGTCCTACGCGCAGCTGGTCTCGGTCACCGGTGGCGAGGACGGCGCGATCGGCTCCTCCGCGGGCGCCCTGTTCTTCGGCATCCTGGTCGCCGCGCTCGTCGGCATCGTGCTCCTCGGCGGCATCCGCTCCATCGCCAACGTCACCAGCAGGCTCGTGCCGGCCATGGCGGGCGTCTACATCGTCGCGTGCCTGGTCGTGATCCTGGTCAACATCACCGCGGTCCCGGACGCCGTCGCCTCGATCGTCGAGGGCGCCTTCAACCCCGAGGGAGTCGCCGGCGGTGTGCTCGGCGCGCTGATCATCGGTTTCAAGCGGGCCGCGTTCTCCAACGAGGCCGGTCTCGGCTCGGCCCCGATCGCGCACTCCGCGGTCAAGACCAAGCAGCCCGCCAGTGAGGGCCTGGTCGCGCTGCTGGAGCCGTTCATCGACACGGTGCTCATCTGCACCATGACCGCGCTGACCATCGTCATCGCCGACCCGGCCAGCTGGGCCGAGGCCCGCACGAACGAGAGCATCGGCGGTGTCACGATCACCTCGGACGCCTTCGAGACGGTCCTGCCGTGGTTCCCGTACGTCCTCACCGTCGCGGTGCTGCTGTTCGCCATCTCCACGGTGCTGACCTGGGGTTACTACGGCCTCAAGTCGTGGACGTACCTCTTCGGCCGCAGCCGGGCCAGCGAGGTGACGTACAAGGTCGTCTACACCGTCTTCGCCGTCGCGGGCTCGCTGCTGACGCTGCAGACCCTGATCGACCTGGCCGACGCGGTCCTCTTCTCCCTCGCCGTCATCAACATCATCGGCCTCTACCTGCTCGCGCCCCTCGTCAAGCGCGAACTCGACACCTTCCTGGAGTACATCCGCACCCGGAAGACCGGTGCGGGCGCCGGGGACGGCGACGACAACCAGGAGTCGGCGAAGACCATCGTCTGACCGCCTCACGCGGACCGGCCCCTCGAACGGGCCCGTGCTCACCTCGCGCCTCGGTGAGCACGGGCCCGTTCGCCGTACCCGCCGACCGTCCAGCCGCCCCCGGGCCCCATCAGCGGCTCCGCAGCCGCCCCAGGGCCCATCAATGGCCCCGCAGCCACCCCAGGGGCCCCATCAGCGGCCCCGCAGCCGCCTCCGGGCCCGCCAAGCCGCCTCCCCGGCCGGTCAGCCCTCCCGCGGGCTCTCGTCCCGGCAGGCGCAGGCCGTGGTCACGGCCGGCGGACCTGGCCGTCCTCCTCGTCCCGGGCCCGCGTCTGCGCGCTGTCCGCCGCCTCGGGGATGCCGGTCAGGTCCTCGACGTCGAAGAGCCTCGCGATGGGCACGTCGGTGCTGCTGTGGGCGATGATCGAGAAGGCGATGCAGACGGCGATGAGCGTGTACGCCTGCTCCCCCTGGGGGATGCCGGCCTGCAGCACGAGAAGCCCGTAGACCACCGACGCGAAACCCTTGGGACCGAACCACGCGGCCACCAGCTTCTCCCGCCGGTCGAAACGCGTGCCGACGAGCGAGACCAGCATCGAGGCGGGCCGCACCAGCAGGATCGCCAGGACCACGGCCACGTAGCCGGTCCAGGACAGGTCGGCGAAGAGCTGGGGCGTCAGCAGCGCGCCGAAGATCAGCAGGGCGGCGAACTTGGCCAGCTCCGCGAGCGCCTCGCCCAGCGGTTCGAAGGCCGTCTTCGCCTCCGGCGACACGGCGGTGAGAACGGCCCCCGCCGAGAAGGCGGCCAGGTACGGGTTGGCATGGGTCAGGTGGCACGCGGCGTACAGGACGACTCCGGTGGCCAGCGGCAGCAGCGGCTGCAGCTTGGGCTCCGCCCCCAGCAGCCGGAACCGTACGAGCCCGTTCACCAGCAGGGGCAGCACCACGCCGAAGGCGAGCCCGAGCCCGAGCTCCAGGGCGATCATCCCGGGGGCCGACTCCGCGTGGCCACTGGTCGGGCCGGCGGCGGCGATGAGGACGAGGACCACCGGCAGGGCGAGCCCGTCGTTGATGCCGCTCTCCACGTTCAGCAACTGCCGCAGCTTGGCCGGTACTTCCTTGCGCGCCACGATCGCCGAGGCGAACACCGGGTCCGTGGGTGCCAGTACGGCGCCCACCAGGAAGGACGTCGTCCAGTCCAACCCGACCAGGTAGTGGGTGATCAGCGCCATGCCGACGAAGGCCAGGGGCATGCCGAGACCGAGGGCGCGGGCCGGGTTCTTCCAGTTCTCCTTCAGCTTCGGGAAGGACACGTGCATGCCGTCGGTGAACAACACCGCGAACAGCGCCAGGTCGGCGGTGACCGCGACGATGTCGCTGTCCGGTGTGATGTGGATCAGTCCGAGGAACCCGTCGCTGACGAGCGCACCGCCGACCAGGAAGAGCAAGGAGGTGGACAGTACGGTCCGGGCCGCGAGACCGGAGAGCAGAACCGCGATGAGCAGAGCCGCGCCGAACACCGCGACGAGTACCACGTAGACCAACCCCGATCAACGAAGACAGCTGTTCCTTGTCGCCGACCAGGCTTCCCGGCACTCCGCGTCGACTTTACACGCCTCTTACGCGTCCCTGACAGATGCCTGGCGGGCAGCGACCGTCCGCCGTGTGCTGCCGCGTTCCGGTACGACGGCCCTCACGGTGGGTGGCCCTCCACGGCCCGCTCAGTCATCGCAATCCTCTCAAACCTCTCGCTCCTCTCAGGCCTCCCCGCTCCCCCGCACCGGTCGGGCGGCGTGCCGGGGGGCCGGGCCCGCGACGAGGTGGCGTGGGTCGACGGCACGGTTGATCGCCGACTCGACGGCCGCCACCCGGTCGGCCAGGAGGCCGAGGGCGGCGACGGCCCGGGTGAGCGGATCGGTGTCGGGGCCGCCGAGGCTCTGGGTGCGGACGTACGCGGCCTTCAGCTCCGCCCAGCGACCGGCCTGCGCGGCGGTCGGCGTGCCCCGCAGCTCGGCCAGCTTCAGCAGGTTGGCCTCGGCGCCGGTGGTCAGGGTCTGGGCCTCGGCCGCGTAGTGGTCGTCGACCAGGGCGGACAGCTCGGCGTCGTTCATGACCGGCTGGATGCGCTGGGCGATCTTGTTCATGTTGCGGTAGGAACCCTGGAGCCGGAAGGGCGGCTCGGTCCGGGTGGCGTCCGACTGGGCGGCCGAGGCGATGTACGCGGCGTTGACCGCGAGGACGGTGTCCCGGGCCGTGAGCAGGTGGCGCAGAACCGCGGTGATCCGGTCCAGCTCGGCGGGTTCGTACGGGTGGGTCAGCCGGTCCGCGCGCGCGGCCGGGTCGCCCGCGGCCAGCCGCAGGAGCAGCTCCAGGTCCGCGCGGTCGCGGCCGGCCAGGGGCGCGAGGACCGGGTTGGCGGTCAGGGCGTTCTCGACGAAGCTGAGGGCGAAGGCGTCCCGCTTGCCGGTCAGGACGTCGCCGAGGTTCCACACGTCGGCGCGGTTGGCGAGCATGTCGGGCACCTGGAAGCGGCTGCCGGACTCCGTGTACGGGTTGCCCGCCATGCACACCGCGAACCGCTTGCCGCGCAGGTCGTAGGTGCGCGGCTCGCCGTCGCGCACCCCCTCGACGCGGCGGGTGGCGTCGCACAGCGGGATGAACTTCTGCAGCAGCTCGGGCGAGGTGTGCTGGATGTCGTCGAGGTGGAGGAGGGTGTTGTTGCCCGCCTCCAGCGCGAAGTTGACCTTCTCGATCTCCCGCCGGGCGGTGGCGTTCGGGGCCTCGGCCGGGTCGAGGGAGGTCACCGTGTGGCCCAGGGCCGGGCCGTTGACCTTCACCAGCAGCAGGCCGAGCCGGTCGGCGACGTACTCCATGAGGGTCGTCTTGCCGTAGCCCGGCGGGGAGATGAGCAGCAGCAGGCCGCCGGTGTCGGTGCGCTTGGTGTCCCCCGTGGTGCCGAGCTGCTTGGCCAGGCTGTCGCCGATCAGCGGGAGGTAGACCTCGTCGATGAGCCTGCTGCGCACGAACGCCGGCATCACGCGCGGCCGGTGCTCGTCCAGGCGCAGGCGGCCGCGCTCGGCGGCCACCAGTGCGGCGCGACGGCGCTGGTAGGCCCGGTGGGCGGGCACTTCGCGGGTGCGGAACCCGCGGGCGCGTGCGAGGAGTTCGTCGACGCGGACGGTCAGGGTCCGGTCGTGGATGCGGGGGTGGGCGCCGAGCAGGCCCCCGACGGTCTCGGTCAGGGGCGCGTCCGACGCGTAGCGGGGCAGTGCGGGGCACAGCTCCGCGGTCACGGCCTCGGCCAGGTCGCCCGGGGCGAGGCCGGTGCCGGTCGCGGTGGTGTACGACGTCAGCCACGCCTCGACGAGTTGCCGGCGGGCGGCCGTGTCGGTGAGGGCGGTGAGGTCGTCGTCGTACGCGGAGCCGCCCACCGTGCGGCGGAACTTGTCGAGCAGGGTCCGGGTGCCGGCGCTGATGACGAAGCCGTCGGGGCCGGACGTCAGCTCCTCGAAGAGGTACGCGGCTGCCGCTCGCGAGCCGGCCGCCCCGGCGAGTTCCGCCTCCAGGTCGGCGATCGCGGGCGCGAGCCCGAAGGTGTCGCGGGCCCGGGCGAGGGAGACGGCCCGGCGGGTCCAGGCGTCCCGCTCCTCGGCCGTCGTGCCGTGCGCCCAGAAGAACTGCGCGGCGGCGCGGGCGGCCGGCTCGTGGCGCAGGAGGCCCGCGCCCTCGTGCAGACGCAGGAGGGCGGCGAGGATCAGGGCCGCGTCGTGGTCGTGCACCCCGCGCTCGTACCCCTCGTCGTAGGCCGCCTCCGCCGCCTGGCGGACCAGGGCGGGCAGGTCCTCGGCCTGGGCGAGCGCGGCCGGGCCGTGCTCGTCGAGCAGGCCGGCGGCGAGGTGCTCGGCGCGGTAGGTCTCCGGCGACTCCGAGGGCAGCGGACGGTCCCAGTACGGGCGGGTCGCGGCGAACTCGGGGTCGGTGACCGGGGAGCGGTAGTCCGTGCCGGTCAGGGCGAAGGCGAGGCCGTCGCCCCGCGGGACGAGGGTGAGGTCCAGTGGCTGGGTGTTGACCGCGAAGCGGTGGCTGCCCAGGCGCAGGGTGCGGCCGTCGTCGGCGTACAGGTCGGTGCGGTCGCGCAGCGCGCGCAGGGCCTGCTGCCGGGCGGACTTCAGGCGGCCGTCCAGCTCCTCCGCCCTGACCGGGTCGCCGAGTCCGCGCAGTTCCTCGGCCGTGCGGCGGACCTTGGCGGGCATCGGGTCGGAGGTGAAGTACGTGGTGACGGCGTCCGCGTCGGCGAGCGCGGACGCCCGGCGGACGACCGTGCCCAGCACCCGGCCGGCCGACTCGGCCAGCCGCTCGGCCCGGCGGGCACGGGCGTCGGCGAGGGTCTGCTTGCGGGCGGAGAGTGCCTCGTGGACCTCGTCGCGCTTGTCCGCCAGCTCGGCGAGGAAGGCGTCGGACTCGGCGAACCGGGACTCCAGGTCCTCCACCCGCGCGAGCAGGCGGGCCAGCTGCTCGTCGCAGTCCTCGGGGGTGCCGGCCGCCGCGAGCGCGCCGGTGACCGCCTGGCCGAGCAGGGCGAACTCGGCGGCGAACTCGGCCCGGCCCTCGCTCTCCCGGAGCGTGCGACGGCGGCCGTCCAGGGTGGCACGGGCGCGGTTGACGCCCCCGAGGACCTCGGCGATCCGCTCCAGGACGGACGTGCGGACGGTGGCGTCGCCGATGTCCAGGCCGGAGACGACGTCGGTGACCGTGCGCAGGCCGTCGGCGTGCTCGTCGAGGCGGGCGGCGACGGGCTCCGCCTCGGCCACGGTGGTGATCGCCTCGGCGTCGGCGACGAGCCGCTCGATGTCGGCCCGGTGGTCGGCGAAGGCGTCCTCGTGCGCCAGGTGGGTCACGGCCCGCTGCCCGAAGGAGGCGAGGTCGCGCTCGACGTCGGCGGCCAGCTCGTCGACGCGGCCGGTGTCCGCGTACCGCAGGTCCTTGAGGGTGAGCAGGTGGCCCTGGGCCTGCCGCAGCTCGGTGAGCCCGGCCACCCACGCCGCGGCGCCGCGCGGGGCCTCGCCGCGCAGCCGCCGTACGACGGTGGCGACGCGGGCCGCCGCCTCGGTGAGCGCGTCGGCCGCCTGCCGGGTGAGCGCCTGCACCGTCTCGAACTCGGCCAGCACCCGTTCGGCGGTGGTCCGCACCTGCGTGAGCGGTTCGAGCAGGGCGCCCAGGTCCGGTTCGGCCAGCCAGTGGTGGGTGTCGGCGGTCCGTACGCAGGCCGCCACCAGCGCCTCGTACACCTCGCCGGTCGGGGTGGTGCCGGTCACCGCGCGGGTGACGGACAGGCAGTCGGAGATGCCGCGCACGAGGTCGGCGTTGCCGACCCGGGCGAGCGGACCGGTGCCGGCCGGCCGGGCGGCGGCGTGGGTGTCGGAGACGTACGGGGAGGTCCACCGCTGCACGGGGTGCACGCGCTGCGGCTCGGCGCCGGCCGCCCGCAGGGCGAGGAGGGCTCCGTCGTCGAACAGCGCCCAGCCGTGGCAGGACAGCGGGGCGGCGACCTCCTTGCGGATCACGTTGTAGGGCAGCAGCAGGGTGCGGCCCGCCACCCGCGCGTGGAAGGCGAAGAGGACGTCCTCGCCGTTCGGTGAGCGCACCGCCCGCTCGAACTCCAGGCCCTCGGTGTCGACGCCGTCGAAGGTCCGGTGGGTGCCGGTGGCCAGGCAGTAGCCGCCGGGGAAGACGACGCCCTGGTCCCCGGGCAGCCGGCGGCACGCCTGCCCGATGCCGTCGAGGCGCACGACGGTCCTGGTGAGGGTGTTGAAGACCAGGTAGCGGTGGGCGTCCTCCTTGTAGGGGAGGACGTCGACCAGGATCAGGGCGCCCACGCGCGCGTACGCGATGTGCGCGTCGGCGAGCGACTGCAGCGGCTCGTCGACCGGCTCGGCGTACACGCCCTCGCCCGTCCCGGTGTCGTCCTCGGTCTTGACGGTGAGCGTCCCGCCCAGCGTCTCGACGAACACCTCGCCCTCGATGGAGACGTGCGGGTGGCGGCCCAGGACGTGGTCCTCGCGGGTCGTCACCGTCCAGTCGAAGTCGTGGGCGGGCGGCAGGACGTGGTCGCGGTCGCCGCGCGCGTCCAGGAAGGACGCCCGGCCGTCGTCGGACAGCGCCCAGCGCAGGACCCGGATGTCGTCCGCCTTCTCGCCGGTCCGGAAGACGGCGAGCACCTTGTCCTCGACGCGCCGCAGCTGGAGGAGCCGGGCCTGGTGGAAGTAGCGGTGCAGGGCGGCGAACTCGCGGACGAAGGCCGGGTCGTCGAGCAGGCCGGGCACGGCGTCCTCGGGCAGCCGGTTCAGGTCCCGGTCGTGCAGCGCGAGGACGTCGCCGACGGCGGTCTCGGGCCCCCGGCCGGGGACGGTGTCGTAACCGAAGAGCAGGACGTCACCGACGGACACGAGGTCGCGCGGCACGCACGCCGGCCCGGTGCGCAGGTGCTCGGTGCCGGCCAGCTCCAGGCGCAGGGAGCCGAACTCCTCGACGCGGCGGGCGTTCAGCGCCTCGGCGCGGCGGGCCAGCTCGGCCGCCTGCGCGGTGAGGCGGTCGCGCAGCACCTCGTACGTACCCGTGTCCAGGGCGGTGGTCATGAGGTCCCTCTCAGGAAGTCGGAGAAAAGCGGGCGTGGGGGGGGGGGGGCCCCCCCCCCCACCCCCCCCCCCCCCCCCCCCCCTCCCCCTCCCCCCCCCCCCCCCCCCCCCCCCCCCCCCACGCCCGCGGCCTGTCAGCCCTTGGCGCTGCCGTTCACGGCCGTCAGCCGGGTGTCGGCGAGGCCCAGCTCGCCGGCCTTGCTGAGCAGCTGCTCCAGGGCTCCCGAGTCGGCGCCGCCCGTCTTCATGAGCTTCATCAGCAGGGTGGACACGGTCAGGTTCTGCACGTCGGCCGTGGAGACGGAGCCGAGGGCGCGGCTGAGGTCGTCGGTGAAGCTCGAC
Source organism: Streptomyces sp. JK94 (assembly GCF_053613315.1). Lineage (NCBI taxonomy): Bacteria > Bacillati > Actinomycetota > Actinomycetes > Kitasatosporales > Streptomycetaceae > Streptomyces > Streptomyces sp. JK94. The sequence goes on along the minus strand of NZ_JBSICH010000007.1, from coordinate 471,934 downwards.
GTCCCGTCCAGCCAGGGCTTGGCCAGCGCCTGCGCGGTCTCGGAGTGCTGTACGAAGCCGTCGACGCCCTTGCCGAGGGCGATCGCCCCGACCAGCCGGTCGAAGAAGACGGACTCGCCGCCGACGATGTTGATGTCGGCGTTCTCCAGCCCGGTCGCCAGGACCGTCGCCTGCGCCTCGGCCACCTGCCGCTGCACCTCCAGCCCGGCCAGCCGGACGTCCTTCTCCGCCTCCAGCCTCAGCCGGTACTCCTCGTGGCCGCGGGACGCCTCGTCCAGCGCGGCCATCGCCGCGGCCTTCTCGGTGAGGCCGGCCGCCTCCGCCTTCAGCTTCTCGCCGACGGCCGCGGCCTCGGCCAGCGCCTTGGCCTTGGCGCCCTCGGCCTCCGCCCGCAGCCGGGCCTCGGTGGCCCCGGCCTCCGCACGGCCGGCCTTCTCGACGACCTCGGCCTCCTTGTCGCGGACCTGGACCTCGGCCAGTCCCTGGGCAGCGCTCTCCGCCTGGATGCCCTCGGCGAGGCGCAGCTTGGCCCGCGCGTCGAGGTCGGCGCTCTTCAGCCGCGCCTCGGCGAGCGTGAGCTCCTCGGCGGCACGGTGCGTGGCGGCCTGTTCGGCGGCCTCGGCGGCCTTGATGTCCTTGACCAGCCGCTCCTGCGCCTCGGCCTCGGCGGCGATGACGACGGCCTGCCGCTGCCGCTCCGCCTCCTCCACGGCACGCAGCCGCTTGATGGCCTCCTCCTGCTCGGCGACCGTGCGGTCCACCGCCACTCGCTCACGGATGACGTCGGCGATCTCCCGCTTCTCCGCCTCGACCTCCTTCTCGGCGGCGATCCGCGTCAGCTGCGTCTCCCGCTCCCGGGCGATGACCTCCAGGAGGCGGTCCTTCTCGATGCGCTCGTTCTCGATGGCGATGACCCGCTCGCGGTTCTTCTGCGCGACCGCGACCTCGCGTCCCTGGTTCTCGCGCTGGACGCCGAGCTGCTCCTCGGTCTTGAGGAAGGCGGACTGCGCCCGCAGCCGCTCCTCCTCCATCACCCGCGCGGTCTCGGCCTCCTCGCGCGCCCGTACGGTCTCGATCTCCCGCTTCTGCTTGGTCTCGGCGTCGACCCGGCGGCGCTCCAGCTCCAGGATCGCCTCCCGGGCGTCGACGTTCTGGCGGGTGATCTCCTTCTCCTCGGTGCGCTGGGCCTCGTTGGTACGCACGTGCTCCACGGCCGTCAGCTCGGTGATCTTCCGGATGCCCTGCGCGTCCAGGACGTTGGCCGGGTCGAGCTGGGTCAGCGGCGTCTGCTCCAGGTAGTCGATCGCCGCGTCCTCCAGGTGGTACCCGCTGAGGTCGACGCCGATGACCTCGATGATCCGGTACCGCAGCTCCTCCCGCTTGGTGTAGAGGTCGGTGAAGTCCATCTGCTTGCCGACGGTCTTCAGCGCCTCGGAGAACTTCGCGTGGAACAGTTCCTGGAGGGTCTCCCGGTCGCTGGCCCGTGCGGTGCCGACCGCCTGGGCGACCTTGACGACGTCCTCGGCGGTCTTGTTGACCTTGACGAAGAACGAGATGCGGATGTCCGCGCGGATGTTGTCCCTGCAGATCAGCCCTTCCTTGCCGGCCCGGGTGATCTCGATGGTCTTCACCGAGATGTCCATCACCTCGGCCTTGTGCAGCACCGGCAGCACGACCTGCCCGGTGAAGGTCACGTCGACCTTGCGCATCTTGGAGACGATCAGGGCCTTGCCCTGCTCCACCTTGCGGAACAGCCGGGCCACGACGAACAGCACGGCGGCGGCGAGCAGGATGCAAACGAGCACGCCGATGCCCAGGGTGCGGTAATCCATAGGAATTCCTCGAAGTCTGCGAAGAGTTGGCGCCTCCACGAGGAGGCGGGGCGGCCCGCCCGGTGACGAGCGGGCGCGTCCGGTGTGACGCACGCCGGCCACGGCTCAGCCGCGGCGGTGCCTACTGCCGGGGTCGTACGGGGAACAGTCCGCCGCGTCCGGTCGTCGTCGCCCGCGGCGTCCGCGTCCCAGCCCGGCACGGAGGGCGGCACGGGAGCGCGCCCCGGCCCGGCCGGCCCGGCCTGCCGGGAGCGCCGCCCGTACGCCGGGCCCGGTCGCCGGGGGCGTGGTGTCGAGGAGGCCGAGGGGCCGTACGGGGGCGTCGTCCACGCGTGCCACGCCCTCACCCCCGAAACGGTCCGTCGGGCGCCGGTGCCGGCGCCCGTTGCCGGGCCCTGGCACCGGGTTCGCCCCCGTGTTCCTGCCACCCTCATCCTGGCCGAGGCGCGCCTCTCACCGCATTGCCGTGATACGGCAATCTTGGCGCCCTCTGGATGCCGAGCGGCGACGCGACCGGGAGCGGCTTCGCCCGCCTCGCCCGGCCTCCGCCTCGCGGCGGGGGTCGTCGCCCGAACAGCCCTCCCGGGCCTCCCTCGGGCGTGGGCGGGCTCCGGCTCGGGGCCAGGCGTACGCCGGGGGGTGGGGCCGGTGCCGCGACCGGCTCGGCGGACCGGCGGGTGAGGCAGTGGGGAGGCCGGCGGGGGAGGCAGTGGGGAAGGCCGGCGGGGGAGGCGGCGGGGAGGCCGGCGGGGGAGGCAGTGGGGAAGGCCGGCGGGGGAGGCGGCGGGCCAGGGGCTCGGTGAAGCGGCCGGTGCTCGGCCCGCCGTCAGTCGAAGTACGACTCGAGCGTGCCCCGGCGCCGTACGTCGAGGGTCGCGCAGTGGAAGGAGCCGCCGAACGGCGCGTAGTGCAGGAGGTCGCACGGGACCGGCTCGAAGCCCCAGCTCTCCAGCGCGCGCAGCATGGCGGTGTGGTGCCGGTCCGCGATCACCCGTTCGCCGTCGATCACGAGCACGTTCATGCTGAGCCATTTGCCGCACATCGACGTGATCCTGAGCAGCCGGTCGTCGATGGGGTCGGGCTCGGGCGCGGTCAGGATGTCCCAGGAGGACAGGACGTCGGGAAGGCGGTCGACGTCGACGTACTCCGGGTTGACCAGCGCCTTGCCGGGCGCGAGGGGGACGAACGTCGTGTCGATGTGCATGGGGGCGCGGCAGCGGCTCTCGATCTCGTGGATGCGGTAGCCGGGGCCGAGGTGGCGGCGCAGCCACTCGATGCCCATGCGGTTGGTGACGTTGCTCCGGGTGACGAAGAGGTCGCGTCCGGCCCGGACGAAGTCCGCCGCGTCGAAGACCGGCTCGAACTCGGTGAGGATGTGGCGCATCGGCTCGCCCGGCCCGGGGACGCGGAAGTCCCGCTCGAAGAGGGCATCGGTGAGCTGGGGCTTCGGGGCCGCCGTCCACCGTGCGCCGCGCCGGAAGTAGTCCTTGAGGACCGGACGGTAGGAGTGGGTCTCGAAGTACCGGCACGGCCAGGCCATCGGGGTCTCGATGATCTCGTCGCCGACCACGAGCAGGCAGTCGCGCGGGCAGGTGTTGCAGAAGCCGCGGGACGACCAGTCCGGGGTGCTGAAGCGCTGCCGGTGGTCGACCGCCTCCGGGCGCGTGACCGTGACGCCCAGGGACTGCAGGAGGGTGATGAAGCCGTCGAGTTCGCGCTGCGCCCGCTCGACCAGGACGCGCGGGTAGCGGAACCCGGCCGCCAGCCCCTGCAACCGCGCCGCCCACGGCGGGACGTTGCAGGTCACGACCGGATGGTCGGAGGGAATCGTCGCGCCCTCCAGGCGTCCGACGACGACCTCCTCCAGCGGGTCCCACTCGTTGTGCGAACCGACCGGCGAACCGCCGGGCTCCGCCGCCCGGGCAACGCCGGGCTCCTGCGCCACCGCCATGACTGACCGCTCTCGATCGCTACGGCTCCGTGACCTACCCGGTGCCCCGAACCGGACCGATGACACCGGTCACCCCGGGACGTCACCCGGACGCGCCGCGGGGGCGCGCCGCGGGACGGCGCCCGTTGCTTCTCACCGGGGACGGCCGGGACTTGCCGGATCTATCGTTTTTCGATAGCTTTCCATCGTGATTCGATTGAAGGAGGGGCGATGGGACGGATGACGGTGCTCGCCTTGCGCGGGGTACTCGTGATGTTGCTGACCGGCTCGGCGTTCGTCCAGGCGGTGCTGATCCGGCTCCTGGCGGCCGGGACCGGTGATCCCGACGCCGACCTCGCGGCCGTGCGTACGCCGGTGTTCCTGATCATCGTCCTGGTGGCCGCGGCGGCCCAGGTCGTCCTGGTCTGCGTATGGCGGCTGGGGACGATGGCGCGGCGGGGCACCGTGTTCTCCCTCGGCGCCTTCCGGTACGTGCACGTCGTGATCGGGGCGTTCGTCGCGGCCGCGCTCCTGGTGTTCGCGCTCGGGGTCGTCCTGGCCCCCGGCGAGGCCGTCGCGCCCGGCATCGTCCTCGTGCTGGGCGGGGTCGTCGTGGCGATCCTGGGCGTCGCGCTGGTCGTGCTCGTCCTGCGGATGCTGCTCGCCCAGGCCGTCGCGCGCGACATCGAGGCGGCACGGATGCGGGCCGAGCTGTCCGAGGTGATCTGATGCCGATCGTCGTCGACATCGACGTGATGCTGGCGAAGCGCAAGATGTCCGTGGGAGAGCTCGCGGAACGCGTCGGCATCACCCCCGCCAACCTGGCGGTGCTCAAGAACGGCCGCGCCAAGGCGGTGCGCTTCACGACGCTCGCCGCGCTCTGCGACGTGCTGGAGTGCCAGCCGGGAGACCTGCTGCGCTGGGAGGCCGGGGGCGTCGAGGCGGGCTGACGCCGACCGATGCCGGGCCGCCTCCGGGCCGGCGTCCGGTCCGCCTCCGGGCCGGCGTCCGGTCGGTGGTGATGGCGGGTGACCGCTGTGACCATAGGCGACCGCAGATGACCGCAAGTAGCCACAGATGACCGCAGGTAGCCGCAGGCGGTGCAGGTGGCTCCCGGGACCCGTCCGGGCGCAATCTGGGAGAGGATCTGCGTGCCCTGCCCGCTCGCGGGCCCCGACCCGGGAAGGACCACCCAGTGATCATCTTCGGCACCAAGGGTTACCTCTACCAGCTCGCGATACTGACGCTGGTGTGCGGCCAGTGCGGCAACCCCTCCGCGCACACCCTGAGGAAGCGCGTCACGAAGTTCACGCTGTTCTTCGTGCCGCTGTTCCCGTTCTCCACGAAGTACCTGACGCAGTGCACCTTCTGCGGCGCCGAGCAGCAGGTGACCGGGGAACAGGCGGAGCACCTCCAGACGCAGGCCGTGAGCGGCCAGGGCGGTCAGGCCCACGGGCAGCCGCAGCAGCAGCCGTACCAGAGGCCCTGACACCCCCGCCCCGCCGGCCGGCAACGCGCCCGCGCCCGAAGGCATTTCCGGTTTCCGGCAGTCTTGACTAACCTCACGTTGCCGGACCGCGCCGACCGGGCGGGCAGGGCAGGGGGAGGCGTGGGGTGACGGAGCAGCAGGAGACACCGGAACCGCAGGAGTCGTATCTGGCCGGGTACTCCGAGATCCTCGCGGCGGTCGCGGGCACCGGGCGCCGGCTGACCCGGGACGAGCTGGAGAGAAGGCGGCTCCTCGGTGAACGGGCCGCGGAGGCCGGGCACAGTCTGCGCGGCCTCGTACGGCTGCACCTGGACGCCACGCGCACCGCCTGGCCCGGCGGGGCGAACGGCTCCGCCACCGGCGTCACGGACCGCGTGCTCGCCGCCGTCACCCAGGCCGTCGACGCCTTCGCCGAGGGCTACGAACGCGCCCAGCGCCTCGCCGTACGGCAGGAGGAGGCCGCACGGCGGGAGTTCATCGACGACCTGCTCTACGGGCGCAGCGACCTGGGCCGGCTCGCCGAACGGGCCGAGCGCTTCGGGCTCGTCCTCTCCCGCGCCCACGCCGTCGCGGTGGCCGAGGGGCCCGAGGTGTACGACGACACCGCGCCGGTCACCCGGCTCGTGGAGACCGCCCTCATCTCCCGCTTCGGCGACCGGCGCATCCTGATCACCACCAAGAACGGGCAGCTGATCTGCATCGCGCCCGGTGACCAGGACGACGTCCTCGCCTTCTTCGCCAAGCAGGCGTACGCCGCCACGGAGGGCAGCCGGGTGGCCATCGGGCGCCCCCAGACCGGTGCGGGCGGTGTGGTGCACAGCTACGAGGAGGCGCTGAGCACCCTCGAACTCGCCGAGCGGCTGGAGCTGGAGGATCCCGTGCTGCGCGCCGCCGACCTGCTCGTCTACCCCGTCCTCACCCGTGACCGGCAGGCCATGGCCGAGCTGGTGCTGAGCGTGCTGGGGCCGCTGCGCGAGGCCCGCGGCGGTGTCGAGCCGCTGGTGCGGACCCTGGAGGTGTACTTCGACGCCGGCTGTACCGCGGCCGAGGCCGCCCGGCGCCTGTCGCTCAGTGTGCGGGCCCTCACCTACCGGCTGGAGCGCATCCACCAGCTCACCGGCGCCAACCCCGCCGACCCGGTGCACCGCTACACCCTGCAGACGGCGGTCATCGGGGCCCGGCTGCTGGGCTGGCCCGCCCAGGAGATCTGAGCGGGCCGCGGCGGAACGGGAGAGGCCGGGGCGGGAAAGGATGGGGCGGGAGAGGCCGGAACTGGAGGGGCCTGGACGAGAGGGCCGGGGCGGGAGGGGCCGGGGCGAGCCGGGCCCGGCCCGTGGGCGCGGTCAGCCCGTGATCTCCACCTTGCCGTCGCGCGGGCCCGGGCCCTCCGGGCGGTCCGGTCCGGGCGCACCGGCCGTCCCGGCGGAGTCCTTCGCCGTGAGGTTCTTCAGCAGGGACGCCAGGTCGACGCCCGTGGTCGAGGTGAGCAGTTCCATGCCCTGTGCCACGTTGTCGGCGACCGTGCGCGACAGCCGGCTCGCGCCGTCCGTCGAGATGACCGTCATCTTGTCCACGGCCGCGAGCGGCTCGGCCGCCTTGGCCACCACCTGCGGCAGCACCTCGACCAGCATCTGGAGCACGGCGGCGTCGCCGTACTGCCCGAAGGCGTCGGCCTTCTGCCGCATCGCCTCGGCCTCGGCCGCGCCCCTGGCACCGATCGCTGCGGCCTCCGCCTCGCCCTCCAGCCGTACGGCCTCGGCGATCGCCGCACGCCGGGAACGCTCCGCCTCACCCTGCCTGAGGCCCTCGACGGCCTCCGCCTCGGCCAGCGCGCCACGCCGCTGCTTCTCGCCCTCACCGGTGAGCCGGGCCCGCTCGGCCTCGGCCTGTGCCGCGGCGATCTCCGCCGACCGCTCGGCCTCCGCCTGCTTCACCCGCGCCACCCGGCGGGCCTCGGACTCCTGCTCGGCCGCGTACCGCTGGGCGTCGGCGGGCTTGCGCACCTCGGTGTCGAGCTGGCGGTCCTTCAGCGCGGCCTGCCGCTCGGCGACCTTCTCCTGCTCGGCGAGGATGTCCTGCTGCCGGGCCGCCTCCGCGAGGGGGCCCGCCGCGTTGGCGCGGGCCGACGCCTGGTCGGTCTCGGCCTTGATCTCGGCCTGCTTCAGGTAGAGGGTCCGCTGCGCGACCGCGATCTCCTCCTCCGCCTTCAGCCGCGCCTGTTCGGCGGCGCGCCGGGCCACGGCTTCGGCGATGTCGGCCTCCTGCTTGGCCCGCGCCGCCTCGGGACGGCCGAGGTCCTCCAGGTAGGAGCCCTCGGTGGTGATGTCCTGGATCTGGAAGGCGTCCAGCACCAGGCCCTGCCCGGACAGGCTCGCCTCCGCCTCCTCGGCGACCTGCCCGGCGAAGGCGGCCCGGTCCCGGATGACGTCCTCCACGGACATCCGGCCCACGATCGCGCGCAGCGCGCCGGACAGCACCTCCTGGGTGAAGCCGACGATGCCGTCCTGCTGCATCAGGAACCGCTGCGCGGCGGCGCGGATCGCGTCCTCCGTGCCGCCGACCTTGACGATCGCCACACCTTCGAGGTTGGCCTTCACCCCGCGCAGCGTCACCGCGCCGCGCACGGCGACCGGGATGTGCCGCGAGGAGAGGTCGAGCGTGAACCGCTGCTGCACGAACGGCACGACGAACACACCGCCGCCGACCACGACCTTCTGGCCGCTGTTGTCGGTGACGACGCGTCCCGTGTCGGGATCGGTGGACTTCTTGCCGCGCCGTCCCGTGACGATGAACGCTTCGCTCGGCCCGGCCACCTTGTAGCGGCTGACCACCACCAGCGCGAGCAGCACCAGGAGTACGACGACCCCCAGCACCGCGATGACGACAGGACTCATGGCAACAACCCCGAATCACACAGAGAGGACAGAGACAACAGCGGGACCGATCGGCAGGACCGATCCGTACGGCCTGACCTGAAGGACGGACCTGGAGGCCTGGCCTGAAGGCCTGACCGGAAGGCCTGACCTGGAGGACCGACCGGAAGAAGCGCCGGGAGAGCGGGCGGGCCGGGCAGGACGGCGAGGACGCTCAGCGGTCCACCGGCCGCACCACGACCGACGTCCCGGTCGGCACCGCCTCGACCCACACCTCGGTCCCCCGCGCCACCGGCACCGCGCTGCGCGCCGCACACTTCAGCGGCTGCCCCGCGAGCCGGAGCAGCACTTCGCCGAAACCGTCGGCGGGAATGGCGGTCACGACCCTGCCGGACGTGCCGAGCAGGTCGTCGGTGCGGGGTGTGACGGTGGACTGATCGCGCATCAGCGCACGGCTGAGGCGGTACGTCAGCCAGCCGGCCCCCACCCCGGCGACCGCACCGAACCCGGCGGCGCCCGCCGGACCGGTCCAGCCGGCGCCGAGGGCGATGGCACCCCCGAAGCCGGTCATCGCCACGAACCCGGCGATGACCGGCAGCGACAGCCACCCCTCCAGGACGCCGTCCAGCACTCCGTCGAACGCGCCTTCCAGCAGTCCGTCGAAGATCAGCGACAGGGCGAGCAGCACGACCCCCGTGATACCCAGCCCGAGAAACCAGGCCATGCGTGCCGCCCCCTCTCGCCCGTCGCCGAGCTCCGGTACGACGCATCGTCACATGCGGGGAGGTGAGCGTCATTGCCGTGTCCCGGCAATCTTCACGTCTCTTCCATGCCGCTCCCGCTCTGGCCGGATGTGGTGCGCGAAGACCGGGAACCGCACCTCCCGCCGGTACTGTCTTCTCCCAAATGGGGACTCATACGGGGAGCGTTCCGCACCAGGTTCCGCAGGGCGACGGATACGCGCACATGGTGGTGTGCGGCGACGACGGGCTGGCGCACCGCCTGGCCGCCGAACTGCGCGGCGTGTACCGCGAACAGGTCACACTCGTCGTCCCGCCCTCCGGGCGCCGGGCTTCCCAGCCCGCGGTCGGGCGGGCCCGCGCGGCCTCCGCGGCGCTGCTGGGTTTGGTCAACGCGGCCGTCAACCGCTCGGCCGGCGGTGACCCGAACGACATCGGCCCCGAACCGGAGCTGGAGGCCGCCGAGCCGACCGAGGACGTGCTCGCGGCGGCCGGTGTGGACCGGGCCGCGGCGCTGGCCCTCGTGTACGACGACGACGAGACCAACATCCGCGCCGCCCTGACCGCCCGCCGGCTCAACCCCCGGCTGCGTCTGGTCCTGCGCCTGTACAACCGGCGGCTCGGCCGGCACATCGAGGAACTCCTGGACCAGAGCGCCGCGTTGGCGACCGGCCACGACCGGGACGCGGGGCTGGACGGCGCCGGTGCCTCCACGACCGTGCTGTCCGACGCCGACACGGCCGCACCGGCCCTGGCCGCGACCGCGCTCGTCGGCACCAGCAAGGTCCTGGAGACGGACGGAGTGCTGCTGCGCGCGGCGGAACGGCAGCCGCCGCGCCCCGGCGAGGTGGCCGACCCCGGACTGTGCACGCTCGCGCTGCTGTCCGCGACGAGCAGCGACCCGGCCGGCACCGACGGCTCGGAGAGCAGCGGCGAGCACGGACCGCAGCTGCTGCCCGACGCGGCCGCGGCGCGGGCGGCCACCGGGCGCGGCACGGTCGTCCTGGAGCAGGTGTCGTACTCCGGCCCGCCGCTGCCCGTCGTGCGGGCCGGTGTGCCCCCGTTCGGTGAACTGTTCTCGCGGCGGCTGCGGTGGTCCCTCGCGGGCCTGGGCGTCTGCGTGGTCGCCCTCGCCGTGGCGCTCATGGTGGTCACCGAGGACCATCCACTGCACGCCACCTACGTGACGCTGCTGGACCTGTTCGCCATCAACGAGCCCGCCCACAAGGAGGACCCCGGACGCCAGATCCTGCAGCTGCTCTCCGGTTTCGTCGGGTTGCTGCTGCTCCCGGTGCTGCTGGCGGCCGTCCTGGAGGCGCTCGGTACGTTCCGCAGCGCGTCGGCCCTGCGGAAGCCGCCGCGCGGCCTCGGCGGACACGTCGTCCTGCTCGGTCTCGGCAAGATCGGCACGCGCGTGCTGACCCGGCTGCGGGAGATGGACATCCCCGTGGTGTGCGTGGAGGCCGATCCCGAGGCGCGCGGCATGGCGACCGCACGGCGGCTGCGGGTGCCGGTGGTCCTCGGGGACGTCACCCAGGAAGGCGTCCTGGAGGCCGCCAAGATCCACCGGGCGCACTCGCTGCTCGCCCTGACCAGCGCGGACACCACCAACTTGGAGGCGGTGCTGTACGCCCGCTCCGTGCGGTCCGGGCTGCGGGTGGTGCTGCGCCTGTACGACGACGACTTCGCGACCGCCGTGTACCGCACCCTGCGCGCCGCGCACCCGGGCGCGCTCACCCGGAGCCGCAGTGTGACGCACCTGTCCGCGCCCGCCTTCGCCGGGGCGATGATGGGCCGCCAGATCCTGGGGGCGATCCCCGTCGAGCGGCGGGTGCTGCTGTTCGCGGCCGTGAAGGTGGCGGGGCATCCGCAGCTGGAGGGGAAGACGGTCGGGGAGGCGTTCCGGGCGGGGGCGTGGCGGGTGCTGGCGCTGGAGGTCTCCGACGGGGGCCCGGGCGACGAGGCGGGCGCCGGCGGTGAGGGGCCCCGGGAGTCGAGACTGGTGTGGGAGCTGCCCGACACGTATGTCCTGCGAAGCGAGGACCGGGTGGTGCTGGCGGCCACGCGGCGGGGGCTGGCCGAGTTGCTGGGGCGGCGGACGCGACGGCGGACGGACGTGTAGGGGCGACACCCCCACGCCTCCGCACGGGTTGTGCCCCGCGCCGCCCGCCGAGGGCCCGTGCCCCGCACCCCGCCCACCGAAGGCCCGCGCCCCCACACCCCACCCACCGAAGGCCCATGCCCCCACACCCCGCCCACCGAGGCCCGCGCCCCGCGCCCCCGGGAGGGGTCCCGGCCACCCGGGCCCCCGGCGTCTGCGCCGTACCCGCCGCCCGTCTCGGGCGGCCAGGAAGCAGAGCCTGCAACGGACGCGGTCGGACGGACCGGCGGGCGGGCCCGCACGGCCGGGCCCGCTCCGCTCCTCCGTCGGACGGGTGGTCAGCTGCGGGGCAGGTGCTTCGCCGCGAAGTCCAGCTCCAGCTGGACCTGCTTGATCCGCTCGTCCACCACCAGTGACCCGTGCCCCGCGTCGTAGCGGTACACCTCGTGGACCGCGCCCCTCGCCGCCAGGCGCTCGACGTAGTTCTCGACCTGGCGGATCGGGCAGCGCGGGTCGTTGACGCCGGCGGAGATGTGGACCGGGGCCTTGACCTGGTCGACGTAGGTCAGCGGGGAGGACGCCTCGAAGCGGTCGGGGACCTCTTCGGGGGTACCGCCGAGGAGGGTGCGGTCGAGGGCCTTCAGTCCCTCCATCTCGTCGTGGTACGCGGTGACGTAGTCGGCGACCGGCACCGCGGCGATGCCCAGCGTCCACGCCTCGGGCTGGGTGCCGATGCCGAGCAGGGTGAGGTAACCGCCCCAGGAGCCGCCGGTGAGGATCAGGCGCTCGGGGTCCGCGAGACCGGAGGTGACCGCCCACTCGCGCACCGCCGCGATGTCCTCCAGCTCGATGAGGCCGACCCGGTGCTTGAGGGCGTCGGTCCAGGCGCGGCCGTACCCGGTGGAGCCGCGGTAGTTGACGCGGACCACCGCGTAGCCGTGGTCGACCCAGGCCGCGGGGCCGGCGGCGAAGGAGTCGCTGTCGTGCCAGGTCGGGCCGCCGTGGATGTCGAAGACCGTCGGGAACGGTCCGGTCGTGCCGGCCGGCTTCTGGACCAGGGCGTGGACGCGGCCGCCCGGGCCCTCCACCCACACGTCCTCCACCGGGACCGAGCCGGGCGACTTCATGCCGGGTGGTTCCAGGACGACCCGGCCCGAGGTGGAGCGGACCGCCGACGGCTCGGCGGCCGAGGACCACAGGTACTCCACGCTGCCGTCGGGCCGGGCCGTCGCCCCGGAGACGGTGCCGGCCGGGGTCTCGATCTCCACCAGCCCGCGTGCGGCGAAGTCGTACCGGAACAGCTCGCTGCGGGCCTCGAAGTCGTGCACGATCAGCAGGCCGGAGCCGTCCGGGTACCACTCGGCGCTGACGTCGCCGGGCAGGTCCAGGGCGAGGTCGGCCTGCTCGCCCGTCGCCACGTCCCACACCAGGGGCTCCCAGCGGCCCCGGCGCTGGTGGCCGATGAGCAGGCGGGTGTCGCCGTCGACCGGGGCGAAGCCGAGGACCTCCAGGCCCAGCTCCTCCTCGCCGCCCCTGGTGTCGTCCAGCTCGGCGACCGTCGTACCGTCGGGGCGCAGGACCCGCAGCGCCGAGTGCATGGCGTCGCCGTGCTCGGTGTGCTCGACGGCGATCAGCGTGCCGTCGTGGGAGAGGTCGCCGACGCCCGCGGACTCGCGGTGCCGGTAGATCTCCGCCGGGGGCCCTCCCGCGTACGCGAGGTGGATCGTCGTGCCCTCCTCGTCGGTCGAGCGGCCGATCACCGCCGTGCGCCCGTCCCGGCCGAGGGCGAGGCCCGCCGGGTAGGAGGGGCCGAGGCCCGGCACCGCCGGCTCGTCCTCGCCGCCCGCGAAGGGCTGGCGGCGCCAGACGCCGAACTCGTCGCCGTCCTTGTCGTCGAACCACCAGATCCAGTCGCCGTCCGGCGAGAGCACGCCGTCCGTCGTGCCGTTGGGCCGGTCGGTGACCTGGCGCTGCTCACCGGTCGCCCGGTCCCAGGCGTACAGCTCGTACGTCCCCGTGGCGTTGGACACGAACAGGGAGCGGTCCGGTGCGTCCTCGGCCCAGTCGGGCAGCGACACCCTCGGCGCCCGGAACCGCTTCTCCCAGTCGGGCATCTCCTCGGCCCGCCGGCCGTCCTGTCCCCGCCGCTGGTCCGACGACACGGACCCGTTGCTCTCAGTCATGGCCCCATACTGCCTCCCCCCGGGGACAACGCGCAGATCAGATCCCCAGCCTGTGGAAAACTCCGCTCTCCCCGGTTCCCCCTCCCCCGCTTTTCCACAGCCCCGCGGGCGGGTCGCGGGGCCCCGCCCCGTACCGTGGAGGGCGTGTACCGGTTTCTGCTGACGCCCCGCTGGTGGGGGATCAACGTCTTCGTCGTCCTCGCCATCCCCTTCTGCATCTTCATGGGGTCGTGGCAGTTGGGCCGGTTCGAGGACCGGGTGCAGGACCACGAGGCGGCGACCACGCAGCACGAGACGGCCCGCCGGGAGGCGGCCCGCCCGCTGGCGGAGCTGCTGCCCGTGGACAGGTCGACGGTCGGCAAGCAGACCACCGTGAGCGGCCGGTACGACGCACAGCTGCTCGTCCCGGAGCGGAAGCTGGACGGCCGGGACGGTTACTACGTCCTCACGCTGCTGCGCACCGACGCCGGTGAGGCGCTGCCGGTCGTACGGGGCTGGCTGCCCGGCACCCCCGACCCGGCGAAGGCTCCGGCCCCGCCCACCGGCGAGGTCACCGTCACCGGAGCGCTCCAGGCGGCCGAGTCGCCCGGCGGCAACGGCGTCAGCGGCCGCTCCGGGTGGCCGCAGGGACAGACCGGCGCGATCAGCGCGGCGACGCTGCTGAATCTGGTGCCGTACGACGTGTACGACGCGTGGATCACGCTCAACACGGGCGACTCGGGGATGCGGGCCGTGCCCGTGAGCGCGCCGCAGAACACGGGGCTGGACCTGAAGGCGTTCCAGAACCTCGGTTACACCGCCGAGTGGTTCGCCTTCGTGGGCTTCGTGATCTTCATGTGGTTCCGGCTGCTGCGCCGCGAGGTCGAGCTGGCCCGGGACGCGGAGCTGGGCTTGGCCCCGGAGGACGAGCGGGAGCCGCAGCCGTCCGGCGTCTGAGGCCGGACGGCCGACGCCGGACGCGCGAAGGGATCACGGCCTGCCCGACCGGACCGGGTGCGGGCGGGCCCTGCCCCGGAGGCCGGCGGTCCAGTGTCCGGAGGCCGGGCCGAGGCCGGAGACCAGCTGCGGGGGTCCGGGGCCGGGGCCCGGACGCCCGGGGCCCGGAGCTTCAGCCCCGAGGCAGGCGCCGCGGCCCGCGCACACGCCGGGCGCCCTATTCGGACCCGGCCAGCACACCCGTCCAGTACACGGTCCCCGCGCACGCGTCGGACACCGTGGCCGTCGCCGAGCCCGATCCGCCCTCCGGGGTGTAGGTGACCGACACGCTCCCGTCGGCCGGGCCCTCCGCGGTGACCGACTGGGTCGTGGTGCCGGTGTCGCCGTCGACCGTGGAGGGACCGCCCGTCGCGGCCGTGTCCTCGGTGGGCGAGGGGGTGGGTGAGGGGCCGCCTCCGGTGCCGGCCCCCGTCGTGCCGCCGGGGGTGGTGGGACAGGTCTCCGAGGGCACCCAGGCGAACTGCACCTCGTAGGCGGAGCCCGGCGACAGGGCCAGCGAGGCGGTCTCCAGTGACGGGTCGGGCAGTCCGGCCGCGGCGTCCCCGGCGGCGTGGCGGGCGGTGCCGATCCTGGTGGCGTCCGCCGCGCCCTGCGGGGTGGCGACGACGCTGCCCGGGCCGGTGACGGTGCAGCCGTGCGAGGAGAGGTTGGTGACGCGGAAGGAGCCGTAGACCACGCCCGTGGAGTCGGGCGCGGCGCTGCTCGCGACGGCCGGGCCGAGCTGCTTCGCCGTGCAGGCGGGAATCTCGACGGCGCTGCTGGCGGAGGGGCCGGCACCAGGGGCCGAGCCCGTCGCGGCGCCGCTCTCCGTGTCCTGGGGCGTCTTCTCGGGGTCGGCCCTCTCCTGGTCCTCGGCCGTACCCGCGGAGCCGGCGACGCCGCTCTGGCCGCCGGCCGGGTCCTTGCCCCGGGAGGCGCCGCCCTGCGTTTGGGAGGCGTGTCCCGCGACGGACGGGTCGGCCCCGGGCCCGGTGGCGCTGGAGACGTGCACGAGGGCGGGGATCGCGGTGCCGACGAAGAGGACGGCCGCGGCCACGCCGACGACGGCCTGGCGCTTGCGGGCCCGCCGGGCGGGTACCGCGCGGCGCAGGTGCTCCAGGGTCCCGTCGCTCGGCGCCACGTCCTGGACGGCGTGGTGCAGCATCCTGCGCAGGGCCAGCTCCTCGGAGCCGAGCCCGTCGGGCCCACGGGTGTCGGGGCCCTGGTCGGCGGGGCCGTGGTTCACAGTTCCGTTCCCTGCGTGCGTGTGCTTCGGTTGCTCTTCTTCGTACCGCCCGGCCGGACCGGTCACCCCAGCCGGACCGATGTCCTCGGCCGCACCGGTCACCCCAGCCGGACCGGTCACCCCAGCCGGACCGCTCCCGTCAGCCGGACCGCTCCCGTCAGGCGGGCCACTCTCGCCCCCCGGACCGCTCCCGCCACCCGAGCAACTTCCGTCAGCCGGACCGCTCTCGTCAGCCGGGCCACTTCCGTCAGCCGAACCACTCCCGCCCCCCGGACCACTGCTCCCCCCGACCCGCCCGGCCGGCTCGCTCCCCCCGGCCGGCGTGGCGCCCTCCCGGGTGCCGTGCTCGTCGCGGGCGTCGCGCCGCGGTTCGTTGCCGTCGCTCATGCCGGTGCCTCCATGGCGACCCTGAGCGCCGCGATACCACGCGAACCGTACGCCTTGACCGAGCCGAGCGATATGCCGAGCGCCTCGGCGACCTGCGCTTCGGTCATGTCGGCGAAGTAGCGCAGGACCAGGACCTCGCGCTGGCGGCGCTGCAGCCCCTTCATCGCCTTGATCAGGGAGTCGCGCTCCAGCTGGTCGTAGGCGCCCTCCTCCGCGCTCGCCATGTCCGGCATGGGCTTGGAGAGCAGCTTGAGTCCGAGGATGCGGCGGCGCAGCGCCGAACGCGAGAGGTTGACGACGGTCTGACGCAGGTACGCCAGGGTCTTCTCCGGGTCGCGGACGCGTTTGCGCGCCGAGTGGACGCGGATGAAGGCCTCCTGGACGACGTCCTCGCAGGAGGCGGTGTCGTCGAGGAGGAGGGCGGCGAGGCCGAGCAGGGACCGGTAGTGCGCCCGGTACGTCTCGGTGAGGTGGTCGACGGTGGTACCCGCCGCCACCGCGTCCTCCGCGCCGTCGCGCTGGTTCGACATGCGGGCCGGCCGCGCTGCGGGCATGGGCGCGATCACCGGCATGCCACCGGCCGGACCGGCCACACGGGGACGGACGGGCCGGACGGGTGCCCGCACAGCGGGACCACGCGTTGCCGCGGTGAAATCGAGTACCTCTGCCACGCCAGTTGGACACGCCCACCCCCCTGAGGGTTGTACGTGCCGGGCGTCACGTTCCCGTGCCCGTCGGACAGTTGCCTGACTGACGGTGCGTCATAGGCCCTCATCGTCCCGCTCTTCCCCTGTGTCCCATGTGAACGGGCGTCCCCACGCACGTCCTCGGCGTCCCCACGCCGACTCACGCGTCTCCGCGCCCTGAATGGGTGACCGCAAAGACGCTCCCCGCCCTCCGCACGGTTGCGGAGGGCGGGGAGCAAATCCTCTGATGCCACGGGTGTCGTGTACAAGTGCTCCGGACCGACTTCCGGATCACATCTCGTCCGTGAATCCTGCGGACGAACCCCACCACGGCCAGGACTTCTTGCGCGGCTGGCCGCCGCTCAGGCGTATTCGGCCGCCACCAGCTCCGCGATCTGAGCGGTGTTCAGCGCGGCACCCTTGCGCAGGTTGTCCCCGCAGACGAAGAGTTCGAGCGCCGTCGGGTCGTCCAGCGCACGCCGCACCCGGCCGACCCAGGTCGGGTCGGTGCCGACCACGTCGGCGGGGGTCGGGAACTCCCCCGCGGCCGGGTCGTCGAAGAGGACGACACCGGGCGCGGTGGCCAGGATCTCCCGGGCCCGGTCGACGGTGACCTCGCCCTCGAAGCGCGCGTGCACGGTCAGCGAGTGCGTGGTGATCACGGGAACCCGTACGCACGTCACCGCCACCGGAAGCTGCGGCAGTCCGAGGATCTTGCGGGACTCGTCCCGCACCTTCATCTCCTCCGAGGACCAGCCGTCCTCGCGCGGCGATCCGGCCCACGGTACGACGTTCAGCGCGACCGGCTCCGGGAACGGCCCGGTGTCGTCGCCGACGGCCCGCCGCACGTCACCGGGGTGGGTCCCCAGTTCGGTGCCGGCGACCAGGGACAGTTGCCGGCGCAGCGTCTCGACGCCGTCCCGCCCCGCGCCGCTCACCGCCTGGTAGGACGAGACCACCAGCTCGCGCAGGCCGAACTCGGCGTGCAGCGCGCCCAGCGCGACGATCATGGACAGCGTCGTGCAGTTCGGGTTGGCGACGATCCCGCGCGGTCGCCTCCGCACCGTGTGCGGGTTGACCTCGGGCACGACGAGCGGCACGTCCGGGTCCATCCGGAACGCGCCGGAGTTGTCGACCACCACCACGCCCTTGGCGGCGGCGACCGGCGCCCACCGGGCGGAGACCTCGTCGGGCACGTCGAACATGGCGACGTCGACGCCGTCGAGGGCCTCCTCGGTGAGGGCCACCACCTCGACCTCCTCGCCGCGCACGGTCAGCTTGCGGCCGGCCGAGCGCGGGGAGGCGATCAGACGGATGTCGCCCCAGACGTCCGCGTGCTGGGACAGGATCTGGAGCATGACCGAGCCGACGGCGCCGGTCGCCCCCACGACGGCCAGGGTCGGCCGCCCGGTGCGCCCGGCGCCTTGGATGCCGGACATCAGCGCCCGGTGCCTCCGTAGACGACGGCCTCGTCGCTGTCGGAGTCGAGCCCGAAGGCGGTGTGCACGGCGCGGACGGCCTCGTTCACGTCGTCCTTGCGGGTGACGACCGAGATGCGGATCTCGGAGGTCGAGATCAGCTCGATGTTCACCCCGGCGTCGGACAGCGCGGTGAAGAAGTCCGCGGTGACGCCCGGGTTGCTCTTCATGCCCGCGCCGACCAGCGAGATCTTGCCGATCTGGTCGTCGTAGCGCAGCGAGTCGAAGCCGATGCCGGCCCGGCTCTTCTCCAGCGCGTCGATGGCCTTGCGGCCCTCGGTCTTCGGCAGGGTGAAGGAGATGTCCGTCAGGCCCGTGGAGGCCGCGGACACGTTCTGCACCACCATGTCGATGTTGACCTGGGCGTCGGCGATCGCCCGGAAGATCGCGGCCGCCTCGCCCGGCTTGTCCGGCACACCGACGACCGTGACCTTGGCCTCCGAGGTGTCGTGCGCGACACCGGAGATGAGGGCCTGCTCCACCTGCTTTTCCCCTTGCTTGATCGGCTCGCTGCTCACCCACGTGCCCTGCAGTCCGCTGAAGCTGGACCGGACGTGGATCGGGATGTCGTACCGGCGGGCGTACTCCACACAGCGGTGGAGGAGCACCTTGGAACCGGAGGCCGCGAGCTCCAGCATGTCCTCGAAGGAGATCCAGTCGATCTTCTTCGCCTTCTTCACCACGCGCGGGTCGGCGGTGAACACGCCGTCGACGTCCGTGTAGATCTCACAGACGTCCGCGTCGAGCGCGGCGGCGAGAGCGACGGCCGTGGTGTCGGACCCGCCGCGTCCCAGCGTGGTGATGTCCTTGCTGTCCTGGCTGACGCCCTGGAAACCGGCCACGATGGCGACGTTGCCCTCGTCCACCGAGGTGCGGATGCGACCCGGCGTCACGTCGATGATCCGGGCCTTGTTGTGGACCGAGTCGGTGATGACCCCGGCCTGGCTGCCGGTGAACGACTGGGCCTCGTGGCCCAGGTTTTTGATCGCCATGGCCAGCAGCGCCATGGAGATGCGCTCCCCGGCGGTCAGCAGCATGTCGAGTTCCCGTCCGGCAGGGATCGGGGACACCTGCTCGGCGAGATCGATCAGCTCGTCCGTCGTGTCGCCCATCGCGGAAACGACGGCGACCACCTGGTTGCCGTTCTTCTTCGCTTCCACGATCCGCTTGGCGACGCGCTTGATGCCCTCGGCATCGGCTACGGAGGAGCCTCCGTACTTCTGCACGACAAGGCCCACGTGCGCTCCTCGCTCAATCCGTCTCTTTCCGCACGTACGTACATGTACTGCGGTCGGCTCATTCTATCGAGCGTCCGAAATTCCCCCCTGCGATACCGCATGGTGAGACCTCGGGGCCCGTCCAGGCAGGCTCATGCCCATCACGGCGCAGGTCACTCGGAAAGTGCGGTGAGTCACACGTTCACAAGACGTTCCGCCTACAACCTCCCGCCCCGACGGTGAGTCTGAGGGTGCGGTCGTGGCGCGTGGTGCGCCGCGCCCGGGGAGGATCACCACCTTGTCTCACGCACGTCCCGCACGGCGGCGGCTCGCCGTCGCCGCCACCGTTCTCGCCGCCACCGTCGGCGCCACCGTTCCCGCCCTTCCGGCCGTGGCCGCCCCGCCGGCGCAGGGGGTGCTGTCGGCGGCAGCCGCCGCGGCCGCCTTCCCGGTCGGCCACCGAATCGTGGCGGTGACCGCTTCGGGCTATCTGACCTGGGACTACACCAAGAACGACCGGGCCTGGGTCCGGGCCTCGGACGGCGCGGTGACCGATCTGGCGGACAGTGTGCCCATGCAGGCCACCGGTTACGGCGACCTCGTGGCCGTGCAGCCCCGCCGCGACACCGCGGAACTGCGGGACCTGGCCACCGGCAGCAAGGTCTTCGACGTCTTCGTCCAGCCGGCCGCCGGTCTCGACTACGCCGGCGCCGCGGGCCGGGCGCTCTTCAGCACGGACAGCAGTGCCCCCGAGGGCGCCGACCTGTTCCTGCACACCAAGGGCGCCGGCAGGTCCCCGGTGACCGGCCTCCCGGCCGACGCCGCCAACCGCAGGGTCTCGCCCGGCACGTCCGCGCACGCGCTGGTCACGTACACCAGCGGCGCCGGGAAGTACTGGGGCCTGATCGATCTCACCACCGGCGCCGTGACGGAGACCGGCCTGCGGGACGAACCGAGCGGCAACGGCGACATCGCCGTCTCCCCCGACTACGTCGCGTGGGTCGAGTACGGCACGGAGCGGACCGTCGTCGCCGTCCGCACCCGTGCCACGGGCGAGACGCGGCGCATCGCACTGGCCAGTTCCCTCCCCCGGGACGTCGAGGTCGGCCTCCAGGGCGACCTCCTGCTCTACGGCGACCCCGGCGGCCAGACCTACGACTACGCGGGTGCCCTGTCCGCCCTGACCGCCCGCAACCTGAAGACCGGCGCCACCACCAGGCTGCTGGACCACCTCACGTCCGCCGCGACCTCCCCCGACGGCGTCCTCCACGTCCGCGGCGGCACGGTGGCCCGGGGCGAGGGGGTCTACCGCGTCACCTCCGACGCCGCCGGCACCCCGACCGCGGCCCTGGTCGCGAGCACGGGCGAACCGACCAAACTCGCTCTGGTCGGCCACAACGTCCCCGCGGTGATCGACCTCGACCGCGACGGCGGCCGGGTCAAGCTGCGGTGGACGCTGTCGCGGAGCAACGCGGAAGTACACATCGAGCTGCGCCACGTACGCACCGGGAAGACCGCGGAGGCCGTCTTCTACGGTCCGGAGCAGAACGGCTTCACCTTCGACTGGCTGGGTGACGTCGACCGGTCGACGGCGAGCGCGCCCAACGGGGACTACGCCTGGAAGATGACGGCGCTGCCGCGCAACGGCATCGGCCCGGCCCTGGCGTCGTCCGGGACCTTCGAGGTCGTCCGCGAGGCCGCCCCGCACGACTACAGCGACAACGGCAGCCCCGACCTCCTGGCCCGGGACGCCTCGGGCCGCCTGTGGCGCGCCGACACCTACCACAGCCCCTGGATCGGCGAGAACGGCCAGTTGTCCGAGGCGGAGAACAAGCTCGTCGGCGGCGGCTGGAACACGTACGACCGGATCGAAGCGGCCGGCGACCTCGGCGGGGCGGCGACCGGCGACCTGGTCGCCCGCGACAAGGCCGGCGTCCTCTGGCTCTACCTCGGCAAGGGCGACGGCACCTTCGCCACCCGCAGCCGCATCGGCGGCGGCTGGGGCGTCTACGACAGGATCACCGCCGGCAGCGACGTCACCAACGACGGCAGGTCCGACCTCCTGGCCATCGACAAGAGCGGTGTCCTGTGGCTCTACAAGGGCACCGGCAACTGGCGTGCGCCCTTCGCCGGCCGCGTCAAGGCCGGCACGGGTTACGGCGGCTACGACCAGATCACCGCGACCGGCGACATCGGCGGCGCGGCGACCGGCGACCTGGTCGCCCGCGACAAGGCCGGCGTCCTCTGGCTCCACCTCGGCAAGGGCGACGGCACCTTCGCCGCCCGCACCCGCATCGGCGGCGGCTGGAACACCTACCTGTACACCGTCGGCGTCGGCGACGCCGACCGCGACGGACGCGCCGACCTGTTCGCCTACGGCACCGGCGGCACGTACTACTACCCCGGTACGGGCAACTGGCGGGCGCCCTTCGCCGGCCGGAAGCCCACCAGCCTCTTCTTCACGGAGCCGGCCCACACGGCGGTTTCCTGATGGTCGCCCGGCCCGGCCCCGGGGCGCGCTCCCGGGGCCGGGCTCGGTCCGCGCGGCGGTTGCCGGGGCTCAGGCCCCGGGCTGAACCGCGTCGATGAAGGCCGACCAGGCGGGGGCGGAGACGTGGAGTTCGGGGCCGGCCGGTGAGGTCTTGGAGTCGCGGACGTGGATGGTGCGGGCGAGTGCCACTTCGACGCAGGCGCCACCTTCGGAGTTGCTGTAGCTCGACTTGAGCCAGGTCAGCTGATCACTCACGACTGATCCACCATCCGCTCGATGAATGAGGCCGACTCAGCTGGGCTGAGAGCCTGGGCGCGGATCATGCTAAGCATCTCGGTCGCGCGGCTGACAACCTCCGGTTCGGACGACAACTCACTCGCCAAAGCGCCCTCGGCGAAGGCGAGCCGCTCATGGTCCGGAGTCTCCAGCAAAACCATGTGCCCCATCAGCGCCACAGGGATGACGCCCGCGAACGGCAGGACCTGCAACATCACGTTGCGCAGACGGGAGACCTCCAGCAGGTGGCGCAGTTGCTCCGCGTCCACCTGCTGGCTGCGCAGGGCCGCCTCGTAGATCACAAAGCTCAGTGCCACCGGAGGCTTCCGTTCGGCCAGGACCGCCTGGCGTTCCATCCGCGCCGCGATCCGCTCCTCAGCGGTCTCCTCTTCAAGGGGCGGCACGTGATTCTCGATCAGTGCGCGCGCGTACTTCTGGGTTTGCAGCAACCCGGGGACATACGTGACCTCGTACCACCAGAGGCTGATCGCCTCCCGCTCGTGGTACATGAAGTCCCGTGCCCCCGCCGGGAACCTCTCCCTCCGCAGGTAGTCCTTCGCGGCGCTCAGCAGTCCCTCCGCCCGGCACAGTTCGTCGGCGACGTCGAGCACCCGCGGCGTCGGCATCCGGACGCCCTGCTCCATCGACTTGATCGTGTCCGGCGAGTAGTTGGCCGCCTCGGCGAGCTGTTCCCTGCTCACGTTGGCCTTCGTGCGCCAGCGCTTCATCTGGTTCCCGCTGTAGCGCCAGGCGACCGGCGGCTGGGAGTTGTACGGGCCCGACACGACATGCACCTCCGACGGACACACCCCGGCGTGTATCACCTCAGTCGCTACCGAGCGTAGCTTCGTGAGGGGCAGCGTGTGACCATGACGCACATCATTCACCGCCCGGCATGGGTCCCGGTCGCCGGGCACCGACTGCACGTCGCGGGCGTGCACTTCGACGCCGTACGGATCGACGGCATCCGTGGGGAGCTGGTCGCCGACTGGCTCGTCGAGGCGACGGACGAGGACGCCGGACCCATCGTGTGCGAGGGGAGCGGCGGGCGGTGGGTGTACTTCCTGCTGGCGCCCGGGGAGGCCGCCGCGCACGACTGGCCGCTCGGCGTACAACGGCACGGCGGCGGCACCCGGACCGTCACCTACATCGGCATCCCGGCGCTGGAGGGCAACACCTGGCCGCTGCGCTGGTACAGCGCACCGACCACGACCGCGCCGTACGTGTGCGCGCCGACCTTGCGTGCCGCGCTGGGCCGCGCCGCGTGACCCTTCCCAAAAAACGTGAGCACTCCGCCCCACACTGCCCTCACGGCGCTCATCCGAGCGCCCAAATGACACTCCCTCGCCCTGTGCTCACGCTTTTCCGCAAGGCCCCCGTCCCCAGCCCGCTGGGACGCACCGCGTCAGGTGACCGGGCGCAGTCCCAGCGGGCCCGCGATCTCCTCGACCATGACCTTGCCGGCCTCGCGCTCCAGGGCGTCGTCGCCGAGGTCCTGGTCGGTGTCGAGACCGTCCAGCTCCTCCAGGGGCTGGTTCAGCCTCACGTGCGCGACCACGGACTGGAGCGCCCGCAGGGCCGCGGACGCCGTGGAGCCCCAGTTGGAGAAGTAGGAGAACTGCCACCACCACAGGGCCTCCGTGGCGCGGCCCGCCTTGTAGTGGGCCATGCCGTGGCGGAGGTCGGTGATCACGTCGGTGAGGTCGTCGGAGATACGGGCCGGGACCGGGGCCTTGCGCGGCTCGTACGGGTCGAAGACCTCGGAGTAGACGTCGATCGGTTCGAGGAGGCGGGCGAGGTTCTCCCGGAGTTCGTCCACGTCGAGCTCCGGCCCCGGGTCGGGTTCGTAGCGGTCGTCCGGGACGATGTCCTCGTGGGCGCCCAGCCGGCCGCCGGCCAGCATGAGCTGGGAGACCTCCAGGAGGAGGAAGGGGACCGCCGAATCCGGTTCGTCGCCCTTGGCGACCTCGGTGACCGCGACCAGGAAACTCTCGATCTGGTCGGCGATCTGGACCGCGAAGTCGTCGGGGTTCTGGTTGGTCGCGTGCAGCGTGGCGTCAGACATCTAGGAGTCGTCTCCCCTCGAAGGCGCGGCCGAGGGTCACCTCGTCCGCGTATTCCAGGTCGCCGCCCACCGGGAGGCCGCTGGCCAGGCGGGTGACCTTGAGGCCCATGGGCTTGATCATGCGGGCGAGGTACGTGGCCGTGGCCTCGCCCTCCAGATTCGGGTCCGTGGCCAGGATCAGTTCCGTGACGGTGCCGTCCGCCAGGCGGGCGAGCAGCTCACGGATGCGGAGGTCGTCGGGGCCGACCCCGTCGATCGGGCTGATCGCGCCACCGAGCACGTGGTAGCGCCCGCGGAACTCGCGGGTGCGCTCGATGGCGACGACGTCCTTCGGCTCCTCCACGACACAGATGACGGAGACGTCGCGACGCGTGTCACGGCAGATGTTGCACTGCTCCTCCTGCGCCACGTTTCCGCAGGTCGCACAGAAGCGGACCTTGGCCTTCACTTCCATGAGGGCCTGGGCGAGCCGCCGTACGTCGACCGGTTCCGCCTGGAGGACGTGGAAGGCGATCCGCTGCGCGCTCTTGGGACCGACGCCGGGCAGCCGCCCCAGTTCGTCGATGAGGTCCTGGACCACGCCTTCGTACAACGGACTGCCGTCCTTCCTGGGGTACCTGCACTACGTACGGTAGAGGGCTGCGCCCGGTCTGAGAAAGGCGGGCGGGGAGAGCGGGCTCAGAAGGGCAGGCCGGGGATGCCGCCGCCACCGAGGCCCTGGGCGAGCGGTCCGAGCTTCTGCTGCTGGAGGTTCTGCGCGTTCTCGTTGGCCGCCTGGACGGCGGCGACGACCAGGTCGGCGAGGGTCTCGGTGTCCTCCGGGTCCACCGCCTCGGGGTCGATCACGAGGCCGCGCAGCTCGCCGGAGCCGGTGACGGTGGCCTTCACCAGGCCGCCGCCCGCCTGCCCGTCGACCTCGGTCCTCGCCAGTTCCTCCTGGGCCTGGGCGAGGTCCTGCTGCATCTTCTGGGCCTGCTGAAGCAGCTGCTGCATGTTGGGCTGGCCACCACCGGGGATCACGTTCAGCTCCTGTCTCCGCTGTCGCCGCGGGCTCGCCGCGGGTTTTTGCCGTTCGGCACGAGCCTACGTGGTCCGGGCGGCCCTCGCCCCAGCACTCTTTCGAGTGACATCGCGCGTTCCCTCTACCTGATCAAGGCCCCCTTCCGAGCGGAAAGGCGGCGGAACCCGGCGCCTCGCCACCCATTGGGCGGTAGGAAGGTTCCGGCGCATGAGGTCTTCAGGTCTTCACGGACGGTCAGCAGTAGGGAGTGCCGGGTGGGTCAGCCGGAGATGCAGCCCGAGGGGCCGCCGCACGACGGGCGGAGCGGTGAGGGGGCGGCCGGGCTGCGGCCGGGCGACCTGGCCGGGCGGGCGTTTCCGCTCGGGGACTGGGCACTGCCGGCGGAACGGCTGGACGAGCTGTACCGGTGGGTGGAGCGGGGCGCGCTGGACACGGCCGCCTGGTACCTGGCGGACCGGGTGGGCAAGCGGCGGGGCGCCGTACTGCTGCGGGCCGGTGCCGCGGTGGGCGCGGTCGCCGGGGCCGTGCTGCCGCTGCTGGACATGTCCGGGCTGGTGGACGGGGCCGCGCCCTGGGGATATCTGGCGCTGCTGTTCGCGGTGGCCTGCGTGGCCGGGGACCGGTACTTCGGGGTCACGTCCGGGTGGATGCGGGACGTGGCCACGGCCCAGGCGGTGCAGCGGCGGCTCCAGGCGCTCCAGTTCGACTGGGCCTCGGAGAGCGTGCGGGAGGTGCTGGGGCCCGCGGACGGGACGGCGAGCGAGGCGGCCGAGCGGTGTCTGCTGGTGCTGCGGCGCTTCTCGGAGGACATGACGGAGCTGGTGCGGGCGGAGACGGCGGACTGGATGGTGGACTTCCGGTCCGGGGCCGCGCCGCTGGGGCTGCAGACGGGGGTGCCCGCCGGGGCGGGCCGACCGGAGACGGGGGGCCTCGGGGGTCCGGGCCGGTTCTCGGTAACGCCGAACGGCACTCGCCCCAACATGCCCCGCCAACGCCCCCCGGAACCCCGGTAACCGCCCCGGCACCACCCGCCCCACCCCCCTACGGCCCACGACACGGACACGCCCCCGCGTCACAGGCGCCTGCCCCACTCCACACCGGCCCCCGACAACGCCCCACCGGGCCCGCCGAACCCACCCCGCCAACGACCACCGCAGCCACGGTGACCGGCCCGGCGCTGCCCGGCCCCACATCGGTACGGGCCAAGACGCGAACGCGACCCGGCATCACCGGGCCCGCCCCCCACTCCCGTGCCGCCCCCGCGGTGTCTCCCGGCCCGTCGGTACGGGGACGGGGACGGCCGGAGCGGCGGTCGCGCCGCGGCTACTGACGGCGGTAGGTCAGTTTCTCGTCGGTGCCCGTGTTGGTGCGTTCCAGGGTGCCGTCCGGCAGCAGCCTGACCTGCGAGGGGTCGCCCGGGGTGCAGGTGGCCGAGGGGCCGACCCGCACCGTCGAGGGGCCGATGTCGAGGGGGCCGTCGGAGTCCGGGGCGTCGGAGAGGTCGGCCTCGAAGACGCAGTGGTAGCTGCCGTTGCCCGCGGGGCCGTCCGCGACGAGGGACAGCACCGTGTCGCCCACGTCGCCCTGCTGGATGGTCAGCTGCCGGGTGTGGACGCCGGACGCGTTGTCGATGGTCGTGGACCACGTGCCCAGGTAGGCCGTCGGGATCGCGCCGTCCTGGGGCGTCGGGGTGTCCGACTGGCCGGCCCCCGTCGTCGGAGCCGGGCCGTCCGCGGTGGGGCCCGGGTTCTGGGACGCGCCGACCGTCGGGGTGTTCGTCGGGTTGCCCTCGGCCCGGCCGTCCCCGTCGTCCCCGCTCATCAGCGCGTAGACCAAACCCCCGGCGCCCAGCGCGACGACCAGGGCGACCACGGTCAGCAGCGCGGTGGAGCGGCCCCTCCTGGGCGGCTCGTGCGGCGGGCCGTACGGAGGCTGGGGCGGGGGCCCGTAGGGCGGAGTCTGGCCGAGGCCGCCACCGTACGGGTGGTACCCGGGCGGGGCCACCGGTGCGCCGTAGGCCGGGGCGTAACCGTGCTGGGCGGACGGCTGAGGCTGCTGGAACTGTTGGACCTGCTGAGGGTGCTGGGCCTGCTGAGGCTGCTGGGCCTGCTGAGGCTGCTGGGGGTGACCGTAGGCGGCGGGCGGGGGCGTCGGCGGGCTCTGGCCCGCGACCAGGGTGGGGAGGTGGTTCAGCGGGGCGCCTCCGCTGCCCGGCTCGCGCGGTGGCGGCGGGCCGTCCGGTGCCACGGCGGCCGGTTCCCGTGCCGGGGGCGGCGGCGGGGTCGTCCGGCCCCCGTGCGGGGCGCCCGGCTCGGGCGCGGCCCCCGCAGCCCCCGCAGCCCCCGCAGCCCCCGCAGCGCCCACGGCCCCCGGTGCCTCCGGGTTCTCCGTGTCCAGCAGCCGGACCGCGTGCCGGCCGAGCTGGGCCACCAGCGCGCTGGGCAGCCAGGGGTCGCGGGAGCGGCCGTCGGCGACCGTGTCCTGCGCGCCCGTGCGCGTCAGGACCTCGGCGAGGCCGGGGCGCGCGGCGGGGTCCTTCCTCAGGCAGTCGCGTACGAGGTCGGCGATGCCCTCCGGCACGCCGACCAGGCCGGGTTCCTCCTGCGCGATGCGGAACATCAGGGCGTGCACGCCGCTGTTGGCGGTGCCGAAGGGCAGCTCGCCGGTGGCGGCGTAGGCGAGGACGGAACCGAGGCAGAAGACGTCGCACGCGGGCGTGATGCGGTCGCCGCGCACCTGCTCGGGCGCCATGAAACCGGGCGAGCCGACGAGCGCCCCGGTGCGGGTGAGTCCGCCGTCGGTCACCGTCTGCAGGGCCCGTGCGATGCCGAAGTCGATGACCCGGGGGCCGTCGATGGTGACGAGCACGTTGGACGGCTTGAGGTCGCGGTGCACGATCCCGGCGGCGTGGATGTCCTGGAGAGCGTGGGCGAGCCCGGCCGCCAGGGTCCGTACCGAGCGTTCCGGCAGCGCGCCGTGGTCGCGCCCGACGACCTGCTGGAGGCTGGGCCCGGCGACGTACCCGGTGGCGACCCAGGGCACGGCCGCCTCGGTGTCGGCGTCCAGGACGGGCGCCGTCCAGTACCCGCCGACCCGTCGCGCGGACTCGACCTCCTGCCGGAAACGCTCCCGGAACTCCTCCTGCGCGGCCAGCTCCTCGCGCACCAGCTTCACGGCGACGGTGCGTCCGCGGTCCGACCGGGCCAGATAGACGTGCCCCATGCCGCCCGCGCCGAGCCGCCCCAGCAGCCGATAGGCACCGATGTGCCGCGGGTCCCCGCCCCCGAGCTTGTCCATGTTGCGCCGCCTTCCCCCCGCACGTGGCAACAGACCGAGGATAGTGCGGGGCGGCCGTACGGTGAGCCGGTCTTGTCTACGTTTCCGTAACAGGCCGGCCACCGGTCGCGTCCAGCGCCTTCGACAGCCGTTCGACGGCCCCGTCCGCCGCCGGCACCGTCGCGGACCCGCACACCCCGGCCGACCGGCCCGGGACCCGCACGCCCGGCCGACCGCGAAGGGCGCGTGCCCGGACGGCGTTCCACCGGCAGGCCGACGCCACGCCGCACGCTCCGCCGGGTGACGCCCGACGCGTCGACAACCTGTCGTGGAAAGCCCGTGACCGCAGACAGTACGCCGATTCCGTTTCCGCATCGCGGACACCTACGCTCGGCCGCATGACCCCTCAGCCCCACCCCCAGGCCGGCGCCGCCGTGAAGGCCGCGGACCGTGCGCACGTCTTCCACTCCTGGTCCGCCCAGGAACTCATCGACCCGCTCGCCGTCGCCGGCGCCGAGGGGTCGTACTTCTGGGACTACGAAGGCAAGCGCTACCTCGACCTCGCCAGCGGGCTCGTCTTCACCAACATCGGCTACCAGCACCCCAAGGTCGTCGCCGCGATCCAGGAACAGGCGGCCCGGATGACGACGTTCGCGCCCGCGTTCGCCGTCGAGGCGCGCTCGGAGGCGGCGCGGCTGATCGCCGAGCGGACACCCGGCGACCTGGACAGGATCTTCTTCACCAACGGCGGCGCGGACGCGGTCGAGCACGCCGTGCGCATGGCGCGGCTGCACACCGGGCGGCCGAAGGTGCTGTCGGCGTACCGCTCCTACCACGGCGGCACCCAGCAGGCGGTCAACCTCACCGGCGACCCGCGCCGCTGGGCCTCGGACAGCGGCGCGACCGGTGTCGCGCGCTTCTGGGCGCCCTTCCTCTACCGCTCGCGCTTCTACGCCGAGACCGAGGAGCAGGAGTGCGCGCGGGCGCTGGAGCACCTGGAGACGACGATCGCCTTCGAGGGCCCGGGAACCGTCGCCGCGGTCATCCTGGAGACGATCCCGGGCACGGCGGGGATCATGACGCCGCCGGCCGGCTACCTGGCCGGGGTCCGCGAGATCTGCGACAAGTACGGGATCGTCTTCGTGCTCGACGAGGTCATGGCCGGGTTCGGACGGACGGGCACGTGGTTCGCGGCGGACCTGTACGACGTCGTGCCGGACCTGATGACCTTCGCCAAGGGCGTGAACTCGGGCTACGTCCCGCTGGGCGGTGTCGCGATCTCCGGGAGGATCGCCGAGACGTTCGCCGAGCGCCCCTACCCCGGTGGGCTGACCTACTCCGGGCACCCGCTGGCCTGCGCCGCCGCCGTGGCCACGATCAACGTGATGGAGGAGGAGGGCGTCGTCGGGCACGCCGCGCGGCTCGGCGCCGAGGTCGTCGGGCCCGCGCTGCGGGAACTGGCCGCACGGCACCCGAGCGTCGGCGACGTGCGCGGGGTCGGCATGTTCTGGGCGCTGGAGCTGGTGAAGAACCGGCGGACCCGGGAACCGCTGGTGCCGTACAACGCGACCGGGCAGGCGGCCACCCCGATGAACGCGTTCGCCGCCTGTGCCAAGGCGCACGGCGTGTGGCCCTTCGTGAACATGAACCGGACCCATGTCGTGCCGCCGTGCAACGTCTCCGAGGCGGAGCTGAAGGAAGGCCTGGCGGCTCTGGACACCGCACTGTCCGTCGCGGACGAGTACACGGAGTAGACCCCCTGCCCGCATCCGGGCAGGGACGGGAGCGGAGCGCGTAAGGTGGCGTGCTCGTACACAGTGGACACGTGTACGAGCACGCCACAGATGTGTGCACCAGTCGTCCGCACGGGACGCGACCTGTGCACGAGGACACCCCCGGACGCGACGAGGAGACCGCCCGACCATGCCCGGCCCCAGCGGCAGCGCTGCCGTCACCCGCAGCACCCTGCGGCAGCAGATCGCCGACGCGCTCCGCGACGAGGTGCTGGCCGGGCGGCTCCAGCCGGGGCAGGAGTTCACGGTCAAGGAGATCGCCGACCAGTACGGGGTGTCCGCGACGCCCGTGCGCGAGGCCCTGGTCGACCTGTCGGCGCAGGGATTGCTCGACGCCGACCACCACCGCGGCTTCCGCGTGCACGAGTACTCGGTCGACGACTTCCGGAGCATGGTCGAGGCCCGCAGCCTCGTCACCGACGGGATGTTCCTCGCCCTCCTCGCCGACCGGCCGGACGGACCGATTCCGGACGACCCGCGGATCGCCGCCGCTCTCGCCGGGGTCCGCCGCCGCGGCGAGGAGGCCCAGCGCGCCGCCGCGGCCGGGGAGCTGACCGTCCTCATCGGTTACGACCTGCGCTACTGGCGCGAGCTGGCCGTCCTGTTCGGCAACCGCCACCTCGCCGACTTCCTGCACCGGCTGCGCGTGCAGGGCTGGGTGTGCACCGTGCAGCACCTGCGCCGCCTCAGCGACCTGCGCGGCGCCCTGTGGTCCGGGCACACCGAACTGGTCGACGCCCTCGTCCGCCTCGACGCCCCGGCCGCGCGCTCGCTCGTCGACGCGTACAACGCCCACTCGCTCGCCCTCGTCGAGCGGCTCGCCGACGGATGACCAACGTCCGACGTGTCGTGCTCCGGCCTCAGATGGGTAGGGGACCTGCACACACCGCGTACCGACTACGCTTCCCGACCACCGTGCCCGTCGACCGTGCTTGACCACCGTGCTGTGTGAGGAGCCCTCTTTTGGCCTGTGACCTGTGGCTGGTACCGCTCGTCGATGTCTTGTGCCACACACCGGACAACCCGTTCGCCGAGGAACTCGCGCAGTACGACAAGGTGCTCGCCGAGGCCGGGCTCCCGCCGGTGCCGGTCTACCAGTACATGCCGGGGCTGACCGGCGAGGTCGCCCCGGTGGCCGGTTTCGACTACGACGCGCTGCACTTCCTGCGCCGGGCGTACCTGCTCCAGGTGTGCGGACTGCCGGTGACGCCGGTGGACGAACTGGGCGGCGACTACGAGCAGTTGCTGGAGATGTTCGAGACGACGGCCCAGCAGTCGCACCTCGTCTGGCACTACGACCACGCGGGTGCGTACGTCCCGGTCGACTTCCCGCACCCGCTGTCCAGCGACGAACTCCTGGCGGGAGGCGGCCCCTTGGGTTCCTCGCACACCCTGCTGCGGGAACTGGAGGCCGTCGGCCCGGCCCTCGGCATCGATCCGGCCAACCCGCCGGCCCCGCCGCAGCCGCCGCGCACCCCGACGGAACTGGAGGAGCCGGCCCTGCCCGCGCCCCACGACTCCAGCCCCTTCGCCCGCGAACGCCATGTGTGGCTGGGCCTGCACGCGGCGGCCACGCGGAGCCTGGCGCAGGGGTCGATGATCGTCTTCAGCTGAGGACCGGGGACCGGGACACCGGCGGTCCGGCCCGGGGTCACCCGAGTCGGGACAGGCCCTCGCGCAGCTCGTCCGCGTCCGGCCGCCTTCTCCGCTCCGCCGAAGACGACGCCCCGCCGGCCCGCCTCCTCAGCGGACCAGGGCGATCCCCGGCGGCCACAGCACCCCGTCCGCCAGCAGCAGCGCCGGCCCCAGATGCACGGGGCACACCCGCAGCGGCGCCCTCCTGTGCCGGGCGACCTCGAAACGGACGGGGTCGCCACAGTCCCCCGGGGCGCCCTCGACGCCGTACGGGCCCTGGCAGGAAGCGGCGCGGCCACGGTCGGTCATGCCTCCGATCCGACACCACACCCCACGCCCGTGCCCGGCACAGGGGGCCGAACGGCTGGCGCCCACCGCCGGGCCCCGCCGCGGGAAAGCAACGTGAACGGCCCCCGCGCCCGCGACAGGGACCGGGTGACCGGACCTGCGGGGGGGGCGGGGCCTGTGCGAAGGGCAGGCGCTGTGCAAACGGCCCTGTGCGGGTGACAGGCCCTGTGCGGGTGACGGGCAGGATCTGTGCGAGGGGCAGCTCTGTACGAGCGGTGGGGCCTGTGCGAGGGGCAGGCGCTAGAGGACGTCGGCGTCGGCCAGGCCGACGCACTTCCGCTCCTGCGGGATCCACTTCACGGCGGGGTCCAGCGCGGCGAGGATGCCGCCCACCTCCTCGCGCGGCCCGGAGTACGTGAACTCCACGGCCGGTGAGCGGCCGTACGTCCGCAGGACGCTGACGCCGTCCCGCTTGAGCCGCTCCTCGTCCAGGACCCAGTCGACGCCGTCGACCGTGACGCAGAGGTTGATGTTGGGCGGCAGCTCCTCTGCGCCGCAGCGGAACACCGCGGACTGGCCGCCCCAGGCCGCGACCCCCTGCCCGAGGGTCCAGTCGCGCTCCGCGCCGGGTATGCCGTCCGGCAGGCGCGAGACCACCTCGTCGCACTTGGCGTCGTCCGCGTGCGGGGCGGGGGAGACACGGTGGGCGTCGACGACGAGGAGCCCGCCGGCCACGGCGACGACCGCCACGGTCAGCCAGATCCACATCCGGACGGTGGGCCTCCGGCGCAGACCGACGGGCAGGGGGTTACCGATCCGCATGTTCCACCCGCTCCGCGCTCCTCGTCCGCTGCTGGCACCCGCCAGCGTATCCGGCACCCGATCGCGGCTTTCCGCCGCGCTCCGCCCACCACCGGAAACGGCCGGGGCCCCCGAGCTGGGGCCCCGGCCGTCGCCGTCCGTCCGCGGTTCCTACAGGAACGAGTTGATCTCGATCGTCTCGTCCCGGCCCGGTCCGACGCCGATCGCGGAGATCGGGGCGCCGGACATCTCCTCGAGCGCCTTGACGTACGCCTGGGCGTTCTTCGGCAGGTCGGAGAAGGACTTCGCCCTGCTGATGTCCTCGCTCCAGCCCGG
Source organism: Streptomyces sp. JK94 (assembly GCF_053613315.1). NCBI lineage: Bacteria > Bacillati > Actinomycetota > Actinomycetes > Kitasatosporales > Streptomycetaceae > Streptomyces > Streptomyces sp. JK94. The sequence goes on along the minus strand of NZ_JBSICH010000007.1, from coordinate 438,815 downwards.
CAGCATCTCGTAGACCGGCTTCGCGTGGTGGAAGTCGGACTGCGAGTACGGCAGCTCCTCGACACGCTTGCCGTCGATCTCGTAGGCCACGCAGACCGGGATCTGCTCCCAGCCGGTGAGCACGTCGAGCTTGGTGAGGAAGAAGTCCGTGAGGCCGTTGACGCGGGTGGCGTAGCGGGCGATCACCGCGTCGAACCAGCCGCAGCGGCGGTCACGGCCGGTCGTCACACCCCGCTCGCCGCCGATGCGGCGCAGCGCCTCGCCGTCCTCGTCGAACAGCTCGGTCGGGAAGGGACCGGCGCCGACGCGGGTCGTGTACGCCTTGAGGATGCCGATGACCCGGCTGATCTTCGTCGGGCCCACGCCGGCGCCGGTGCAGGCGCCGCCCGCGGTCGGGTTCGACGAGGTGACGAAGGGGTACGTGCCGTGGTCGATGTCCAGGAGCGTGCCCTGGCCGCCCTCGAAGAGGACCACCTTGTCGTCGTCGAGCGCCTGGTTGAGGACCAGGACGGTGTCGGCGACGTACGGGCGGAGCTTGTCCGCGTAGCCCAGCAGCTCCTCGACCACCTGGTCGACGGCGATCGCGCGCCGGTTGTAGAGCTTGGTGAGCATCTGGTTCTTGACGTCGAGCGCCGCTTCGACCTTCTGGGTGAGGATCGACTCGTCGTACAGGTCCTGGACGCGGATGCCGACACGGTTGATCTTGTCGGCGTAGGTCGGGCCGATGCCGCGGCCGGTGGTGCCGATCTTGCGCTTGCCGAGGAAGCGTTCCGTCACCTTGTCGACGGTCACGTTGTACGGCGTGATGATGTGCGCGTTTCCGCTGATCAGGAGCTTGGACGTGTCGACACCGCGCTCGTTCAGCCCGCTCAGCTCGGAGAACAGGACCGACGGGTCGACCACGACGCCGTTACCGATGACCGGCGTACAGCCGGGAGACAGGATTCCGGAAGGGAGCAGGTGAAGGGCGTACTTCTGATCGCCCACGACTACCGTGTGGCCGGCGTTGTTGCCGCCCTGGTAGCGCACCACATAGTCGACGGATCCACCGAGCAGGTCCGTCGCCTTTCCCTTGCCTTCGTCACCCCACTGAGCACCGAGCAGCACAAGTGCGGGCACGCGCGTACACCCCTTCCGGGCGGGGCATGTCCAAGGTCGAGGGCGTACGCGGAGGGGATCCACCGCGTGCACCGCGACCGTCATTGGCCGCCAACCGTCGGACCGGATGCCCCGGAATAGACGAAGCCCCTGGCGCAGTAGCGCAAGGGGCTCTTGCACAAAGATGCTACCCGAGGAAGCGAGGCATGGCCGAGGTGGCGACTTCCGCGAACTCTTCCGCGAGAGATTCCGCGCGGCCCGATCAGCTTCTGGTGGTCGTCGATCCGGCCGCCCGGCGGATGGACGGGGAGTCCGTCCGGATAGCGAAAGACGTGCTCAGCGCGGGTGCGGCGAGTACGAAGGTGTGTCTGCCGGACGGTCCGGAGGAGTTCGCCCGGGCGTTGCGGCGGCGGGGTTCGCGGCGGCCCGTCGTGGTCGGGGACGACCGCGCGCTGCTGCGGGCGGTGGGTCTGCTGCACCGGCACCGGGAGCTCGCGGCGTGCGCGCTGTCCGTGGTGCCGGTGGGGCAGGTGCTGGGCCTCAGCCGGTCGCTCGGGCTGCCGTCGGGCGCGGTGGCGGCGGCACGGTCGGTGCTGGACGGGGCGGAACGGCGACTGGACCTGCTCGTCGACGACAGTGACGGGGTGGTGCTGGGGGCGGTGGGCATTCCCCCGGCCGCCGAGCACGAGGGTGCGGGCACGGGGCGGGGGGCTGGGCGGGGTACGGGGGCGGGCGACGGGCGGGGCGTGTCGGCCACGGCGTCGGCTTCGGCGCACCCCTGGCTGCGGACCTGCCAGTCCCTCGTACGGACGCTGGCGCCCTCGCGTCCGGCGCGGGGCGCGGTCACCGTGGGGGCGAACGGGCCGGTCCGGCTGCGGGTGGAGGTCGACGGGGTGACGCTGGTGGATCTGGACCAGCCGGTGGAGGCGGTGTCCGTGACACCGGGCGCGGGCGGACTGGCCGTGGTGGAGGTGCGGCCGGTGTCGGTGGGCGCGGAGGCGTCACCGCTGACGGCGAGCGGGCGGACGGTGACGGTGTCGGGGGCGCACTTCCGGTACCGGGCCGACGAGGTGGTGTCGGGGCCGGTACGGACGCGGACGTGGACGGTACGGGAGGGGGCGTGGGGGCTGACGCTGCCGACGGGGTGGGGGGCGGGGGGTGGGGACTGACGCCGCCGTCGGGTGGCGGCTCGCGTCCCCGCTTCCGCTCAGCTCCGTCCGAACCGTTCCTCCCGGTGGACGCGCCAGCGTTCCATCATCGCCCCGAGTTCCCTCTCCATGAACTCGAAGAACGCCAGCGTCTCGGCCATGCGGCGGCCCGCCGGCGTCTCGGCGCCGAGGCTGGTGACGCCCTCGCGCAGCGCGCTCTCCCACTGCTTGAGGACCGCCTCGCGGTTGGTGAGGGCCTCGTACCACTGGTCGCTGCGCACCCGGTACCGCTCCCGGCGCGAGCCGGGTTCGCGCTCGCGCGAGACCATGTGCTGCTGCGAGAGGTAGCGGACGGCGCCCGAGACGGCGGCCGGGCTGACCTGGAGCCGCTCGCCGAGGTCGGCCGAGGTGAGCGCGCCGGCGTCGGAGGCCAGCAGTGCGGTGAAGACCCGGGCCGGCATCCGCTGCATTCCGCCCTCGACGAGCTGGGCGGCGAAGCTCTCCACGAACTTTCCCACGGCCTCGGGGTCACGCTCCCACTCCGTCACCCCCGCCGTCTCCTCCGCCCCCGCCGCTTCCCTCATCCTTCGATCATCCCTCACATCCTGGCGCTTTCTTAACTTCACAAATTTATGAAAGTAGCGTACCTTCCGAAACATGACGAAGGCAATCAGCGTCTCCGGGCTCCACAAGTCGTTCGGCCGGACGCGCGCGCTGGACGGCCTCGACCTGGCCGTCGAAGCCGGCGAGGTCCACGGCTTCCTCGGCCCCAACGGCGCCGGCAAGTCCACCGCCATCCGCGTCCTGCTCGGCCTGCTGCGCGCCGACTCGGGCGCCGCGCAGGTACTCGGCCGTGATCCGTGGGCGGACGCCGTCGACCTGCACCGCCGGCTCGCCTACGTCCCCGGCGACGTCGAGCTGTGGCCCGGCCTCACCGGCGGTGAGGCGATCGACCTGCTCGGGCGGCTCCGCGGCGGGCTCGACCGGCGGCGCCGCGCCGAACTCACCGAGCGGTTCGGCCTGGACCCGACCAAGAAGGGCCGCGCGTACTCCAAGGGCAACCGGCAGAAGGTCGCCATCGTCGCGGCACTCGCCTCGGACGCCGAACTGCTCCTCCTCGACGAACCGACCGCGGGCCTGGACCCCCTCATGGAGGTCGTCTTCCAGGACGTCATCACCGAGGCCAAGACCGCAGGCAAGACCGTCCTGCTCTCCAGTCACATCCTGGCCCAGGTGGAGAAGCTCGCCGACCGGGTGAGCATCATCCGGCTCGGCCGGATCGTCCAGTCCGGCACCCTCGGCGAGCTGCGGCACCTGACCCGCACCACCATCGAGGCGGAGACCGAGCGCCCGGCCACCGGCCTGGAGACGCTGCCCGGCGTCCACGACCTGCGGACCACCGACGGCAGGGTCCGCTTCGCCGTCGACGGCACCGAGATCGACGGAGCGGTCCGCAAACTCACCGAGTTCGGCATCCGCGGCCTCGTCAGCCATCCACCGACCCTGGAGGAGCTGATGCTGCGCCACTACGACGACGCCCTGCCCGCCGCCGACCGGAACGGGCACCCGCGCGCCACCACGGACGGCGGCCCACGCGACGGTGCGGACGGCGGCGCGAACGGCGGCACGCGCGACGGTGCGGACGGCGCTCACGGAGCCACGCGATGACCTCCACGACGGCGACCACCGCCAAGGCCCCGGCAAGCCCCCGGCCCGGCGCGGGCGGCACGGCCGCCCTGGCCGGCACCGGCACGCTGATCCGCTTCGCCCTGCGCCGCGACCGCGTCCGGCTCCCGGTGTGGATCGCGGCACTGCTCCTCGGCACCCTGTCGACGGCGAACAGCTTCACCGAGCTGTACGGCTCCCCCGAGGACCGGGCCAACGCCGTGGAGACCATGAGCAGCCCGGCGGGCCTCGCCATGACGGGCCCGCGCCACTACCTGGACGACTACACCTCCGGCGCCATGCTCGGCCACCAGATGCTCGGCTTCACGGCCGTCCTCGTCGGGTTGATGAGCGTCCTGGCCGTCATCCGGCACACCCGGGCCGAGGAGGAGACCGGACGGGCCGAACTGCTGCGCTCGGCGGTGGTCGGCCGGCACGCCCACCTCGCCGCCGCCCTGTCGGTCGCCATCCTGGCCAACCTGGCCCTCGCCCTCCTGCTGGCCCTCGGTCTGACCGGCCTCGGCATCGACGGCGTCGACGCCTCCGGGTCGCTGCTGTACGGCGCCGGCCACGCCGCCGCCGGCCTCGTCTTCGCCGCCGTCGCCGCCGTCACCGTCCAGGTCACCGCACACGCGCGCAGCGCCACCGGCATGGCGATCGCGGTGATCGGCGTCGCCTACGTGCTGCGTGCCGCCGGCGACAGCGGCCCGAACAGCGCCCTGTCCTGGCTCTCCCCGATCGGCTGGACGCAGCGCACCTACGTCTACGTCGACGACGACTGGTGGCCGCTGCTGCTGTGCCTCGCCCTGGCCGTGGCCTGCGCGGCGACGGGGTTCGTGCTCTCCGCCCGGCGGGACGTGGGCGCCGGCCTGCGGCCGGAGAAGCTCGGCAGCCCGCACGCCTCCGACGCCCTCGGCACCCCCCTCGGTTTCGCCCTGCGGCTGCACCGCGGCATGCTCGCCGGCTTCGGGGCGGGCCTGTTCCTGATGGGCGCCATGTACGGCTCGATCCTCGGGCAGGCCGAGGACATGCTGAAGGACATCGACCAGATCCAGGACGCCCTGGAGCGCCTCGGGGGTTCCAGCATGGCGGAGTCGTTCGCCTCCATGGTCATGGTGGTCGTCACGGTGGTCGCCGCGGTGTACGTGGTGATGACGGCGCTGCGGCCCCGGGCCGAGGAGACCTCGGGCCGGGCCGAGCCACTGCTCTCCACCGCCCTGTCGCGCGGGCGCTGGGCCGGCAGCCACCTGGCCGTGGCCATCGGATGCGGCACGCTCGTCCTGCTGCTGGCCGGCCTCGGGATGGGCCTGGCGGGCGCCGCCTCGACCGGCGACGGCGGGCTGCTGCCCGAGCTGGTGGGCGCGGCCCTCGCCTACGCGCCCGCCCTGTGGGTCACGGCCGGGGTGGCGGCGGTGCTCTTCGGCTGGTTCCCGCGGGCGAGCGCGGCGGCCTGGATCGTGCCCGCGTACGCCTTCGTCGTCGGCTACCTCGGCCAGATCCTCCGGTTCCCCGACTGGATGAACAACCTGTCCCCCTTCGGCCACGTTCCCCGGCTCCCGGCCGCGGACATGGAATGGACCCCCCTGCTGGTGCTGACACTCGTCGCCGCCGGCCTGGTATGGCTGGGCCTGGCGGGCTTCCGGCGGCGGGACCTGGAGACGAAGTAGGCGCGAGCGGGCGTCCTACACCTCGACGGCCAGCCCCTCCAGCCCCCGCATGACGAAGTGGGGCCTGCGCTCCGGCTCCGCGGCGAGCCGGAGCGCGGGCGCCCGCTCCAGCAGGGACGTCATGGACGCCGCCAGTTCGATGCGGGCCAGTGGGGCGCCGATGCAGTAGTGGATGCCGGCGCTGAAGGAGATGTGGGGGTTGTCCCGGCGGGTGAGGTCGAGGCGGTCGGGGGCGGTGAAGACCGCCGGGTCGTGGTTGGCGGAGCCGAACAGCATCGCCACCTCCGCGCCCCTCGGCAGCACCGTGCCGTCGATCTCGATCTCGTCCAGCACCCAGCGCTCGAAGAACTGGAGCGGAGTGTCGTAGCGCATCAGCTCCTCGACGGCACGGGGGACGAGGGAGTGGTCCGCGCGCAGGGCCGCCAGCTGGTCCGGATTGCGGAAGAGGGCGAACCAGCCGTTGGCCGTGGCGTTCACCGTGGTCTCGTGACCGGCGTTCAGGAGCAGGACGCAGGTCGAGATCATCTCCTGCTCGGTGAGCCGGTCGTCCTCGTCGTGGGCGGCGATCAGACCCGAGATCAGGTCGTCCCCGGGCTCCTTGCGGCGGGCCGCGATCAGACCGCGCAGGTACTCCGAGAAGTCGAGCGACGCGCGGACCGCCTTCGCCGCCGTCTCCTCGGACGGGTTCAGCTCGTACATCCCGCAGATGTCCGCCGACCAGGGACGCAGCGGCCCCCGGTCCGACTCCGGGATGCCCAGCATCTCGGCGATCACGGCGACCGGCAGCGGTTCGGCCACCTCCCGCAGCAGGTCACCGCCGCCCGCCGCCACCAGCCGGGACACCAGGACGTCCGCGAGCCCGCACACGTACGGCCTCAGCCGCTCCACCGTCCGCGGGGTGAACGCCTTCGACACCAGGCGCCGGATACGGGGGTGGTCCGGCGGCTCCAGGTCGAGCATCCCGTGGTCGTTCAGCGTGTGGAAGGGCTCCTGCTCCGGCGGGGGCGGGGTGCGTCCGAAGTCCTCGTGCGTGAAACGGTGCCGGTAGGTCCGGCCCAGGCGGCGGTCGCGCAGCAGCGCCGAGACGTCCGCGTGGTGCGGGACCAGCCACTGGTCACTGGGCGCGTAGTAGTGCACCCGGCCCCGGGCCCGCAGCTCGGCGAAGGCGGGGTACGGGTCGGCGACGAACGCCGGGTCCCACGGGTCGAACGCGAGGTCGGATGCAGCCGTCATGAACGGACGATAGGACGCCGACCGGGCCCCTGCCCAGAGGATCCCGCACCGGAATAGGAACATCCGCACGGAGGCGTGCGTGCCGGGAGAAGGCGGGCGCGCGGGAGGCGTGCGCGTGCCGATCACCCCGGCGTGACCGTGCACCGATCACCCCGGCGTGACCAGCCGGGCCTCGTAGGCGAAGACCGCGGCCTGGGTACGGTCCCTGAGGCCCAGCTTCACCAGGATGCGGCTGACGTGCGTCTTGATCGTCGACTCGGCGACGACCAGGTGACCGGCGATCTCCGCGTTCGACAGGCCCTGGGCGATGAGCACCAGGACCTCCGTCTCCCGGTCGGTCAGTTCGCCGTACGCCGCCTGCGCCTGCGGCATCAGACGCGGGCCCTCGGACAGCTTCGAGAACTCGGTGATCAGACGCCTGGTGACCGAGGGGGCCAGCAGTGCCTCCCCGCCGGCGACCACCCGCACCCCGTCGGCGAGCTGGCGGGCCGAGGCGTCCTTGAGGAGGAAGCCGGAAGCGCCCGCGCGCAGCGCCTGGTACACGTACTCGTCGAGGTCGAAGGTGGTCAGCACCAGCACCTTCGACGCACCGTCCGCCGCGATGATCTCCCTCGTCGCCTCGATGCCGTTCAGCTCCGGCATGCGGATGTCCATCAGGACGACGTCGGGGGCGAGCTCGCGGACCTTGTCGACGGCCTCGCGGCCGTTGACCGCCTCGCCGACGACCTCGATGTCCGGCATCGCGTTCAACAGGACCGAGAATCCCTCGCGCACCATCATCTGGTCGTCGGCGACCAGTACGCGGATCGTGCCGCCGGTCATGCGTCACCTTCGTTCGGCGCGGTGACCGGCAGGAACACCGCCACCTCGTAGCCCCCCTCGTCGGTGGGGCCGGCGGTCATCCCGCCGTTCAGCATCGACACCCGCTCCCGCATGCCGGTGATGCCGTGTCCGGCGCCGGGTGAGGGCTTGACGAAACCGGCCTCGGGGATCGGGCCGTTGACGATGCGCAGCCCCAGGCCGCCCAGCACGTAGGAGACCTCGACGCGGGCGGTCGCGCCGGGCGCGTGCCGCAGGGTGTTGCTCAGTGCCTCCTGCACGATCCGGTACGCCGACAGCTCCACGCCGGGCGGCAGCTCACGCACCGCGCCGGTCACCGCCTTCTCCACGCTCAGGCCGGCGTCGCGGACGTTGGCGAGCAGGGCGTCCAGGTCTGCGAGCGTGGGCTGCGGGGCGTCCGGGACCTCGTAGTCCTCGGCGCGGACGACACCGAGGACGCGGCGCAGCTCGGTGAGCGCGGCCACCGCGTTCTCGCGGATGGTGGCGAAGGCCCGCTCCAGCTCCTCCGGTGGGTTCTCCACCCGGTAGGGGGCGGCCTCGGCCTGGATGGCGACCACCGACATGTGGTGGGCGACCACGTCGTGCAGCTCGCGGGCGATGGTGGTGCGCTCCTCCAGCAGGGTCCGACGGGACCGCTCGTGCGCGGTCACCGTCTCCTGCGCGGTCACCTGCCGCCGGGCGTCCCGGCGGATGTGCCACACGGAGACCACGAGCAGGGCGAAGGCCGTGAGGACCAGCAGCGGGGAGGAATTGCCGCCGTAGTGGCCGGCGCCCCAGACGGACTCGTTGGCGAAGCCGTACGCGGCGGTCAGGGCCCACATCCACGCCGCCGCCCGGGGCCGGGTGCGTATCGCCACGATCACCATCACCGCCGCGTGGCAGATGAACGCGCCGGGCGGCCACGGCCAGTCCCCCCAGCTGCTGCCGAGCAGCGCGACCACCGGGGTCGCCGCCATGGACATCCAGAAGGCGCCGACCGGCCGGACCAGTGTCGCGAGCACCGGGACCGCGCACACCAGGCCGCTCATCAGGGCCGGCGGGCCGTCGTTCGTACCGCCGGCCACGCCGCCGTAGAAGGACAGCAGCGCCACGGCGGCCACCACCGCGTACGGAAGGCGGGCCGCGTACGGCCGCATCCGGGCGGGCAGGCGGCGGACCCACGGACCGTCCGTGGCCGTGCGGGTCAGCGGACGGTAGGCGAAGGCGTCGTGGAACAGCTCCCTGCGCAGTCCGCTCAGGGCGTCCATCGCCAGCCGGTACTCGGGGCTGCGGGACCCGCCCCCGTCTCCGGGGGGCGTGGTCCACGTCTGGGTCGTCTCGGTCACATGGGCAACGGTAGGCGGCCCGGGATGGCGCGGTCGTCACCAGTGAGGGGGGTCCTCGGGTGTCCGCCTCAGGTACTACGGGGAGTACGGACGGACACCTCGGCGCCGGGGACGCCGACCGTCGACGCCGGGTAGCCCGCCCAGGCGACGAGCGCCGCGGTCGCCGCCGTACCGCCGGTGAGCAGGAGCCGGCCCGCGCCGCGGTCCAGTGCGCCGCGGGTCCAGGCGGCGCCGAGCGTGTGGGGGACCAGCCGGCCGGCGGCGAGGTTGATCCAGCCGCGCGGGGGCACCGCGGCCCCTCGGACGAGCGCGGCGAGGACGGTACGACGCCATCTGCTCACGCGCCGCCGCCAACGTACCGCCGGCCCGGACCCCATGGTCTCTCCCCTCCGGCTCACCCGCCCATCGGGCTTGCCTGAGAAGGAAGTCATGCATCGCGCCGGGTAACTCGCGTCCCGCCAGGGAGCTCATCCGCGGGGTAGCTCTCAGGTATTACGGGTACAACCGGGCGGCCCGCACCGCACCGCACCGCACGCGCACCACAGGCACCACACACACCGCACCGGCACCCCCGCCTGCCCCCACCGCATCACCGGCCGCTCCCCGCCGCGCCCCCTCCCCCACACCCGGTCTCACCAAGCCAACTGCGCGATCTCCTCCGCCACCACCGCGCACGCGTCCGCCGCCGGGTCGATCAGCGGATAGTGGCCGACGTCCTCCAGCAGCGTCACCCCCACCACCTCCCCGGCCCTCGCCGCCGCGTCGGCGTACGCCTCGGCGACCGCCTGCGGGACGTCCACGTCGGCACGGCCCTGGACGAGGGTCGTCGCGATGCCGGTGGGCAGCAGCAGGGCGGGATCGGCGTACGGCCGACGCTCCTCGAACACCTCGCCGTCCCCCAGGAACTGGCGCACCGCACCACCGCACACGTCCAGCTCACCGGCGGCCCGGAGGTCGGCGATCGGCGCGAGGGCGACCACCCCGCGCAAGGGCGCCGGACGGTCCAGGTGCCAGGGGGCGTCGGCGGGCAGCAGGTGCCGGGCCGCCGCCCACAGGGCGAGGTGACCGCCCGCGGAGTGGCCGGTGAGCACCATGCGGTGCGCGTCGGCCTGCGGGAGGTGCTGCCGTACCAGCGCGGGCAGCGCGTCCAGCGCGGCGGCCACGTCGTCGAAGGTGTCGGGCCAGCGCCCCGCGACGGGTCCGCCCCCGGCCGCGCCCCCGCCCTCCGCACCGCGCCGGTACTCCACACTGGCCACGGCGAAGCCCCGACGGGCCAGGAAGCCGGCGAACGGACTGACGTGGCGGCGGTCGTACGGCGCCCGCCACGAGCCTCCGTGCAGGAGCACCACGACGGGAGCGGCGCCGCCCGGGCCGCCCGCTGAGCGCGGGACGTGGAAGTCGACGACCTGGTCGGGGTGATCGCCGTACACGGCGGTGGTGTCGGGGTCGGCCACCGGGTGCGAGAAGGCCGACTTCTCCTCCGCGCCCTCCGCGGCGTCCCTCGTGGCAGCGGTGCCCGGCTCTGCGGCGGCGTCCGGCATGCTCAACCTCTCAGCGGCGAAACGGTGTTGGCGGACCGGGGGATGGAAATCGGCCGTTGGCGGGACCGTATCAGGCCGGTGACGTGCGCGGACACGAGGATGTCACGCAGGGTGAAGGGAAGAGGTCCGGTCGGCGGCCGAGTCGCCGGGCCGGTCCCACCCCGTGAACTCGGGCTGCTCGTAGGGCGTCCACGCGGTCAGACCCCAGGTGCCGAGCGCGAGCGCGGCCACGGCGAGCAGCGCCGCCGCCCACGACCGCCCGCCCAGCAGCCGCAGTCCCACCGCCCAGGCGGCGACCGGTACGAGCGCCCCGCCCAGGGCGACGAGCGGAAGGTCGAGGTACAGCACGCCGAGGTCGCGATGCCGTCCGTCGAAGCCGCCGGTCACGCTGATGCGGGCGAGCGGCGCCCAGACGAGCACGGCGGTCGAGGCGCCGATCCCGCCCGCGACGAGGCAGCCGGCGCAGCCACGGGTCCGGTGATGCACGTCATCCACACCCACGTCCACGCGCCGGAGCCCGCCACGGTTCCCGGCGCACGCCCGGGACAGCTCAGCGCACACCCGAGACACCCCCACGCACACCCGGAACAGCCCGCACCAACACCCCGCCCCGACCCGAGACGCCCGAGCAAGCCGGCGTGGACCGGCTACCCGAGCGTCTCCGCCAGCACCCGCGCCGCCCGCTCGACGTCCGCGAACCGGACGTACAACGGGGTGAAGCCGAAGCGCAGGATGTCCGGGGCACGGAAGTCCCCGACCACCCCGCGCTCGATCAGGCGCTTCATCACGTCCCCGGCGTCGCCGCAGCGCAGCGCGACCTGGCTGCCCCGCTCCGCGTGCGCGGCCGGCGTCACGGACTCCACCCGGCCGTCCGGGACGTACTCCCCGACGCAGCGCAGGAAGAAGTCCGTCAGCGCCAGGGACTTGGCCCGCACCGCCTCGACCGACACCCCGTCCCACACCTCCAGGGCCGCCTCCAGGGCGAGCATCGAGAGGACGTCCGGCGTTCCGACGCGCCCGCGCACCGCACCGGAGGCCGGCGCGTAGGCGGGTGTCATGCCGAAGGGCTCGGCGTGCGAGTTCCAGCCCGGCAGGGGCGAGTCGAAGCGGCCCTGGAGGTCGCGCCGCACGTACAGGAACGCGGGCGAGCCGGGGCCGCCGTTGAGGTACTTGTAGGTGCAGCCGACCGCCAGGTCGACGCCGTGCTCGTCGAGCCCGACCGGCAGCGCGCCCGCGCTGTGGCACAGGTCCCAGACGGCGTACGCTCCCGCCGCGTGCACCGCGGCCGTGAGCGCCGGGAGGTCGTGCAGCCGGCCCGTGCGGTAGTCGACGTGGTTGAGCAGGACGGCGGCGGTGCGTTCCCCCAGCGCGGACGGCACCTCGGCCGGGGCGACCGGGCGCAGGGTGCGGCCCGTCATCCGGGCCGCCGACTCGGCGATGTACCCGTCCGTGGGGAAGGTGGTGGCGTCGACGAGGATCTCGTCCCGCCCCTCGTCCGCCATCCGTACGGCCGCCACGAGAGCCTTGAAGACGTTGACGCTCGTCGAGTCGCCCACCACGACCTGCCCGGCCGCGGCGCCGACCAGCGGGGCGATCCGGTCGCCGATCCGCTCGGGCGCGGTCCACCAGCCGCTCTCCTCCCAGGACCGGATGCGCAGCTCGCCCCACTGACGCCGTACGACGTCCTGGACGCGCGCGGGGACACCGGCCGGCAGGGCGCCGAGCGAGTTGCCGTCCAGATAGACGACGTCGTCCAGGACGAACCGCTCACGCAGTGCCGCCAGCCCGTCGACGGCGTCCAGCTTCCCGGCCTCGGCCACCAGCCCGTCGGCGGCGTCCGACTTCCCGCCCTCGGCCACCAACCCGTCGGCAGCGCCCAGCTTTCCGGCTTCGGCCGCCGGTCCGAGGCGCTCAGACATACGACCGCGCCGTCCACAGCTCGGGGAACACGCTGCCGCGGGCCCGCTTCTCCAGCCAGGCCACCCCGGCGGAGCCGCCGGTGCCGGTCTTGGAGCCCATCGCGCGGCGGGTGGCGACCAGGTGGTCGTTGCGCCAGCGCCACACCAGCTCGGCGACGTCCGTGAGCGCCTCGCCCAGACGGGCCAGCTCGCCGTTCTGGTCACCGGAATAGACGGCCGTCCAGGCGGCCTCCACCTCGGGTGCCGCCTCGTACTTCCGGGTGACGTCGCGCTCGAGCACGGCGTCCGGGATGTCGTACCCGCGCCGGGCGAGCATCCGGACCACCTCGTCGTACAGGCTCGGCTCGTGCAGCGCCTTCTCCAGCTCCGCGTGGACGCGGGGGGCGCCCCGGTGCGGGACGAGCATGGACGCGGACTTGTCGCCGAGCAGGAACTCCAGGCGGCGGTACATCGCCGACTGGAAGCCGGAGCCCTCGCCGAGGGCGCTCCGGTAGGAGTTGAACTGGGCGGGGGTGAGGCCCGCGAGCGGCGTCCAGGAGGCGTTCAGGGCCTCCAGTTCGCGCACCGAACGCTTCAGCGCGTCGGTCGCCACCTGGATCCGGTCCTCGCGCAGGGCGCGGGCCGCGGTCTCCCACTCGTGGACGATGACGGTGAACCACAGCTCCATGACCTGGGTCGTGACCAGGAAGACCATCTCTCCGGGATCGTCGGAGAGGGTGTGCTGGAGGTGGGTGAGCACGTCCGCCTTGACGTAGTCCTCGTACGGCGTGCTGCCCTCGAAGTCGAGATTCGGGGCGTCGTGGGACATCGCTGTCTCCTGATGGCACTACGGGTAGCGGTCCGCCCTGCCGTTACCGGCACGGGGCCCCGGTCCCCAACGGCATCCTCCGCAATCGTGCCAGGAAACCGCAAGGCCCGCCCGTCGCGGGCCCCGCGGACCGTCCCCCGGTGTCAGCCCAGCACCTCGGCCGCGGCCGGCGAGGAGTCCCTCAGGAACTGGCTGCAGCGCTCGTACTCCCCCTGCTCGCCGATCGCCTGGGCGGCGCGGGCGAGGGCGTGCAGGGCGCGCAGGAAGCCGCGGTTCGGCTCGTGCTCCCAGGGAACCGGGCCGTGGCCCTTCCAGCCGCTGCGGCGCAGCGAGTCCAGACCGCGGTGGTAGCCGGTACGGGCGTACGCGTACGACTCCACGACGCTGCCGCGCTCGAACGCCTCGTCGGCCAGCCGGGCCCAGGCCAGCGAGGACGTCGGGTACTTCGCGGCGACGTCGGCGGGCGTGGTCCCGCCCGCCAGCAGCTCACGCGGCCCCGGCTCGTCGGGGAGGTGGGTCGGGGGCGGTCCCCCGAGGAGGTTCTCGTGAATGGCCATGCGCACCAGTCTGCGTCATGCCGCCGGCGTGCGTGGCGCGGGCCCGCCCGCGCACGTGCGACGGGCCGGGCGCGCGTGGCGCGGGCCCGCCGCCCACGCACATCGCAGGCCCGCCCGCGCGCGTGGCGCGGGCCCGGCGCCTCGGGGGAGAGCCGGGGTGCCGGGCCCGTCGTACGGGTGCGGTGGCCGTTACTTGATCTTCTGGCCGGCCGAACGCAGGTGGCCGCAGGCCTCGACGACGCGCGCGGCCATGCCGGCCTCGGCGAGCTTGCCCCAGGTGCGCGGGTCGTAGGTCTTCTTGTTGCCGACCTCGCCGTCGACCTTCAGGACGCCGTCGTAGTTGCGGAGCACGTGGTCGGCGACCGGACGCGTGAAGGCGTACTGGGTGTCCGTGTCGATGTTCATCTTGACCACGCCGTTCTCCAGCGCGGTCGCGATCTCCTCGGCGGAGGAACCGGAGCCGCCGTGGAAGACGAAGTTGAACGGCTTGCTGCCGGCCGGCTGCCCGTACTTGGCGGCGACGCCCTCGTTCAGCTCCTTGAGCAGCTCGGGGCGGAGCACCACGTTGCCCGGCTTGTACACGCCGTGCACGTTGCCGAAGGACGCGGCGAGCAGGTAGCGGCCCTTCTCGCCGAGACCCAGGGCCTCGACGGTGCGGACCGCGTCGTCGACCGTCGTGTACAGGGAGTCGTTGATCTCGTGGGTGACGCCGTCCTCCTCGCCGCCGGTCGGGGTGATCTCGACCTCGAGGATGATCCTGGCGGCGCGGGCGCGCTCCAGCAGCTCGGTGGCGACGGAGAGGTTGTCGGCCAGGGTCTCGGCGGAACCGTCCCACATGTGCGACTGGAACAGCGGGTCGCGGCCGGCCTTGACGCGCTCCTCGGAGACCGCCAGCAGCGGACGGACGTACGTGTCGAGCTTGTCCTTCGGGCAGTGGTCCGTATGCAGCGCGACGGTGACGTCGTACTTCTCGGCGACGATGTGCGCGAACTCGGCGAGGGCGACGGCGCCGGTCACCATGTCCTTGTTGTGCTGGCCGCCCAGGAACTCGGCGCCGCCGGTGGAGATCTGGACGATGCCGTCGCTCTCCGCCTCCGCGAAACCGCGCAGGGCCGCGTGCAGCGTCTGGGAGGAGGTCACGTTGATGGCCGGGTAGGCGAACTTTCCTGCCTTCGCCCGGTCCAGCATCTCGTTGTAGACCTCGGGAGTTGCGATGGGCATGTCCGCTCCTTGTGTGTGCGGGTGGGCGTGATACGTGCGTGGGCCCTGACCTAGACCATGGGGGGCGACGTCATCGTCGGCCCCATCCTTCCAGACGGGCCGGGATCCTCCGAGTGGACGTCCGCCCCCTGGGCGGGTCCGTCGCCGGGGCCGGCCTCAGTCCAGGCCCAGCTCGTCCTTGCCGTACGCGTAGAGGTACGGCACCCCCGCGCCGGCCTCGATCTTCTCGGCGGCACCGGTCGCCCGGTCGACGATCGTCGCGACGGCCACGACCTCGGCGCCGGCCTCGCGCACGGCCTCGACGGCGGTGAGCGGGGAGCCGCCGGTGGTGGAGGTGTCCTCGACGACGAGGACGCGGCGGCCCTTGATGTCCGGGCCCTCGACGCGCCGCTGCAGACCGTGCGCCTTGGCGGCCTTGCGGACGACGAACGCGTCCAGGCGCTTTCCGCGCGCCGCGGCGGCGTGCAGCATGCTCGCGGCGACCGGGTCGGCGCCCATGGTCAGCCCGCCCACCGCGTCGAAGTCCAGGTCGGCGGTCAGGTCCAGCAGCACCTGCCCGACCAGCGGCGCGGCCTCGCCGTCCAGGGTGATGCGGCGCAGGTCGACGTAGTAGTCGGCCTCCAGGCCCGAGGAGAGGGTCACCTTGCCGTGCACCACGGCCTTGTCCTTGATCTGCTGCAGCAGCGCCGCGCGTGTGCCTGGCGGCGTTACTTCGTTGACGTCCGTCATGCGCACCAGCTTAGAGCCGGGTCCAGCTCCAGGTCGTCGTGGCCTCCAGCGGCTCCAGGGGCGTGACCAGGCGCGGGAGGGTGTTCAGGCCGTCGGGCGGACCGGTCTGCGGCTCCACGCAGACGGCGGCGTCCTGCTCGTCGTACACCACGACCCACTGCTCCCGGCTGGACACCTTCAGCTCCAGGCGCTCCGGCCAGGTGAGGGTGACGTCGACGCCGTCCGGCATGCCGAAGCAGTCGTCCCAGGGCCCCGGCCCGGGGGCGGTCCGGTGGCCGGTGGGCAGGTGGTCGTCGCCGCGCTCCTCCTGCCAGGCGGGGTCGAAGTCGATCGCCACGTCCGCGCCGTCGAGGGTGCGGTTGAACCAGGGGTGCCAGCCGACCTGCGCCGGGAACGACGACTCGTACGTCTCCACGGACATCGTCAGCGTCAGCGCGTCCTCGGCGAGGGCGATCACCTGGGTGACCCGGCCGGAGTAGGGCCAGGGGTCGACCAGGTCGTACGTGATGACGGCCTCGTCGGCGGTGACGCGGGCGGTGTGCCAGGCGCCGTCGCGGGCGGTGCCGTGGATGGCGTGCGGCGGGGAGTTGAGCGGCATCCGCCGGACGACGGCGCCGTCCTGGAAGCGGCCCTCGCGGATGCGGCCGCACCAGGGGACCATCGGGAAGCAGCCGTAGCGCTCGCCCTGGCGGAGCAGTTCCGTGCCGCCGACGCGCAGCCCGCCGATCCGGCCGCCGTTGCCCGGCAGCACGGTCGCCTCCGCGTCACCCGCGGTCAGCGTGATGGGTTCGTTGCTCACGCCACGACCCTACTGGGGCGATCAAGAGTGCCCCACCCGGTCGGCGCGGCTGCCTGGTCGGCGCGGCTGCCTGGTCGGCGCGGCTGTCCGGTCGGCGCGTCCGGGGGCGGCGACGGTTCCAGCGGCGCTTGCAGCGGGCGGGTGCGACGAGGCTGCTGCGGGTGAGGCCTCAGCGGCGCTTGCGCAGCGCCCGGCCCACGACGATCGCCGACGCCACGACCAGCGCCGCCGCCGGGGCGGCCCAGCGCAGGGGGGCACCGGCCACGCCGCCCTGGGGCGCGGGCACGGGGGCGTACCTGCCGCGCGGCGGGGCGTGGTCGACCTCCTCCGCGCTGCGGCCGATCATCGTGCGGCGCGCGTGCGCCGCCTCGGCCGGGGGCCCGGGGGCTTCGGGGGCGGGGGGCGCCACCGGAGTCACGGGGGTCACAGGCGTCACGGGGGTCGTGGGGGCCGGGTGGCTCGCGGCGGTCCCGGGGCCGTCCGGGTGCTCCTGCCCGTCCGCCTGCTCCCGGCCGTCCGACTGCTCTCGCCCGTTCTGCCGGTCCTGCCCGTCCTGCCCGTCCTGCCCGTCCTGCCGGTCCGGGTCGGCTCCCCCGTCGTCCGGCTGCTTCTCGACGTCCTCGTCCGCCTCCGCCACCGCGCCCAGGTTCTCCGCGAAGCGGGTCAGCAACCGGGTGGCCGCCGACGTCACCGCGTCCGCCGGCAGCTCCTTGACCCGCCCGTCGGCCGCGGCCGTCCCGTCGATCGCCAGGGTGGAGCCGTCGTCGGCGTCCGTCACCCGGAGGACGAGCGCGAGCGTGACCGTGCCGGTGCCGCGCGACTCGGCGGCGACGCCCTCGACGGCGTACGCGCCGTCCGTCCTCGCGGACAGCCGCAGGGAGCCCCGGTAAGTGACGGAGTGACTGCCGACCCGCACCTTGAGCCGCCCCGTGACGGGCTCGGCACCGGCGTCCTGCTGGAGCCCCGGAACCGCCCGGGCGACCCGCAGGGGGTCGGCCAGCACCTTCCTGAGCCGCTCGGCCGGAACCGGAACGAACACCTCATGCTCCATGTCAGCGCAGCCTACCCAGCGGGCGCCCGGTACACCCCCCGTCGGCGCGAAGTCACCCGCCGTCTCCCGTACCCCACGGGCCGCCCCGCGCGGCCTCCCGCTCCGGGCGCCGGCACCGGCGGGGCGGTGCCGGGCGCGAACGCGGGCCTCAGTACCGGGGATGCACCAGCGTCGACGGCGGCAGACCGGTGAGCCGGGTACGGGAGGCGGCGCGGGCGTCCCGGAGGAGGGACCGGGGCGTGAGGGTGCGCGGGCGCGGAGCCGTCGGGTCGAGGCGCAGGACGGGGGGCGTGCGGGCGGCCAGCAGGAAGCCCCAGTCCCGGGTGGCGCGGGAGGAGCCGACGACCGTGCCACCGGGGCCGGGACCGGGGCCCGGAACCGGGCCAGAGCCCCGCGCGGAACCGAAGCCCGGAACGGAACCGCGGCCCATGACGGAACCGGGGCCCCGCGCGGAGTCCGGGTCCCGCGCGCCGGGTTCCGGCGCGCCGACGCGGTAGGCGACGGTCCGCAGGCCGGCCGCGCGGAGCGTGGCGTCCACCGTCCAGAAGGTCCGGAGCCGGGCGGACAGCGGCCCGGCGTGCACCGCCAGCCGCCCGTCGGGGGCGAGCACCCGGCGGAGCAGACCGTAGAACTCCTGCGAGTACAGCTTCGTGCCGGCCGTGACGCCCGGATCGGGCAGGTCCGAGATCACCACGTCGTACGTCGCGGTGGGCGTCGAGCGCAGCCTGCGGAAGGCGTCGGCCCCGATGACGTGGAGGCGCGGATCGCCGTAGGCGTGCTGGTTCAGCGCGGACAGCCCGGGGTCGTGCCGGGCCAGCCGGACCAGCCCGGGGTCCGGTTCGACGACGTCGACACGGCGTACGCCCGGGTGGCGCAGCACCTCCCGCGCGGCGAGGCCGTCGCCCCCGCCGAGGATCAGTACGCGCGCGTGCGGACCGCTCATGGCGGGACGCACCAGGGCCTCGTGGCGGCGCGGCCCGTCACCGGCGCTGAGCCGCAGCCGCCCGTCCAGGTACAGGCCGAGGGGCCGGCCGTCGGTGTCGCCGGTCAGGACGACCTCCTGCACGCCGGTCCGGACGGCCACGCGGACGTCCTGCCCGTACACGGCGTGCCGGGCCGCGCGTTCGAAGTCGTCGGCGAGGACGGTCGCCGTGGCGAGCAGGCTCAGCACGACGGCGTAGGCGGCCAGCAGCAGCCGGCAGGCCCGGCGGGTCATGTCCCGCCGGAACAGGCCGAGGACCAGCGCGGCACCGACGAGCGCGTTGACGGTGCCGGTGATCAGCGTGCCGGTCAGCTGGCCGAGGAAGGGCAGCAGCACGAAGGGGAAGGCGAGGCCCCCGACGAGCGCGCCGACGTAGTCCGCGGCGAACAGGTCGGCGACGGCGCCGCCCGCGTCCTGGCGGCGGACGCGCTGGATCAGCTCCATCAGCAGCGGCACCTCGGCGCCGATCAGTACGCCGATGGTGAGCGAGAAGACGACCAGGAGGACGTGGGGGCCCGTCTCCCACAGCCCGCCGTAGCCTCCGGTCCAGGCGAAGACGGCGTACAGCACCATCGCGCTGAGCCCGCCGACGAGGGCGAGGGCGGCCTCGACCGCGCCGAAGCCGGCGGCCGCGAACCGGCGCAGCCGCTTGGCGGCGAGCGAGCCGATGCCCATGGCGAAGACCATGACGGACAGGACGACGGACGCCTGGGTGACCGAGTCGCCGATGAGGTACGAGGCGAGGGCGACCAGTTCGAGTTCGTAGACGAGCCCGCAGGCCGCGCAGACGAACACGCCCGCCAGCACGAGGAACCGCCCGATGGCCGGCCGGACGGGCAGCCGGGCCGCCGCTCCGGCGCCGGAACCGCCGGCGGTCCCGGAACGATCCGACGCCTCGGAGGCACGCGAGGGGTCAGAGGCACCGGCGAACCTGTCGGGGCCGTCCGGACGGCCGCCGGGGCCGCCCCAGGACGGCGGAGAGCCGGGCGGAGCGGGCGCGTGCGGTTCGATCACGGGGTGACGTTACGTCACTCCAGCAGCACGCTTCGTCACCCACACGTGTGAAACTGACGTTCCCCCGGGCGCCACAGGTTTAGCCCACGACCGGAACCACGACCGGACCCGCGACGGAACCACGACCGGACCCGCGACGGAACCACGACCGGACCCGCGAGGGGACCGCGACCGGACCCGCGACGGGACCACGACGGAAACCGCGGCGAGGTCCGCCACAGGCCGCACCGCAGGCCGCACCGCGGGCCCAACCCCACCCGCTCACCCCCCGGACGGGCTGAGCTGCGACGTCGGCACCCGCACGCCCACCCTCGTCCGGGTCGCCACCAAGTGGCCGTCCTGCGGGTAGGCGTGCCAGGTCCGCCAGTGCACCTGCCCCTCGTGCCGCTGGGCCAGCAGCGCGGTGAAGGCGTGCGGATTGCCCGGGAAGACCCCGGCCAGTCCGTGCGGGTGGTCGGCGACCAGGGCCAGCAGCTCCTGGGCACGGCCGGCGAAGGAACCCGGCGTCAGCACCTCCACGCGCGCGGCGAACTCGTACTCCCAGTCGCCCTTCCGCTTGGCGACGCCCAGTGGAAGGGGCGTGCTGCTGCCGGGGATGCACGCCACGGTCTCCGAACAGCTGCCCCGCTCCTCCTCCAGCAGCACTTGGTGGGAGGCGCCGAGGAGCCGCAACTGGAGCTTGGCGTCTCCCAGTTCGACGTCCAGACGGGCGAGCGCGGGCAGCGGTTCGCGCCCCAGGGCCCAGGCGAGGTCCGTGGCGCGCGTGTCGGTGTAGGCGGTTTTCAGGGTCGTGAGCATGGATCGGCTCCGCAAGCACACAAGGAGAGGACGGTGTGGGGCCGGCGCGTCCCGGTCACTGCCGGGGATGCGGCCCGCTCAGCCCAGTCGGCCGGTCAGGAGGGGGGTCAACAGGTCGTCCGAGGAGCTGCGTTGATGAGGGAGAGGGAATCATGAACCGTGGCGCCGCCACAGCTTTTTTACCCAACTTCACCGGGTTTCCATCCCTCAGGGGGTCCACAGCTCAACTGTTCAACCGAGGCGCACACCCCGCCCGCACGGCGCGCGCCGGTGCGTGGGAGCGCCCACCGGGTGTGTTTCCCGGCGGGCGCTCGTGGTGGGGACGTGGGGCCCGGCTCCGGGCGCGGGCCCCGTGGCGGGGATGCGGTTCCCCCTGAAGAAGCTCAGCTGCCCCGTGTCAGCTGCCTCCACCGCATCCGCCGCCACCCCCTCCCCCGCAGGACGACGACCCGCCTCCGCAGGACGAAACGCCGCCGCAGGAGGAGCCTCCGCCGCACGAGGAGCCACCCGAGTGACTCGAGTGGTGCCCGCCCGAGGGCGAGCCGTCGGCCCACCAGCTGTTCCGGCCGCGGCCGGCGCGGCTCCTGCGGACGCTGCCGCTCCGGTGACCTCCGCCGCTTCGCGCGCCGGCCACGAGCCCGCCGACCACCAGGGCTCCGAACACGACCAGAATGATGCCGACGACCATGGCGCCACCCTCCTTCCGCTTCCCGGGCTCGCGCCCGGTGATCCCCCGAAGCAGCCCCCGTCGGGCGCCCCGCTTCCCGAGTGAAGCTCGGCCGGCTGTGCGTCGAGCTCGTCGCGTGAACGGGAGATGCCCTTCGCCGCCACGCGCCAAAGCAGAGTTGAGGAACTCCAGAGCTTCGGCGCAGGATGACCGCCATGACCCCCATGAGCTCCAGCGCACGCCCCCTCCTCAACCACCGGCTCGCCGGGTTCGGGACGACGATCTTCGCCGAGATGTCCGCCCTGGCCCAGTCGACCGGGGCGATCAACCTGGGCCAGGGCTTCCCGGACACCGACGGCCCCGAAGAGGTACGGGAGGCCGCCGTACGGGCGCTGCGCGACGGGCGCGGCAACCAGTACCCGCCGGGGCCCGGCGTGCCCGAGCTGCGCACCGCCGTCGCCGCCCATCAGCGGCGCCGCTACGGCCTCGCCCACGACCCGGACACCGAGGTCCTGGTCACCGCCGGTGCCACCGAGGCCATCGCCGCCTCGCTGCTCGCCCTGCTGGAGCCCGGCGACGAGGTGGTCGCGCTGGAGCCCTACTACGACTCGTACGCGGCCTGCATCGCGATGGCGGGCGGCACGCGCGTACCCGTCACCCTGCGCCCGCACACGGCCGACGGGGTGAACACCTTCCGCCTCGACCTCGACGAGCTGCGCGCCGCGGTCACCGACCGCACCCGCCTGCTGCTGCTGAACAGCCCGCACAACCCGACGGGCACGGTCCTGACCCGGGAGGAGCTGGCCGCGATCGCCGAACTGGCCGTGGCACGGGACCTGCTGGTGGTGACCGACGAGGTCTACGAGCACCTGGTCTTCGACGCGGCCGAGCACATCCCCCTGGCGAGCTTCCCGGGGATGCGCGAGCGCACGGTGACCATCGGGTCGGCCGGCAAGACGTTCTCCTTCACCGGCTGGAAGGTCGGCTGGATCACCGCGGCCCCCGCCCTGGTCACGGCGGTCCGCTCGGCCAAGCAGTACCTGACGTACGTGGCGTCGGGGCCCTTCCAGTACGCCGTGGCCGAGGCGCTGCGCCTGCCCGAGACGTACTTCACGGACTTCCGCACGGACATGCTGGCCAAGCGGGATCTGCTCGCGGGCGGTCTGGAGCGGGCCGGCTTCACGGTCTTCCGCCCGGCCGGCACGTACTTCGTCACCACCGACATCCGGCCCCTCGGTGAGAGTGACGGTTTCGCCTTCTGCCGTGCGCTGCCGGAGCGCTGCGGGGTGGTCGCGATCCCCAACGCGGTCTTCTACGACCACCGCGAGCAGGGCGCCCCCTTCGTCCGCTTCGCGTTCTGCAAGCGGACAAGCGTGCTGGAGGAGGCGGCCTCCCGCCTCGGGACGCTGGCCGCCTGACGGCCACCGACGTACCAGCGGACGTACCGGCCACACGGCCTGGTGGCTCCGAGCCGCCGCGCACCCGCACTCCACTGCCGTCCGGCCGACCGGGACACCGGCCGACCGGCGGTCATCTCACGCAGCCCGCCTGTCGGCGGTCCCGCTTCCCTCAGCCATCAACCGGCGCCGTCCGGCACGCTGACAGCGCCCCGGATCAGGCAGGACAGGGGCGGCAAGGGGTCATACCGGCCCCGAAGGAATCGGAACCGAGCTGGGCTCTACGAAGAGGGCGGAGTGCGGGCAGTAGCCCTCCTCGGCCAGCCAGGCGCGGGCCCGGCCGCGCTGTCGCTCATCGCGGAACCGGTGGTACCGGCTCCAGGAGCGCTCGTCACCGGCGAGGACGGCCTTGCAGCGCCGGAAGGCGCCCCGCCCGCCGATGGCGTTCCGCAGCCTGTCGGCAAGGGCGGCGTCCTCGACCCCTTCGATGAACAGCTCCATGTCCCGGTAGCCGGCCCCGGACCCCAGAGCCGGAACGTACAGCCATCGCTCGGGATCGTCGTCCTCCTCGGCCTCGGGCCCAGGCCCCGGCTCACCGGTGAACGCAGGCCGGCACTCCCCGGTGGACAGATCGATCCGGCCACCGGACTCGGCCGGGTCGCCCTCCAGCAGCATGGCGAGCATCTCCAGATCGACCGCGAGCGGACGCAGGAGGGGGGTCGCCGCGTCTCCCGTGGCCGCGCGCAACCGGTCCGCCAGCTCCTCATCGCCACGGAAGCCGCGCTCCTGGAGTGCGCCGAGAAACAGGGCCGCCATCTCCGCAGCCCCCGGCAGGCCCTGTGCCGGGGCACCGGCCACACCATCGCCGGCCAGCTGCAGCACCTCGCGCACGGGTCCACGACGCAACGCCGCAAGCACCGCCACTCCGTCCTGCGCATGGAGCGCGCCACGCAGGGCCCGCAGCCCGTCCTCGTCCCATTCCTCATCCACGCCCCGACGCTAACGCGCCACCGGGGTACGACGCCGGGGACCCATCGGTTTCCCTCCGCCCGGCTCCGTGCCGGTGCCGGCGCCCCCGGCGCCTGGGGGCAGACGGTGTCGCCCGGTCAGGGGCGCCGCTTGCGGCCGCTCCTGCCCGAGGAGCGCCGGGCCTTGCGGGCGCGGCCGACGCGGGTGCCGCGGGTGCCCAGTGCCCGGGCCGCCAGCTGCCTCAGTTCGTCGAGTCCGGCCCGGTCCGGGTGCGCGGAGTCCAACGCGGCGGCCACCGCGTCCCCGGCCTGGGAGTCCTGGGCGCGCAGCATCTCCTCGGCGCCGGCCCCGTCGCCCGCCAACTCCACGAACTGAAGCAGGCTCTCGGCGAGCACCAGCAGAGACTCCGCTTCGGTCATGTCCTCCGGGGACAGCAACTCACGGCGCGCCAGCGCGCTCCTTCCCGTGTGTGGTCAGGGTACGACGGGCAGTGCCGCGTCACCGAGCCCGTCGGTACGGCCGGCTGACCGGTTCGGACAGGTGGTGCGGCCCGCTCACCGCCGGTGCCGGAGATCCGCAGCGGGGCCGCCCGCCGGCGGGGCCCCGCGCACGAGGAGAGCCCGCCCCCGGTCACCTCCGGGGGCGGGCTCTCCTCCTACGGGACGGGGCCGTACTACTCGCCGTCCTCGTCCTTCGGCTTCTCCTCCGACTCGTTGACCTCCTGCTCCAGGCCGAGCTGCTCCACGAGCCACCGGTCGAACTCGATGGCGGCCCGCACCCAGCTGACCGTCGAGGAGACGAAGTGCTCCAGGCTGACGCCCGTGCCGATCAGCATCTGCGCCTCGCCGATCAGGCGGACCGTGCCGTCGTCGTGGGTGTGGGAGTACACCTTGGGCCACAGGGTGCGCCGGTTCCAGTCGTCGATCGACTCCAGCAGCTGCGGCTTCTCGCCGATCTGGTGGGGCCGGTCGTAGAACGTCCGCACCGAGAAGATCTGCTGGTCGCCCTCGCCGCGGAACATGAAGTACGTACGGAACTGCTCCCACGGCGCCGCGAGGTCGCCCTCGTCGTCGACGACATACTTGAGCTCCATCTGTTCGAGGAGCTGCTTCACGAGATCCTGGTCCGGGACGACGGGGCCCGCCGGTCCTTGGGGCTGCGGCTCGGGCTGGCCCCCGAAGTTCGGAATCGAGGACGGGTCGATGGTCACCGTGAATTTCCCTTCGTACGGATCTGGCCATCCTCCCCCATGCGGGGAGGGGCGTGGCAAGCCCGCCGGGGGCCTGTCAGCCCTGGGCTGACATGATCCGGCCGGTGGGGTGGAGGTTCGCGGACGGGGGCGGGGCCATGTGGCGGACACGGAACACGGCGACGGGGCACGAGGGCGGCGGGGAGGTGCCTCGCGGGCGCACCAGGTGGCGGCTGTTCGCGGCGCTCGTGACGCTGCCGGTGCTGGTCCTGTTCCCCCTTCTCGTCCTCCTCACGGCTTCCGTCTTCTCCGAGCCGGACGGCCGGGGCGACGGCGGGGCCGCCGCGCACGTCCCCTGCGCCGAGGCCCTGCGTTTCGGCGGAGCCGCCCTGCCGGACGGCGCGCGGCCGGTCGGGGCGTGCACGCTGCAGGGCTTCCAGGACATTCACTACGGCGCCGCCTTCCGCATGCCCCGCACGGGTGTCCGGGAATGGCTGGCACACACCTATCCGGACGCCCCCGGGCCCGCGTCGGAGCACTGCGCGGGCGGCGACGTCGATCTCTGTCTGAATCTGGGTTACCAGCGGGGCCTGCCGGACGGCGTGGACGCCCATGCCGTGCAGGTGCGGGTGACGTACGAGGCGGCCGGGACGGCACTGGTGCGGTTCGCCGCGTTCACCATGTGACGCGGCGGCCCGCCACCCCGGCGGGTGACGGGCCGCACGGCGGCGGACTGCCGGGCCTACGGCGTGCTGCCGCCCGCCGGTCCCACGATCAGGTCGTCGCCGAAGCGGTCCACGCGGACCGTGTCACCGTCCTTGATCTCTCCGGAGAGGATCTCGCGGGCGAGCCGGTCGCCGATCGCGGTCTGCACGAGGCGGCGCAGCGGCCGGGCGCCGTACGCCGGGTCCATGCCCTCGTCGGCCAGCCAGACCAGGGCCTCGTCGGTGACCTCCAGGGCGAGGCGGCGCTCGGCGAGCCGCCGGGCGAGCGCGTCGATCTGGAGCCGCGCGATCCGGCTCAGCTCGTCCTTGCTCAGGGCGGAGAAGACCACGAGGTCGTCGAGCCGGTTGAGGAACTCCGGCTTGAAGGACGCCCGGACCACCTCCAGGACCTGCTCCCTCTTCTCGGTCTCGCTGCTGACCGGGTCGACCAGGTACTGGCTGCCCAGGTTGGAGGTGAGGACGAGGATGGTGTTGCGGAAGTCGACGGTGCGGCCCTGCCCGTCGGTGAGGCGCCCGTCGTCCAGCACCTGGAGCAGGATGTCGAAGACCTCGGGGTGCGCCTTCTCCACCTCGTCCAGCAGCACCACGCTGTACGGCCGCCGCCGCACCGCCTCGGTGAGCTGGCCGCCCTCCTCGTACCCGACGTATCCGGGCGGGGCACCGACGAGCCGCGCGACGCTGTGCTTCTCGCCGTACTCGCTCATGTCGATGCGGACCATGGCCCGCTCGTCGTCGAAGAGGAAGTCGGCGAGGGCCTTGGCCAGCTCGGTCTTGCCGACACCGGTCGGGCCGAGGAAGAGGAACGACCCGGTCGGCCGGTCGGGATCGGCGATCCCGGCCCTGCTCCGCCGTACGGCGTCGGACACGGCCCGCACCGCCTCGCTCTGCCCGATGAGCCGCTTGCCCAGCTCCTCCTCCATCCGCAGCAGCTTCTGCGTCTCGCCCTCCAGCAGCCGCCCGGCGGGGATGCCGGTCCAGGAGGCGACGACGTCGGCGATGTCGTCGGCGCCGACCTCCTCCTTGACCATGGTGTCCCCGGCGACCTCCTCCTCGGCCTCGGAGGCGGCCTCCAGGTCGCGCTCCAGGGCCGGGATCTCGCCGTAGAGCAGCTTGGAGGCGGTGTCGAAGTCACCGTCGCGCTGGGCGCGTTCGGCCTGACCGCGCAGCTCGTCGAGCTTCTCCTTCAGCTCGCCGACCCGGTTGAGGGACTGCTTCTCCTTCTCCCAGCGGGCGGTGAGACCGCGCAGCTCCTCCTCCTTGTCGGCGAGGTCGCGCCGCAGCCGCTCCAGGCGTTCGAGCGACGCGGCGTCGGTCTCCTTGCCGATCGCCAGCTCCTCCATCTTCAGCCGGTCCACGGCACGCTGGAGTTCGTCGATCTCGACCGGGGACGAGTCGATCTCCATGCGCAGCCGCGAGGCCGCCTCGTCGACGAGGTCGATGGCCTTGTCGGGCAGGAAGCGGGAGGTGATGTACCGGTCGGAGAGGGTGGCGGCGGCGACCAGCGCGCTGTCCGCGATCTGCACCTTGTGGTGCGCCTCGTAGCGCCCCTTGAGGCCGCGCAGGATCGCGATCGAGTCCTCGACGGTCGGCTCGGCGACCAGCACCTGCTGGAACCTGCGCTCCAGCGCCGGGTCCTTCTCGATCCGCTCCCGGTACTCGTCCAGCGTCGTCGCGCCGACCATGCGCAGTTCGCCGCGCGCGAGCATGGGCTTGAGCATGTTGCCGGCGTCCATGGCGGAGTCGCCGCCGGCCCCGGCCCCCACGACGGTGTGCAGCTCGTCGATGAAGGTGACGATCTGCCCGTCGGAGTCCTTGATCTCGGCGAGGACCGTCTTCAGCCGCTCCTCGAACTCACCGCGGTACTTCGCCCCGGCGACCATGGCGCCCAGGTCCAGCGCGACCAGCCGCTTGTCCTTCAGCGACTCGGGCACGTCCCCCTTGACGATCCGCTGGGCGAGGCCCTCGACGACGGCGGTCTTGCCGACGCCCGGCTCACCGATGAGGACGGGGTTGTTCTTGGTGCGCCGGCTGAGCACCTGCACCACGCGCCGGATCTCCTGGTCCCGCCCGATGACGGGGTCGAGCCTGCCCTCGCGGGCGGCGGCGGTGAGGTCGGTACCGAACTTCTCCAGGGCCTTGTACTGGCCCTCGGGATCGGCGGTGGTCACGCGCCGCCCTCCCCTGGCCTTGCGGAAGGCCTCCTGCAGCTTCTTCGCACGGGCGCCCTGCCCCTCCAGTACCTCACCGGCCGCGCCGCCCTTCGCGGCGATGCCGAGGAGCAGGTGCTCGGTGGAGAGGTACTCGTCCCCGAGCTCCTTGGCGCGGGCCTGGGCGTCGGCGACCACGGCGAGCATCTCACGGTTCGGCTGCGGCGGGGCGACCGTGGACCCGGTCACGCTGGGCAGCCCGGCGACGATGCGCTCGGCTCCGGAGCGCACGGCCGCGAGGTCGGCCTCGACGGCGGCGAGCAGGTCGGTGATGTTCTCGTTGTCCTGCCCCTGGAGCAGAGCCAGGAGCAGGTGGGCGGGGGTGAGGTCGGCGTTCCCCTCGGTCACGGCCCGGTTGCTGGCCGCGTTGATCGCGTCCCGGCTCCGGTTGGTCAGCTCGGCGTCCACGTTCTGGCTTCCCTCCTCGCGCCGGCCGTCGGCGGTCCGGCCACGTCTCCCAGTGCTGACTCAGACAACGTACACAAAGTTGAGTCTATTCCACTCAAGGGAAAAGGGACACGACCGCCGCACCCTCCGGGGGAGACACGGCCGCCACCCCCTCCAGAGGGCGTCGAGGCCTCCCCCTGCCGGCGTCCATGCCGTGCGAGAGGCGCTCCAGCCGGGACGAGACCAGACCGACGCCAGACCGGTACCCCGGGACGTCACCGCAAACGACAGCGGCGTCACCGTGTTCAGGTCACGGTGACGCCGCTGCCGGGGGGAAGCACCTGAGCGATTTGTTACGACGGGGGAATCGCGTCAGGCACTGCGGGGGGTGGCCGAGATGGTCCTCACTTCGGAGTCCTCCGGCTGTGCGAGCCGGTGGTCCCTCTGGTCCAGGTTCACAAAGATCATTCCGTATCGGATGGCGCACCGCACGGGCTGCGGCGCCCCCCGAGGCCGCCGCAGACACCGGTACGCCCGCACGTCGCCGTCCTCGTCCAGCGTGACGACGACCGGCTCGCCGAAGACGGTCACCATCAGGGAGTCACCGGAGTGGGGGATCGCGGTGACCAGGTCGATGAAGTGCCAGCCGGAGCGGTAGGCGGTGGCCATTTCCCGGCGGAAGGAACGGTCGTCGGGTGGAGTGGTCATACCCTTACCCCCGCCTGCACCACATCCCAGCCAAGGTCGGGCACGCTCTTGGCGTCGGTCACGACGAACTTGCTGCTGTCCCAGCCGAGGTCCAAACCGGTCGCCGTACAGAAGACCAGCCCTGCGGAGAAGGCAACGGCAAGTATCGAGCGAAGCATTCTCTTGCACATGATGGGCTTCGTCCTCACTTCCCCAGTGTCTCTCCCCCGTCTCCAAGACGATGGCTCATCAAGCCACGTCAAAGCCACAGGATCGGTGCATCATGTTCCTGCATGTTCAGGACCCTGGGGGGTGGAGATTTGCCTAATACAGATAAAAAAGGGGCGCATCCTCATGCGATGGCGGACCTCTGCGACGACGGAAAACACCTGTACGCCAGCGCGCTTCGCCTGGGGCGCGTCGCTCGCACGGAAGCCGAGACGGCTCCGTGCCTGCTGGAGTTCGCACTGCTGCACCCGGATCCGGACGACCCGAACTGGCTGCGACCGGTGCCGCCGGCCGCGGCACTCGCCCAGCGCCTGCATCCCCTGGAACGAGAGATCCAGGAACGCAGGCACCTGGCCATCGAGTTGGCCGACTCCTTCGAGCCATTCATGGCCATCAGCGCACAGAGCCCCGGCGAAACCCATGCCGTCACAGTGCACGAGGGCATCGAGCGCATCAACTCGGCCATAGAACGCGCCACGGCGGAGTGCCAGTCGGAGGTACTCACCGTCCAGCCGGGCGGCGGACGCAGTGAACACGTGCTGGGCACCGCTCTGAAGCGAGGTCAGGGCGTCATCGACCGGGGGGTGTCGATGCGCACGCTGTACCAGCACACCGTGCGGCACAGTCAGGGAACCCTCGCGTACGCCGAGATCATGGCGAAGGGCAAGGTCGAGATCCGCACTCTCGAGGAACTCATCGAACGGCTGATGATCTTCGACCGGGCCGTGGCCTTCATCCCGGCGCGCGACGACCGCCAAGTCGCCCTCGAACTCCGCCACCCCGGCCTGGTGGACTACCTGGTCAAGGTGTTCGAACAACTCTGGGCCCGTGCGGTGCCGCTCCTCGAGGAACCCGCCTACGCTCCCCCCACGGACGGGATCACCGGCGTCCAGCGCTCCATCGCCAAGCTGCTCGTCGAGGGCCATGTCGACGAGGCCATCGCCCGGCGTCTCGGCATGAACGTGCGCACGTGCCGGGCCCACATCGCGAAACTGGCGGCCGCTCTGGGCAGCGGGAGCCGCGCCCAGCTCGGCTACCTGATAGCCCGGTCCGGACTTCTGGAACAGGGACACTGACCCCCTCGACCGACGTGGAGGCCGGCACCCTCGACGAGACCACCGAACACCTCACCGTCACTGTCCGCACCGTCGCTCGCCTTCTTCCCTGCCGGCGACGACCGCTCACTCGCCCTCGACGCCGGCAGTGACAGCCGGGCGCAGCTCGGCCACCTCACCGGGCGGTCGGGGATTCCCGGCCGGGAGCCTGGTCGGGCAGGCCGATCGCGGGCGGCAGGTGCGGGGAGCCGTCCAGGCCGGCCTGGGCGATGCGCACCCCCAGCTGCGTCCGGCTCGCCGCGCCCAGGGTCTCCGAGAGGCGGGCGATGTGGGCGCGGGCCGTGCGGACGCTGATGCCCAGCCGTTCCGCGATCACCGCGTCCTGGTGGCCCTCCGCCAGCAGCGCCGCGATGGACTGCTCGCGGTGGGAGATGCCCTCGATGCCCGTGTCGGGGAGGGGCGCGGTCAAGGGGACCGCCAGGCGCCAGAGGCGTTCGAAGACCGTGGCCAGGTAGGCGATCAGGGCGGGGTGGCGCAGCTCCAGGGCCATCGTGCGGTCGGTGTTGGCGGGGATGAAGGCGACGGTGCGGTCGAAGAGGATGAGCCGGTCGATGACCTCGTCGAGGGTGCGGGCCTCCACCGCGTCACCCATCAGCTCCAGGTAGGTGAGCAGGCCCTGCCCGTGCCGGGCGACGTGCGTGTAGAGGTCCCGCATCCGCACCCCGCGCCCGCGCAGCGCCAGCGCCCGGTGCAGCCCCTCGGAGAGCTCCGCCTCACGCCGTATGCCGCCGGGCTGCACGGTGAGGACCTCCGTCGTGCACGCCTGCGTCGCCTCGTCCATCGCCGCCTGGATACGGGCCAGGCCGTCCAGGACCCGGAGCGCCGTGCCCTCCGTGCCGGCCGGGGACTGCAGCTGGCGGCCCAGCCCCGCGTACCACTCGAAGGCCTCCACCGCCGAGCCCACCCGCTGCTGGCTCGCGTTGACCTCGTCGTGGACACCGCGCAGCAGCCGGGTCATGACCTCCTGCGGGGAGGTGGGCACCAGCCAGTCCATGTCGTCGGGGTCGGGGTGCAGCAGGGCCAGTTCGAGGAGGCAGGGGACCGGCTCGGCGTCCCGGCGGGGCACCCGGCCGCGTCGTACGGCCCGGGAGTACACGCGGTCCCCGGCCGCGCACAGCCGGTCGGCACCGTGTGGATGCTCTTCCGCCCCGTGCCCGGCCATCGCCCGTCCCACCCCCGGTTTCGGCTCCTTCCGCAGCGCAACTATGCGCGGCCCGGACCGGGTCCGCAACACGGCTCGACACGGCACGACGGCCGGAAAGCGCCGGTTCTCCCGGGATGCCCGGGCCGTGCGTCGGGACCGTACCGGCCCTACTTCAGCCCCATCTCCGCGCAGGCGGCCTCGTACGCGGCCGTGCAGATGTCGGAGATCTCGAAGAAGCCGTCCGCGACGACGGTGCTCTCGATGTTGTCCCGCGTGAGGGCGACGACGGGCACCAGCTGGGCGGGGATGCCCTTGTGGGTGGGGCTGTCGACCTTGTCGCGGGCGAGCGCGTCGAACTGGATGTCCCGGCCCTGGACCCGTGCGAGGGCCATCTCGGCGGCGCTCTCCGCCTCCAGCGGGTAGGACTTGTACACGCTCATGTACTGGTCGCCGGTGACGATCCGCTGCACTCCCGCGAGTTCCGCGTCCTGGCCGGTGATGGGCGGCAGGTCCTCGAGGCCCGCGTCCTCCAGGGCCTTGATGACCCCGCCCGCCATGCCGTCGTTGGCGGCGTAGACGCCCGCGATGTTGTCCTTGCCGAGCTTGCCGATCGCCTCGGCCATGTTCGCCTCGGCCTCCTCCGGCTTCCAGTCCTTGGTGTCGTAGGACTCGGCGATCGTCACCTTGCCGTTCAGCTCGGCCAGCGCTCCGGCCTTGAACTGCTTGGCGTTCGGGTCGGTGGGCGAGCCGTTCATCATGACGATCGTGTCGGAGCCGCCCGCGTTGTCGCCGAGCGCCTCCACGAGGGAGCGGCCCTGGACCTCGCCGACCAGTTCGTTGTCGAAGGAGATGTACCCGTCGATCGGACCCTCGGCCAGCCGGTCGTAGGCGATGACCGGGATGCCCGCGTCCTTGGCCTTCCGCACGCTCTCCCCGGCGGCCTTCGCGTCGACCGCGTCCAGGACGATCACGTCGACCTGGTCGTCGATCATCTGCTGCATCTGGTCGGCCTGCTTCGACGCGCTCGCCTCGGCGTTCGCGTACTTGACGTGGCCCTGGTCGCGCGTGAGCTCGGCGACCTTCGCCTTGAAGTAGGGGTAGTCGAACTGCTCGTAGCGCGTGTTCGCCGTCTCCGGGAGCAGCAGTCCCACGGTGACGTCGTTGCCCTTGGTGGGGCTCGCCCCGTCGCCGCTCTCCGACGCGCCGAGCACGCCGCAGCCGGCGAGCACGAGGGACATGGCGGGGGCGGCCACGGATATGGCGATACGACGGCGCATGTGAGGGCTCACTTCAGGTGCGATTCGGTACGTGGGCACAGCAGTACGGCCCGTATGACTGAAAAGCCAACGCTTTCGCCACCACCGGCGTCAAGGGGAACCACTTAACGACATGGGAACAGTACGCTCCGCGAACTCGCGGACATGCCGCGGACGAAGTGCGGAGATCTGCCGTCGGCGTGTACACGGAGTGGACACGAGCCGGGCGCGGGCCGGGCACGGACCGCACGCGGACGTGTGCACGGCGCCGCCCCCGCACCGGCGGCGGGCGGTCGGCCCCCGGCCCGTACGGCGGCACACGCGAAGGGGCCCGGGAGTCCGCGCGCGAACTCCCGGGCCCCTCCACCGAGCGGGCTCAGTCCGACTGCTGCTGCCGCTTCGGACGCCACACCACCAGGGCACTGGTCTGCTGGACCTCCTGGTACGGGACCAGGTCGCGGCGGTAGGAGGCGTGCACCGCCGCCTCGCGCTGGCGCATCGCCGACGCCGCGCCCTCCAGGGCGTCCTGCAGCTCGGCCATGCGGGCCTGGAGCGCGGCGACCTGGTTCTCCAGTTCGATGATGCGCTTGATCCCGGCCAGGTTGATGCCTTCGTCCTGCGACAACTGCTGCACCTGGCGGAGCAGTTCGATGTCGCGGGCCGAGTAGCGCCGGCCGCGCCCGGCCGTGCGGTCGGGGGAGACCAGGCCGAGGCGGTCGTACTGGCGCAGGGTCTGCGGGTGCAGACCGGAAAGCTGGGCCGCCACCGAGATGACGTAGACCGGGGTGTCCTCGGTCAGTTCATACGGGTTGCGTCGACGACCGTCCATTCCCGTCAAGCTCCCTTCGCGGCCTGGAACAGCTCCGCCCGCGGATCCTCGTCCGCGGTCGCCTCGCGATACGCCTCGAGCGCGTCACGAGCCTTCCCCGACAGGTCCTTCGGAACACTCACCTCGACGGTGACCAGGAGGTCGCCCCGGGTGCCGTCCTTGCGGACCGCGCCCTTGCCCCGGGCGCGCATGGTGCGGCCGTTGGGCGTGCCCGCCGGCACCTTCAGGGTGACGGGCGGACCGCCGAGGGTCGGGACCCGGACCTCCCCGCCGAGGGCGGCCTCGGCGTACGTCACCGGGACGGTGACGGTGAGGTTGTCGCCCCTGCGGCCGAAGACGGAGTGGTCCTTGACGTGCACGACCACGTACAGGTCGCCCGCCGGCCCGCCCCGCTCGCCCGGTGTGCCCTTGCCGCGCAGCCGGATGCGCTGCCCGTCCGACACCCCGGCCGGGATGCGGACCTGCATGGTCCGGGAGGACTTGGCCCGCCCGGAGCCCTTGCAGACGTCGCAGGGGTCCTCCGCGATCAGGCCGCGGCCCTTGCAGTCGGGGCACGGGTCGGTCAGCGAGAAGCCGCCGCCCGAGCCGCGGGCGACCTGTCCGGTGCCGACGCAGGTCGGGCACACGCGCGGCGTGCCGTTCTTGTCGCCGGTGCCCGAACAGGCCTTGCAGGGTGCCTGCGAGGACATCCGCAGCGGGACCGTCGCCCCCTCGATGGCCTCGGTGAAGCTCAGGGTGACCTCGGACTCGACGTCCTGGCCGCGGCGCGGCTGGGTCCGCGTGCCGGTGCCGGGACCGCCGGCGCCGGTGCGGTTGAACAGGCCCCCGAAGACGTCCCCGATCCCCCCGCCGAAGCCGCCGGCACCCTGGGCCCCGCCCTGGGCCCCGCCTCCGAAGAGGTCGCCCAGGTCGAAGTTGAAGGTGCCGCCGCCCGCGCCCGGCCCCGGACGGAAACCGCCGTTGCCGAAGAGGGCGCGGGCCTCGTCGTACTCCTTGCGCTTCTTGGGGTCACCGAGGATGTCGTTGGCCTCGGAGATCTCCTTGAAGCGCTCCTCCGCCTTGACGTTCCCCTTGTTGGCGTCCGGGTGGTACTCGCGGGCGAGCTTCCGGTACGCCTTCTTGATCTCGGCCTCGGTGGCGTCCTTGGGGACGCCGAGGACCTTGTAGTAGTCCTTCTCGATGAAGTCCTTGGTGCTCATCCCCGACGTCCCTCCTCTCCTGCGTACGTGTTTCCCGTGACGTCAGCCCTCCTCCGGGCCACCGCTCTCCTTGTTCCCGGCCGGCCCGGCGGTCCCGGTGCCCTGGGCGTCCCCCGCGTTCTCCGCGGGGTCGGCCTGGGCCTCGGTGCCCTCCTCGGCCGGCTTGACCGTCTGCGCACCCGGCTGCGGCTCGGCCACCGCCACCCGCGCGGGGCGGATGGTGCGTTCGCCGATCCGGTACCCGGGCTGCAGGATCGCCACGCACGTCGTCTCGGTGACGTCCGGTGCGTAGGAGTGCATCAGGGCCTCGTGGATCGTCGGGTCGAAGGGCTCGCCCTCCTTGCCGAACTGCTGGAGGCCCAGCTTGGCGACCGTGGTCTCCAGCGACTCCGCGACGGACTTGAAGCCGCCGACCAGTTCGCCGTGCTCCCGGGCGCGGCCGACGTCGTCGAGCACGGGCAGCAGTTCGGACAGGAGGTTCGCGACGGCGACCTCCTTGACCGCGACGCGGTCCCGCTCCACCCGGCGGCGGTAGTTCTGGTACTCGGCCTGGAGGCGCTGGAGGTCCGCCGTGCGCTCGTTGAGCGCGGTGCGCACCTGGTCCAGCTGGGCCACCAGGCCCGCGTTCTCACTCGCGTCCCCGGCCGGGGCCGCTCCCTCTTCGGCAGCGGCCTTCGGCTCGGCGTCGTCAGGGGTGGCGCCGGAGGGGACGTCGGGCTTCTCCTCGAAGCCCGGGGTCTCCTCCGTCACGCGGCACCGTCCTTGCGCTCGTCGTCCACGATCTCGGCGTCGACGACGTCGTCGTCGCCCTTGTCGCCGGCCTGAGCGCCCGCGCCGGGGGCCTCGCCGCCGGCGGCCTGCGCGCCCTGGGCGTCGGCGTACATCGCCTGGCCCAGCTTCTGCGAGACGGCGGCGACCTTCTCCGTGGCGGTGCGGATCTCGGCGGTGTCCTCGCCCTTGAGCTTCTCCTTCAGCTCGGCGACGGCCGTCTCGACCTCGGTCTTCACCTCGCCCGGGACCTTGTCCTCGTTGTCCTTGAGGAACTTCTCCGTCTGGTAGACGAGCTGCTCGCCCTGGTTGCGGGACTCGGCGGCCTCGCGGCGGGCGTGGTCCTCCTCCGCGTACTTCTCGGCCTCCTGGCGCATCCGGTCGACCTCGTCCTTCGGCAGCGAGGAGCCGCCGGTGACGGTCATCTTCTGCTCCTTGCCGGTGCCGAGGTCCTTCGCCGTGACGTGCATGATGCCGTTGGCGTCGATGTCGAAGGCGACCTCGATCTGCGGGACGCCGCGGGGCGCCGGGGGCAGACCGGTCAGCTCGAACATACCGAGCTTCTTGTTGTACGCCGCGATCTCGCGCTCGCCCTGGTAGACCTGGATCTGCACGGAGGGCTGGTTGTCCTCGGCGGTGGTGAAGATCTCCGAACGCTTCGTCGGGATCGTCGTGTTCCGCTCGATCAGCTTGGTCATGATGCCGCCCTTGGTCTCGATGCCGAGGGACAGCGGGGTGACGTCGAGGAGCAGGACGTCCTTGACCTCGCCCTTGAGGACACCGGCCTGCAGGGCGGCGCCGATGGCGACGACCTCGTCCGGGTTGACGCCCTTGTTGGCGTCCTTGCCGCCGGTCAGCTCCTTGACCAGCTCGGCGACGGCGGGCATGCGGGTGGAGCCGCCGACGAGGACCACGTGGTCGATCTCGGACAGCTGGATGCCGGCGTCCTTGATGACGTTGTGGAACGGCGTCTTGCAGCGCTCCAGCAGGTCGGCGGTCAGCTGCTGGAACTGGGCCCGGGTGAGCTTCTCGTCCAGGTGCAGCGGGCCCTCGGCGGACGCGGTGATGTAGGGCAGGTTGATCGAGGTCTCGGTGGACGAGGACAGCTCGATCTTCGCCTTCTCGGCGGCCTCGCGCAGGCGCTGCAGCGCCATCTTGTCCTTGCTGAGGTCCACGCCGTGGCCGGACTGGAACTGCTTGACCAGGTAGTCGACGACGCGCTGGTCCCAGTCGTCACCACCGAGGTGGTTGTCACCGTTGGTGGCCTTCACCTCGACGACACCGTCGCCGATCTCCAGCAGCGAGACGTCGAACGTACCGCCACCGAGGTCGAAGACGAGGATGATCTGCTCGTCCTTGTCGAGGCCGTACGCCAGCGCGGCGGCCGTCGGCTCGTTGACGATGCGCAGGACGTTGAGGCCCGCGATCTCACCGGCCTCCTTGGTGGCCTGGCGCTCGGCGTCGTTGAAGTACGCCGGGACGGTGATGACCGCGTCGGTCACCTTCTCGCCCAGGTAGGACTCGGCGTCCCGCTTCAGCTTCTGCAGCACGAAGGCGCTGATCTGCTGCGGGTTGAAGTCCTTGCCGTCCAGGTTGATCTTCCAGTCGGTGCCCATGTGGCGCTTGACCGACCGGATGGTCCTGTCGACGTTCGTGACCGCCTGGCGCTTGGCCACCTCGCCGACCAGCACCTCGCCGTTCTTGGCGAAGGCGACGACGGACGGCGTGGTCCTGGCGCCCTCGGCGTTGGTGATGACGGTGGGCTCGCCGCCCTCCAGAACGCTGACGACGGAGTTAGTCGTGCCCAGGTCGATGCCGACCGCACGTGCCATGGTGAATAACCTCCAGCTGACTTGAGTGGAACAGGCTCAAGTGTGCACGACGCGGGTCGCTCGGTCAACAGAGGTGAGTCGAGTGGACTCAACTCTTATCCGTTCCTTACGCGCAATGACTCTCTGACCTGCGCGTTCTCTGCCCGTCGGGTCTGACGAACCGGAAAAACCGTCCCCCGGGAGGACGTCCCGTCCGGGGTTCCGGTTGCCCCGAGAGGCTCCTGCCGCACCACGGCGGGCCGGCTCGGGGCCCTGCCGGAGGAGCGACGGCCCCCTCCGGAGGAGCGACCGTCCTCACCGGAGGACCGGCGGCCCCCGCCGAAGGGGCGATCGCCCTCACCGGAGGAGCGACGCCCCTCATCGAAGGAGCGACCGCCCTCACCGGAGGAGCGGCGGAAGGCCCCGCCGAGGGACCGGCGGGAAGTCTTGCCGGAGGTCCGGTCGGACCCGCCGGTGGACCGGTCGGCCCCGCCGAGGGACCGGTCGGCCCCGCCGAGGGACCGGCCGACCCCACTGATGGACCGGCCGACCCCGCCGGCGGACCCGCCGACCGGCACGCCCGTCGCCGCCCGCCGCGGTCCGTACACCCGCACCCGCAGGAGCGCCGCCACCCCGGCGACCACCGGGCCTGCCACCCACAGCACCGCCGTCTCCCCCGCCCAGCCGGTGTGCACGAGCACGCCCACGAGTACCCCGCAGAACGCGGCCACACCGAGGACCACCACCGCACCCTGCGCGGTGAGTCCCAGCCGCCGCAGCCGGTGGGCCAGATGGTCGGGACCACCGCGCAGCACCGGCCGCCCGGCCAGCCGGCGCGAGAGGAGGACGAGGACGGCGTCGGCCCCCGCGAGGGCCGTCAGCGCGAACAGCACCCCCGCGCCGGCCAGGGGATCGTGCCCCGCCCGGGTGAACACGGCCGCCCCGGCGAGCAGGAAGCCCGCATAGAGCGACCCGCAGGCCCCGAGGGCGATCCGCGCGGGGTGCCGGTTGTGCAGCAGGAACCCGGTCAGCGCGGCGGCCAGCGCGAGCAGCAGCACCGCCAGCCCGTCCATCAGCTCCGCCGCGGCGCAGGCACCGACACCGAAGGCGGTCACGACACCGACCGTGCCTGCCACCCCGTCGGCATGGTCGAGCCCCCGGAAGGCGACGGCCACCAGCGCGATCCAGCCCACCGCGAGCCCCCCGGCCACCGGCCCCGTCTCGCCGTACGGCACCACGCACGCCGCCGCGACGGCCGTCCCGGCGGCCGGCCACCGCCGCCGCAGCCGCCAGACGTCGGCGGCCAGACCGAGGGCACCGACGGCGGTCCCGGCCACGAGCAGCCGGCCCACCCCCGAGCCGAGCGGCACGACGCCGGTCCGGTCGCCGGTCCACGCGACCGCTCCGGTGACGAGGACGACGGCCGCACCGCCGAGCAGGGGGACGGGCCGCCGCCGTCGCCGGTCGACGAGGCCGAGGCGCAGGGCGGGCGCCCTCAGCAGCGCGGTGAGGAGGGCGGCGAGGAGGAAGGAGGCGGTGGCTGCGGTGATCCCATAGAGCACGGGCATAAGCTATGCCCGAACGTGGATGAATATCATGATTTGCGATGAATGGCGCGTCCGGTCGTCGCGGCGCCGCCCGGGGTGCCGGGCCCGGCCCGTGGTCAGGCCCGTGGTCAGGCCCGTGGTCAGGGTTGCCTCAGCGACGCAGA
This sequence comes from Streptomyces sp. JK94, assembly GCF_053613315.1. Taxonomy (NCBI): domain Bacteria; kingdom Bacillati; phylum Actinomycetota; class Actinomycetes; order Kitasatosporales; family Streptomycetaceae; genus Streptomyces; species Streptomyces sp. JK94. The sequence continues at coordinate 400,131 of NZ_JBSICH010000007.1, read as the reverse complement.
TCACCGCACGTCCGGCTACAGTGCGGCGGAGGATGGGGGTAGTCTCGAACGGACTGCCTAAGTTACCGCTTAGTAATACCGCCCCCTCGTCACCTCGCAGGCCCGAGGAGCCCCCAAATGCAACTCGCCGCGATCATCGTGTCGCTGGTCCTGATCGTGGTCGGCGTGGCACTGTTCGGCCGCGCCGTCCTGCAGATCTACAACTCCATGCGCCTGGGCCAGCCCGTCCCGGCCGGAACGCGGACCAACGACCCCGTGCAACGCACCCTCACCGTGGTCAGGGAGTTCCTCGGCCACACCCGGATGAACCGCTGGGGCATCGTCGGGGTGGCGCACTGGTTCGTGGCGGTGGGCTTCTTCTCACTGCTGCTGACGATCGTCAACGCGATCGGCCAGCTCTTCCAGGCCGACTGGATCCTGCCGGTCATCGGCGACTGGGCGCCGTACAACGTCTTCGTCGAGTTCATCGGCACGATGACCGTGCTCGGCATCCTGGTCCTGATCGCGATCCGCCAGCTGAGCAAGCCGGACAAGCCGGGCCGCAAGTCCCGCTTCGCCGGCTCCAACTTCGGCCAGGCGTACTTCGTCGAGGCCGTCATCCTCATCGTCGGCGTCTGCATCTTCACGCTGCACGCGCTCGAGGGCGCCCTCCACCACGTGGACGGCTACGAGGCGTCGTTCTTCATCTCGTACCCGGTCGTCTCCGCGTTCCAGGACCTGGACGTCTCCACGCTCCAGAACCTCGTCTACCTCTTCGCCGCCCTGAAGATCGCGACCTCGTTCATCTGGATGATCACGGTCGCCCTGAAGACCGACATGGGCGTGGCCTGGCACCGTTTCCTCGCCTTCCCGAACATCTGGTTCAAGCGGAACGCCGACGGTGAGACCTCCCTCGGCGCCCTGCTGCCGATGACCTCGGGCGGCAGGGCGATCGACTTCACCGACCCCGGCGACGACGACGTCTTCGGCGTCTCCCAGGTCGAGCAGTTCTCCTGGAAGGGCCTGCTGGACTTCTCCACCTGCACCGAGTGCGGCCGCTGCCAGTCGCAGTGCCCCGCCTGGAACACCGGAAAGCCCCTCTCCCCCAAGCTCCTGATCATGTCCCTGCGCGACCACGCGCACGCCAAGGCCCCCTACCTGCTGGCCGGCGGCGGCAAGACCATGGAGGGCGAGGAGAAGGCGTCCGAGGAGCAGCTGGCCGGTGTCCCGGCGGCGGCCCTCGCCGAGGCCGAGCGCCCGCTGGTGGGCACCCTCGAGGACAACGGCGTCATCGACCCGGACGTCCTGTGGTCCTGCACCACCTGCGGCGCCTGCGTCGAGCAGTGCCCCGTGGACATCGAGCACGTCGACCACATCGTCGACATGCGCCGCTACCAGGTCATGATCGAGTCGGCGTTCCCGTCCGAGGCGGGCACGATGCTCAAGAACCTGGAGAAGAAGGGCAACCCCTGGGGCCTGGCGAAGAAGCAGCGCCTGGAATGGCTCAAGGAGGTCGACTTCGAGGTCCCGGTCGTCGGCAAGGACATCGAGGACCTCACCGAGGTCGAGTACCTCTACTGGGTCGGCTGCGCCGGCGCCCTGGAGGACCGCGCCAAGAAGACCACCAAGGCCTTCGCCGAGCTGCTCCACATGGCGGGCGTCACGTTCGCCATCATGGGCGGCGACGAGAAGTGCACCGGCGACTCCGCCCGCCGCCTCGGCAACGAGCCCCTGTTCCAGGAACTCGGCATGGAGAACGTCATGTCCCTCAACGCCGCCTTCGGCGAGGAGACGGACGACGACGGCAAGGTCACCGACGCGTCGCGCAGGCCCAAGTCGGCCAAGAAGATCGTCGCCACCTGCCCGCACTGCCTCAACACCCTGGGCAACGAGTACCCGCAGCTCGGCGGCGACTACGAGGTCATCCACCACACCCAGCTGCTCCAGCACCTGGTCGACGAGGGCAGGCTCACCCCGGTCACCCCCGTCGAGGGCATCATCACGTACCACGACCCGTGCTACCTGGGCCGCCACAACAAGATCTACACGCCGCCGCGCGAGATCATCGCCGCCGTCCCGGGCGTCCGGAACGAGGAGATGCACCGCCACAAGGAGCGCGGCTTCTGCTGCGGCGCCGGCGGTGCGCGGATGTGGATGGAGGAGCGGATCGGCAAGCGCGTCAACAACGAGCGCGTCGACGAGGCCCTCTCCCTCAACCCGGACATCGTCTCCACCGCCTGCCCGTTCTGCCTCGTCATGCTGACCGACTCGGTCAACGGCAAGAAGAACGACGGCAAGGCCAAGGAGTCCATCCAGGTCGTCGACGTCGCCCAGCTCCTGCTGGACTCCGTCAAGACCCCGGCCGACCCGGCGGGCGAACCGGAGTCGGCGGACGAGCCGGCGCCGGAACCGGTGAAGTAGACCCGGTGAACCGGTGAAGCAGTTCCGATGAAGGACACCCGGTGAAGCAGACCCGGTGAAGCACACCCGGTGAGGTGACCGCCCTCGCCTCCGGCACCCCCAGGTCCGCCCGGACCCGGGGGTGTCGCCGTTTCTCGAACGCGTGCATCATTACCCGGTCGTTGTCGGTGGTACGGCTTGATACGGACGAGGTGAACGGTGCGCGCGCGAAGAAGCCCCCTGACAGGCGCGACTGCTCTCGGCTGCCTCCTGCTGCTGACCGCCTGCGGTCACGGCCCGGCGGCGCACACCCCCGAGGACGGCGAACCCACCCCCCTCCACGCCGCCGGGGCCCCCGCCCCGCTCCCCGTCCCGCACGGCGAGGGCAGCGAGGTCCCGGACGACTTCAACGGCGACGGCGCCGAGGACCTGGTCGTCCACGCCTCGGCCGGCCACCTCAGCTACCTGCGCGGCCCCTTCACCCGCAAGGGCGCCCCGCAACAGGCCGGCGCGCCCCTCCTCACCCCCGGCGAGGCCCCCGCGGGACCCACCGCCGACGTCGACCGCGACGGGTACGACGACCTGCTCGTCCGCGCCTCGACGGGCCCCGGCGAGGCGGCCCTCGTCCTGGGCGGCCCGACCGGACCGGCCCGCACCGGCGTCACCCTCCCCGCCGGCACCGACATCGCCCTCGGCGCTTTCGGCGGGGGCAAGGCGCTGGACGCGGCCGTGGGCACCCCGGACGGCACCGCCCTGCGCTACGACCTCCCCACCGCCGCACGCGGCACCCTCGACACCCCCGGCCCGGCGCTCGACGCCGCCGACTTCGACGGCGACGGCCTGAGCGAGCTGGTCGCCGGCGGCTCCGCGGTACGCGTCCTCCCGGGCCGCGACACCGGCCCCACCACAGACGGCGTGGTCACGGTGCGGCCGGCGGCGACGGGCACGACGCAGGTGCTGACGGCCGGCGACTTCGACGGCGACGGCCTGGCGGACCTGGTGGTACGGACGTACCGGGCCGACACGAAGGACACGGTCGCCGTGTACCGGGGCACGGCGAAGACTCTGCTGACGGCACAGCCCGCGGTCACCTTCTCGACGTCGCACTTCCTGACCCCGTAGGGGAGGGACGGACGCCCCGCGCCCGCACGTCTCCGGGACGTCGGGGTGCCCTCGGGGAGCACCCGTAGGGGATGTCACAGCTCGGCCGCAAAGGCCGCCCCGAAAGGCCGCGCCCCGCACGTCACTCTCCGGGACCAGGTACGTTCGAAGGCGTGGCTGGATTCAGGATCGGACGCGGCCGGGACAACGGCGCTCCGCACGCGCGACCGCAACGCCCACCGTACGGACAGCAGGCGCCCCAGGGACCGTCGTACGGCGGTCCCGCGACGCCTCAGCAGCCGTACCCTCAGCAGCCGTACGGAGGCAGCGGCCCCGGAGGCGGCGGCCCCGGAGGCGGCGGCCCCGGTGCCGCCGGGTCCCCGTGGCCGCAGCCGCACGGCGGGAGACACGGTGAGCCGGAGTACTTCGGCGAGGGCGGCCACCCCCCGGGCGGCCCCCACGGAGGCCCGCCCCCGTACGACCCGTACGCGGCCAACAACCCGGGACACACCCAGGCGTTCACGGTCGACGACCCCTACAACCAGGGCGAGACCTACCGCGCCGGCTCCGCCGCGCCGCCCGGCCCGGCCGGCCCCCGCCTGCACTGGAAGGCACTGCTGAAGGGCGTCGTCCTCGCCCCCGGCCAGACCTTCCTCCAGATGCGGGACTACGCGATGTGGGCCCCGGCGCTCGTCGTGACCTTCCTCTACGGCCTGCTGGCGGTCTTCGGCTTCGACGGCGCCCGCGAGGAGGCGATCAACGCCACGCTGTCGAACGCGGTCCCGATCGTCCTGACCACGGCCGTGGCCATGGTGCTGAGCGCGTTCGTCCTGGGCGTGGTCACCCACACCCTGGCCCGCCAGCTCGGCGGCGACGGCGCCTGGCAGCCCACGGTCGGCCTCTCCATGCTGATCATGTCGCTCACGGACGCCCCGCGCCTGGTCGTCGCGCTGTTCGCGGGCGGCGACGCGTCCTTCGTCCAGATCCTGGGCTGGGCCACCTGGGTCGCGGCCGGCGCCCTGCTGACCCTGATGGTCAGCCGCTCCCACGACCTGCCCTGGCCGAAGGCGCTGGGCGCGTCGGCGATCCAGCTGATCGCCCTGCTGTCGATCGTGAAGCTCGGCACGTTCTAGCCCTCCACCACCCGCACACGAAGGGCCCCCGGCGTCGCGGCGCCGGGGGTTCTTCACATCCGTGCACGTCCGTCCACGTCCGTGCACGTCTCCTCCGCCTCAGCGGCCTCAGGCGTCGAGCACCTGTCCGTCCCGCCGTACGACCGGAGGCAGGACACTCCACGGGAAGTTGATCCACTCGTCGGTCCGCTTCCACACGTACTCGCACTGGACGAGCGAGTGGGACTTCTCATAGACCACGGCGCTGCGGACCTCGGCGACGGTGTCGAGGCAGAAGTCCCGCACCAGCTTGAGCGTCTTGCCGGTGTCCGCGACGTCGTCGGTGATGAGCACCTTCTTGTCGGAGAAGTCGATGACGTTCGGGACGGGCGCGAGCATGACGGGCATGTCGAGCGTGGTCCCGACCCCCGTGTAGAACTCCACGTTCACGAGGTGGATGTTCTTGCAGTCCAGCGCGTACGCCAGTCCGCCGGCGACGAAGACCCCGCCGCGGGCGATGGAGAGCACGATGTCGGGCTCGTAGCCGTCGTCGGCGACGGCCTGAGCGAGCTCGCGCACCGCGACGCCGAACTGCTCGTAGGTCAGGTTCTCCCGTACATCACTCATGCGCGCGTCCTGCTCATACCTGGGTCCGATGGAAGTTGATGAAGGACCGGGAGGCGGTCGGCCCCCGCTGCCCCTGGTAACGGGACCCGTACCGCTCGCTCCCGTAGGGGTGCTCGGCCGGCGACGTGAGCCGGAACATGCACAGCTGCCCGATCTTCATGCCCGGCCACAGCTTGATGGGCAGGGTCGCGAGGTTGCTGAGTTCGAGCGTCACGTGCCCGGAGAACCCGGGGTCGATGAACCCCGCGGTGGAGTGCGTGACGAGCCCGAGCCGGCCCAGCGAGCTCTTCCCCTCCAGCCGCGAGGCGAGGTCGTCGGGCAGCGAGACGACCTCGTACGTGCTGGCCAGCACGAACTCGCCCGGATGCAGGATGAACGGCTCGTCGCCCTCCGGCTCCACGAGCCGGGTCAGATCCGCCTGCTCGACGGAGGGGTCGATGTGCGGGTACCGGTGATTCTCGAACACCCGGAAGTAGCGGTCGAGACGCACGTCGATACTCGACGGCTGCACCATGGAGTCGTCGAAGGGATCGATGCGGACCCGTCCGGAATCGATCTCGGCCCGGATGTCCTTGTCTGAGAGAAGCACGCACCGAGGATACGCAAGGCGCGCGGAGCAGCGACAACCGCCGCCGCGCCGCGCGCGTGAACCCACCCGGGGTGTGTGCTACCGCTTCCCCGAGCCCACCGGCACGGCACTCCGCAGCCGCGCACACCGCGGACATCGGACGAGTCGGCCGGGGCCGAGTCGCTCGGCCTGCTGCATCGGGAACGAGGCGGCGGTGAACACGTGCCCATCGGCACAGCGGAGGACGGTGCGATCCATCAAGTCCTTCAAGTCCCTTCCCCAAGAGCCGCGTCTGGCTTACTACCCTGACGACAAAAGCCACACTACGGGATCAAAGAGACGACCCTCCAGGCGGCACTCCGGCCCCTCCCGACACCTCTCTCGGGCCCCCACCGTACGCCCCAACTCCGGTCCCCCGCAGCCGCACCCAGGCCCCCCGAAACACACCTCGACCCCACGGCGTGAACACCGAGGGCCGGCAATGGGGTAGAGTAAGCGGGCGTCCAGCACCGACCTCGGTCGGCGGCTTACGCGGGTGTAGTTTAATGGTAGAACATCAGCTTCCCAAGCTGAGAGCGCGAGTTCGATTCTCGTCACCCGCTCCATGAAGAAGGCCCAGGTCAAAGCCCCGGGCCTTCTTTATTGTCTGGACCGATCAGGGAATTCGCACCGTTTGTACACTCTGTCCGACGGTTGAGCTGTGGCCCGCGCACGCGGTGCTTCCCAGCAGAGGTGAACGCGCGCGGCCGCAGCAGGATGTTCCGAAAAGCGTGTCAGCTTGCTCAGAGTTGGCCGACTGCAGACAGGACAAGCACGCAGAGGCCCATCGACGTGGCAAAAGCAGTGCCGCCGTAAAGGACTGCCTCAGCGAATGCGGCTCCGGTGCTGGTCTTCAGGATCCCAGCGACAAGAGCCACCACGAGCGAGAACAGCGCTGCCACGAGCAGCCACAGGTACCTCGTTCCGGATCGTGACTCGGACGGCGGAGCATTCACAGAAGTCTTCCTTCGCGGACGGACTGAAAGGAGAGGAGTGCGTCATTCGGGGACCAGAACGCCGGTCAGCAGATGCGCGGCGAGTGTGCTGCGGTGCTGAGTCGCGGCCTGGATGAGTTCGCGGTGCGCGGTGATCTGCGCGTTCACGGCATCCAGCACGGCACTGATTCGTCGCTGGTGGGCAAGGGGCGGCAGCGGTACGGGCAGAAGTGCCAGTGTGGCGGCGCTGAGGGAAGGAACGGCGGTGCCGCGGGCGTACTCCTTGAGCCAGTGCACCGTCTCCGGCAGAGACAAGTAGGCGAGCAGGTAGCCGGGGAGGACAAGTGGCTCCCCATCCGTCTCCAGGGCACGCAGCCGCAGCAGGTTGGTGCTGAACAGCCAACCGTCCTGCGCCTTCTCGACCAAGGCAGGGGGCATCTGGGCACCGGAACGCACGCACAGAATGTCCCCGGGCCTGAGACGGAACCTTGCCAGTGCGCGGGCGACATCCACGCTTACTTTCTCCATGTCACGATCGTCGATACGACCCTCACGCAGGTGCTTGGGCATCACGACACGGAGATCGCCTGCCGCGGAGCGAACCTCGGCCGGCAGACGTGTGTAGGACGGACCAGCCATGATGTCGACCAGTTCTCCCAGCGGAACCCGACGCCAGTCATGAGGTAGCCCGTCGTACGAGAGCACGGTGGCTGACGGCAAGGGGCCGTACGAGAGCGCATCGACCGTGCCGTCCACGGCTTTCGTTCGACGCCTCGCCTCGGCGAGCACCCGCTCTGTGGTTGCTGCCTCGGTAGCCGCTTCAGCCGGTGACGCCGTGGACATCCATCGGTCCGCATAGTCGGCGGGGCTGAGCGAGTAACCGGCAGCCCGCACCGCCTCCAGCGGAGCAGCGACCGCAAGATGGCCCGCGCTCTGCCGACCGAGGCGGAATCCGGTCCCTCGTCGCCATGCCTGAACGGTTCTCGTGACAGCCCCGACGTGTTCGTCGGAGAGGACTCGGGGTCCGCGAGTCGCCTTGTCACCCAGGTCCCGGGCGTCCACGAACAGGATCTCCTCGCGCACCGCCGCGGAACTCCGCAAGAACCACAAGCAGACGGACACCTGAGCCCCGGAAAAGAGCTGAGGCGGCAACGCGACAATGCATTCGACGGCGCCATCCTCCACCAGCCTGCTCCGGATCTCCCGCTCCCGGACGTCTGTGGAGGTGCCCGCGCTGACCGGCATCACCACACCCGCACGGCCCTCGTCCTTGAGCGACACCAGGACGTGCTGGAGCCAGGCGAAGGCAGGACTACCGGAGGGAGGCGGTCCGTACGGCCAGTCGATGCCCTCACGCGGCTTCGGCACGGCCCCGTGAGCGTTGAAAGGCGGATTGGTCAGAATTAGATCGGCTCGGTGGCCCTTCGGCCAGGCACGTTCGTTCCATGGGGCCGCGGTGCCGGCTTCCAGTTCGACCGGAATACCGTGCAGCGCGAGGTTCATTCCGGCGAGCCGAAGTGTGCCGCGCTGCGGACTCTCACCACGCAGAGTCAGAGGCACGACACCACCGAGGCGTTCAGCGACTCCGTCAAGCATCTCGCCTGCGCGCGCATACGGGTCGTAGACGCGTCGCGCGGAGTGCTCGTCCCCTAGGGCGGCGTCCCGCATCAGCCGCACCACGGCACGTGGAGTGAAGAACTCTCCGCTGGGAAGCGCGGCTCGGGAGCCGAATTGATCCACCAGTTGTCGGAACTCGTCGATCCCCAAGCCGTCGGTCAGGCGGATAACCTCGACAACATCCCCGTACTCCCGAGGTTCCAGCCTGACGATGGCTGTCCGCATGCCCGGCGGCACACCGCGCAGGCGCAGTGCCTCGTCGGCTGCCTCCCCGATCTCCTGCAACAACGCCGCCGTGGCAGCCCTCGATCGAGACTGCACCGTACGCGGGAGCGACATCGAGCGCGGGCTTCCGCTCACCTGAAGAAAGACCAGGGAGAGGAGCAAGGCAAGGTAGTCCGTCATCGATGCGCCGCCGCGCACGGCGTCTGCCATCGGTCCCAACAATTGCGCAAGTTGCCGCGCACGCTCTTCTTCGTCGCTCAACGGATCGCTGCCTGTTGCCTCATCACCCAGCGCGGCCGCTCCCTGGCGGGCATCGTCCGACGCGACGAGGTTCCGCCGCATACGGTCGGCATAGGTGAACCCGGCCGGCTCGTCGGACGCACGCGCACGTGACGGGATCTGACGGGAGTCGAGCCAGCGGAGGACCGCCCGTAGACTGAATAGTTCCGTTTCCCCCGTCCTGACCGGCTCCGGATAATCCTCGTACCGACGTTGCCAGTTGGTGACCGCCGGCCGCATCACCCCGGCCAGTTCCGCGAGTTCGGCCCTCGACAGCAGGCGATCGTCGCTGAGACCCGTACCGTCCATGAAACCCCCGTACACCGTCCTGGTTGCTCTCGATGAGGGAACGGTAGAGAGGCGACAGTGGGAGCGTCAATCAGCGCACCGACGGTGCGCACATCGACAAGCGGGCAAGACACATGGGTCGCGCTTCAGATTTTCAAGGACCACCAAGGAGCTGAGCAGCTACTTTGCACTACCGTCACCCTCTTTTGCTACCCGATCACCGAGAGGAGAAGAGCATCTCTTGTTAAGGGTCTACCTGAGAAGGGCTTGCGCCGGTCTGCGGATCAAGAAGCCCCACCGCAGGCTCTTCCTGGATGATCGACGTATGGCAACACAGCCCGGTCCCTCTGGTCTTCGCCGTGCCAAGTCCGCTCGGCGCGCCTACCACCCTCTCCGAGCTCGTCGGCCCTCAGCACGGCACAGTGACCTTGCCGCTGCATCTGGCGCGGCCGGGGCTGACCACGTTCGATCTCGATCAGCCGCGGTTGTGGATGAACTACTGCCGGATCGTCCTGACCGAGGGAGCGCAAGACGATCTGGTCCAGTTCCTCAGTCGCGACCTTCTGGTCAGCCTATGGCCCACACTGCGCACACTGGTCAGCCGTGATGTCCGGGAGGTGTGGGAGAGCTCCTTCGACGAGCTGGCTCACGAAGCCCAGGCCACTGCGTGAACCTCACGGAAGTGAGGCCGACGTAGCGCGGACAGCATGGTGGAGACACGACTGCATGTGTTCTCAGCGACCGTTCCCACCCTGCTGCACAACATCCGTGCGCACCAGAGCCGCACGAGTTGCCCGAGCACCGTCACTCCCGAGCGAAGAACGCGAGTTCGACTCTCGTCGTATCAGAGCGGGAGATCGTCGGGGAGTACCCGGAACGCCTTGTGGTGGCCCAAGGGGCGTACGGCCCGGAAGTCACGTCGGTCGAGGGTGAGGATCGCGTCCGTGTCGTAGTCGGCAGCGAGCGCCACGTTGACCGCGTCAGCGAGGTCGAGGTCCAGCGCACGGTAGCGGACACGGACGGACTGAGCGGCGCCCAGGTGGTCCTCCGTGATCTCCGGCATGACGACACGCCCCCGGCTCATCCAGCGCCGGAGGTCGTCGACCGCGCCGAGGGCGGCCTCCCTGCCGAGCTCGCGCGTGGCGACGTGATCCAGTTCGGCCAGCAGCAGCGGGGACATGACCAGGAGGCCGGCCGCCATGATCGCCTCGTTCGCCGCCCGGTGTTCCGGGTGAGCCGAGTCCAGGGCCGCCAGGAGACCGGACGTGTCGGCGATGACAATGATCACGCGGCGGTTCCGGAATCCGGGTCGGTCCCACGGCGGACAGCGTCGGCGACCGTGTCACGCACCTCCGATCTGGAGGGTGTGCGTCCCGTCCCCTCGAAGGTGCGCGAGAACAGCGGCTCGTCCCAGACCCTGTTCGCCATGGCCGCGAGGTGGATGCCCTGACGGATGATCTCGGCCTCACTTATCCCCCGACGCTTCGCGGCCTCCTTGATGATCGCCAGGTCTTCGGGGTCGGCGTAGACGTTCGTGCGCTTCATGGACATGTACCAAGAGTAGTCCATGTACCGGATTGACACACGTAGGTGCCTCGTCCGTCGGCTCATCGGATGCCGCGATCGCAGACGACGAAACTGGCCGCGCTCACCATGGGTGTGCGGCATCGAGCTGTGGCCCCGCAACGTGCTCGCCGCATCTTGCACCGAACCACTTCTCGTGGAGGTCGAAGTCCGTAGGGGTGATCCCGCATTCTGTGATCTTCCGAGCCGAGGCAAGGGCCCGGCAGCCATGCGCGACCGCAACTGCCGCGCTCAGTCGCTCTGCGCATGCCCAAGCCCGCACACCCGAGCAGTCCACATCGGAGCAGTGGTCGTCCACCTCGCAGTGTCGTGCCCACAGTGTGCCCTTCAGAGCGGACACCTACGGTCAACAGCGGTGCCACAGGACGCCCACGCCTACCGCAGCACATTGAATCCACGCAGGTCAGCAGCCTCACGCTCGCGCAAGCGCCGTCGCTTCCCAAGCTGAGAGCGCGAGTTCGATTCTCGTCACCCGCTCCATGAAGAAGGCCCAGGTCAGAGACCCGGGCCTTTCTGCTGTTCACGGTGATCATTCGCTGCGTGCCAGATCCGTGCCAGAACGCTTCTCGCCGGCCTTCCGGGCAGCGGCGGCCCGGGCCTTCCGGACGGTCGCGTCGAGGCCGGCGCCGACCTCTTCCTGACGCTCCTCGTCGGAGTGCTGGTAGATCAGCGCCGCCTTCTCGGGCGACTGCCCGGCAGCGGACCATCGCACCCTTGGGGGTGGCACCGGAACGGGTGGAGAGGGTCTGCCCGGTGTGGCGAAGGCCGTAGAAGTGAAAGCCGTCAGGCATGCCCACCACGCCCCGCGCCTTCCGCCACTTCCGCCCAGAGCTGCTGCGCCGGAAAAGCGCCCTCCTTCTCCCCCACGAAGAGCAGCCCGCCCGGGCCCGTTCGGCGTAGCTCGGTATGTTTCGTCCTCGATGCGACCTTGCAGGGTCTGTGCGAGACGCACGTACCTGGGGGCCTCCACCTATATCCATGAACGCCACCCGTCGCGATCGGCCAAGTCGACTGGTCAACCAGACTGGCGACAATCCCCAAACAGATGAAGAAGCGGGGCACCTCTCCCTCAGGAAGGCCAGGCATCAGCCATCACGAAGGAGACCACCGTCCCGCCGAAGCGACTGGGCCCGGAGTGCCACGACTCGGCCATGGCGTCGACCAGCAGCAGCCCGCGCCCGTGCGCGTCATTCGCGTTCGGCCGGCGAAGGCGCACGTTCGCCGGGAAGCCGGGGTTGTGCACCTCCACGCGGAGCGAGGTCTCCTCGCGGAACCACTCCACGCGCACGCACCACTCCTCGTCCGCCCGTCCGTACAGGATGGCGTTGGTCACCAGCTCGGAAATCATCAGCGCACAGCCGTCGACCGACCAGGCCGGGTTGTACGGGGCGATGAACTTCCGGAACCGGCGTCGAGCCCGAGGTACGGACTCCGGAACCGGGTGCAGGGTCATCGCCCCGAGCCACGGTGATTCCTCGCTGGGGAAGCGGTTATACCGGTAGGTCATCCGCGCTCACTCCTTGCCGCTGCCGTCGCAGTCGAGGCAGCGCCGCTTCGATGTGGCACGGGTGTGGTCGTTGGCGGTGGCGAGGACCACCGACGTACGCGAAGCGACGCGCTTCCAACCGCGTCCCCGGCATCCCCGGCATGCTGCGCGCGTGCCCTGATCCGGCCGCCGACCTGTCACACCCTGCCCCCGCCCGGTAAGTGGCCTCAGCCACTCGCCGGATAGGGGCATTGGCCACCCGCGCCGTGTGCGCGGTTGGTCCAACTGACGAACCGTCACATCACACCAGCGGATAGCCCTGTTCGAACGCCCAGCGGTGCGGCGGATAGGTCGCCCCGGCGAACTCCAACGGCCGGTCCTGCATGTCGTAGACGACGTGGTGGACGATCAGCACGGCCGAGCCCGGTTGCAGCTCCAGGTCGGCGGCCTCTTCCCCGGTGGCGCTCCGGGCGCACATCCGGTCCTCGGCGTAACTCCCTCTCCGGCCGGTCATGTTCTCGACGTACATCAGGGTCCCCTCCTGGATCCGCCCGGGGTCCGTGAGCTTGGGCGCCCGCTGCCCGACGTCCGGAGCGAACCACGAGGTCGACAACGTGATGGGACCGTCCTGGTTGTTGGTCACGCGCCGGCGGTGCACGGCCCGGCGGTCCTTCACCAGCCCGAGAGCCTCAGCCACGTGGTCCGGTGCGTCCATCCACCCGGCCGACGTGATCACCGCGTACTCACCGGGCGTGTAGATCATCCCCGTCGGACGCGCCCGGCCGTACAACTCCCGCGCCCGCCGGTTGACTTCCAGGCTGCGCACATACGTCCCCGAGCCCTGCCGCTTCTCGACGAGCCCCTGATGACTGAGCGCCTCCAGAGGACTCCGGCTACGACGTCGCCCATCTGACCCACGCCCTCGCCGACCTGCCCGTCGTGCTGGTCGGGCGCCTGCGCTCGGGCCGGGTCATGCTCCGTGACCCCGGCCCTGCCCGGTCGGGTCCCCGAGGCGGGCGTCCCCGCCGGCATGGCGGCGTCCTCACGTTCAAGAAGCCCGACAGCTGGCACGAGCCGGATGTCACGACCGTCACGGACACCACCCGCTACGGCACGGCCACCGCGACGGCCTGGGACCGGATGCACCCCCGGCTCACTCACCGCGGCCCCTGGCTGAACCGCGCCAAGGAAGAACTCTCAGCAGGCGCCGACTCCCGGGAATCGTGGCAGGCTCATCCGTTGAGACAACCGTCAGGGCTACTCGTAGTCGGGCAGCGTGAGCGCGCTGAACGCGTCGTGCCCGGAGTCGGCGGGGAGGGTTGAGAGCGCGCGGAGGGCCGCGTTGCGCTCCTGGAGGGACTCGTCGGTGGCGGGGAAGAAGCGCGTGTCGCCCCCGTTCGCGAGTTCCTGGTTGAGGGTCGCGAACGGCCGCATCACCCTGTCATAGGCGTCGAACGCCTCGGTGTGGTCGGCGTGCGTGGCCAGCTCTCCGGCCAGGACATACGCGCCGACCAGGGCGAGGCTGGTGCCCTGCCCCGTCAGGAACGAGGGGGCGTAGGCGGCGTCGCCGACCAGCGCGACCCGGCCCTGGGACCAGTGGGTCATCCGTATCTGGCTGATGGCGTCGAAGAACAGGTCCTCGGCGGCGCGCATCTCGGCGACCATCCGGGGGATCTCCCAGCATTCGTGCGGGAAGGCGGCGGCGACCAGTTCGCGTTGCGCGTCCGGGTCGCGGAAGACGTCAAAGGGCAGGTCGGGGCGCCTGAAGGAGAGCAGCCCGAACACCTGACCGCCGGAGCCGGCGGCGTAGAGGGCGGCGCGCTGGCTGGGGGTGTTCCACAGCATGCCCTCGTGGGAGAGCCCGAGGTGGTTGGGCACGGTGAAACCGGCGAAGCAGGCTCCGAGGTAGTGGTGGAAGGGCTCCTCGGGGCCGAAGATCAGTCGGCGGGTGTGGGAGTGGATTCCGTCCGCCCCGATGACGATGTCGAAGGTGTGGCTGGCGCCGCTGCGGAAGGTCACCTCGATGCCGTGGGGGCGGTCGTCGAGGGTGGCGATGGAGTCGTTGAACATGAACGTGACGGATTCGCGGACGGCGTCGTAGAGGGTCTCGGTCAGGTCGCCGCGCTGTACCTCGAGGTCTTCGCCCGCGCCGATGGCCACGCTCTCGGCGCTCAGGGCCGCGATGGTGCTGCCGTCGGTGTCCACGAAGGTGATGCGGTCCGTGTTGACGTGCGCCTTCTGCAGTCGGGGCAGGATGTTCATGCGCCGCACGACCTCCAGGGCGGTGCCACGGATGTCGATGGGGTAGCCGCCTCCGCGCACGGAGCCTGCCTTTTCGACGACGGTGACGTCGAAGCCGTGGCGGTGCAGCCAGTAGGCGATCGCAGGGCCGGCGATACTCGCGCCGGAGACGAGGACGGAGCGGTTGCGGTGGGGGCGGCGTGTCTCAGTCATGTTCAGTCCGTTGGGGTTTGATCGGTGTGTTCTGGAGGTGCGCTCGGCAGGACGTACTCCTGGGGTACTGCTCCGCGCGGGTCGTGTCGGCGGGCACTACAGTCCCGCCCTGCCGGTGGCCCAGTACGGCTTCGTGGTGATGGCATGGCGCGGCAGGTTCAGGGAGTCGGTGACCACCCGCCGCTGGCGCTGGATCGACTGGGCGTGGCCTAGCAGCACGGCGCCGTCGAGGTTTCTGAGCTCGTCGTCGCCGACGGTCCGTTCGAGCCAGGTCTGCAGTGCGTCGCCCGGCGCTCCCGTGGCGGGCAGGAAGCGGTACTGGGGCCAGCGGTCGGCGAGGGGCCCGACGGCGTCTGCCGGTACCTCGACGGTCACGATCGGTGCATCGCCGCCATGGGCGCAGGCGTCGAGGGTGCCGAGGGCGCAGCCGTCGCCGAGGTAGAGGCGGCGGGTTCCGTGCTCGCGAAGCGGCCGGTGGCGACCGGCCAGCACCGTCGTGCGGCTGCCGACACGCAGGCGGCGCATCCACATCGTGCCTGGCCCGTCGGCGTCGGTGGCGGCCAGGACGGTGATGCGCTCGGAGCCGGAGTCCGTGACGCCCACCGCCCGCACGGTGTAGCGACGCCCCTGGGTGGGGGTGGCGCGGATCTGTATCTCGTGGCCGGGATGCCAGCCGCCGGGTGGCGGCTCGGCGTGCAGTTCCAGTTCGAGGAAGCCGGGGGCTGGCTCACTGGCGTCGAGCAGCTGAGCCGGCCGCCCCATGGCGGATTCGACGAGATCACCGATGACAGCAGGCGCTCGCGGCATGGGCGATTCCTTTCCTCAGGAGGTCTGGTGGCGTTGCCGACAACGAAACTACACCGTGCAGTGCAGTAAGTAAACTGCACGGTGTAGAGTTGCCTCCGGAGGTGGGCAGTGAGCTCTTACGGTGTGGAGAAGACGGTGCGCGAGGGGTCCTCGGGGAAGCGGAAGGCGATCCTCGCCGCCGCCCGGGACCTGTTCGTCCACGAAGGCGTGGACCGCGTCAACATGGATGCTGTCGCGGCCCGAGCGGCTGTCTCGAAACGCACCGTGTACGACTACTTCGGCGACAAGCGGAGCCTCTTCCTGGCCATCCTCTCCGAAGTGTCCGAGTCGCTACTGGCCACGGGACTCCGGGCAATCGAGGAACACCTTCCGAAAGGTGCGGTGATCACGACAGTGCCGCAACTGGAAGCGGCACTCACCGCGTTGGCGATCGACCTCGGCGCGACGGTCGTCGGCTCCGCCGACCTGCACGCCGGGTTCGCCCTCGTCGCCCAGGAGCGCCTGCGGACGCCGACAACCGAGGACGACATCGAAACGGCGCCGATGCAGGCAGCACTCGCGGAACGCATCGCCCACTTCGCCGATGCCGGACTCCTCGACACGGACAACCCGCGCCTGGCCGCCGATCACTTCGGCGCCCTGACTCTCCTGTTGGCCTACGAACGCCAACCGGTTCCCGCCCACGCCGACCCTGACCAGATCCGCCAGATCATGATCGACGGAGCCCATGCGTTCATCCGCGCGTATGCCAGGCGCTGATACCTCCTCACAAAAATGATCTTTCGGGCAGGAGGTGATCTCTCAATGGGGGGCGCCAACCCCGGTCTCCACTGGCCGACTCGACCGGCGCGGGAGAGGGTGCCGGCAACAATCTGGACACATCACTGGGTTACCTGCTGAAGGAGGCTGCGAGCGCGCTGCGCGCAGCCATGGAGCGGGTGCTGCGGCCGCTCGGAATGAGCGTGACGCACTATTCCTGCCAGCCTGGTCGACGGCCGGGGTGTTCCAGGCGCTGATGGACGGTCTGACCGCCGAGGCTGCTGCACGCGGGAGGGCCGGGCTGGAACTGGTCAGTGTGGATTCCACGGTCACGGCCCTGCCCGAGCGCCCCGGGATGGTCGGGGGCGCTCGGGCGGGAGGCGGGTGTTCAGGCCGGGCGGGGCTGGAGGTAGCGGGCCAGCAGGTCGTCCAGACTCACCATGCCGACGAGTCTGCCGGTGCCGTCGCGGACCACCGCGAGCGTGGCCCGGCGTCGGCGCAGCAGTTCGATGGCTTCGGCCACCGTGGTGTCCTCGGCCAGTCCGGGCATGGGGCGCGCCAGGTCGCGGGCGCTGGCGGGCCGGCCCTGAGCCCGTGCGACCAGGACGTCGCGGGCGTGCACCGAGCCGAGCATGTCCTTGCCCTCGCGGACCAGCAGCCGAGTGCGGTCACTGGCGGTGGCCAGGGCCAGGATCTGTTCCGCGTCGGCGTCGGCGTCGACCGCGGTGATGGCGGCGGCCGGGATCTGCAGCTCGCGTACCGGGGTCTCCGGCTCGGTGAGCGAGCGGGTGAGCAGTTCGGAGTCGGCCTCGTTGATGAGGCCGAGCCGTTCGGACTCTTCCACCAGGTGGGTGAGCTGCTCGCGGTTGTGGACGGAGGCCAGCTCGTCGCGTGGGGTGATCCTGCAGAGCCGCACGAGCGCGTTGCTGATGCTGTTGAGAACCCGGATGAGCGGGCGTACGGCCGTGGTGATGGTCCGGAAGGCCGGGGAGAGCAGCATCGCGGAGCGCTCGGGGTGAGCGATGGCCCACGACTTGGGCGCCATTTCACCGAGCACCATGTGCAGGAAGACCACCACGATCATCGCCACGGCGAAGGCGATGCCGTAGCTGAGCGCACTGGGCAGACCGAGTCTGTGCAGCAGCGGGTCGAGTTCGTGGGAGATCGCGGGCTTGGAGACCGAGCCGAGGCCCAGCGTGCACACGGTGATGCCGAGCTGGGCGCCGGCCAGCATCAGGGACAGCTCACGCATGCCCGCCAGTGCGGCCTTGGCACCGCGCCGCCCCTCAGCGACCGCCTGCTCCAGGCGGTGCCGTTTGGCGGCCACCAGGGCGAACTCGGCGGCGACGAAGAACCCGCTGCCGACGAGCAGCAGAACGGTGACGAAGAGCGCCAGTGGGAAACTCATGCCTGCTCCTCCGCCTTCCGGACCAGCCGCTCGATGCGGACCCGTTCCGGGACGTGCCGGTCCAGAGTGCGTACGTCGATCAGGACGCTGCCGCCGGTGTGCAGTTCCACGGTGAGCCGGTCACCGATGGTGGGGAAGCGGCCGAGCCGGTCGACGACCAGGCCGGCCACGGTGTCGTAGTCCTCCTCCTCGGGCAGCTCCACGCCGGTGGCGCCGGCCACCTCGTCCAGGCGGCGCCCGGCGTCCACCAGCCAGCCGGCTCCATCCGGCACCGCGATGGCGATGACGCTGTCCGACTCGTCGGCGAGGTCCCCCACCAGTTCCTCGGCGACGTCCTCGTAGGTGACGACACCCGCCACCCCGCCGTGTTCGTCGAGGACGACGGCGAACTCGTCGTCCCGCTCCCGCATCCGCTCCACGGCAGCCGGCAGGGGCAGGGTGTCCGGCAGGAGCAGCGTCTCCCGGGCCAGCGAACCGGCCGTGCTGGAGGTCAGCCGCTCGGCGGCGACGCGCATCAGCTCCCGTACCCCGAGCACGCCCGCGACGTCGTCCGGGTGGCCGCCCAGGACGGGGTAGTTCGAGTGGCCGCGCCTTCCGATGAGTGTGATGGCCTCGGCGGCCGTGGCGTCCCTGCGGATGAACACCGCGTCGACGCGCGGCACCATCACTTCGCGTAGCGTCCGCTCGGAGAACTCCAGGGCGTGGTCCACCAGCTCGGCGGTCCCGCGGGGCAGGTGCCCCTGGTCGTGGGACTCGCCGATCAGGTGGCCCAGCTCCTCCAGAGTGGCGCCGTGGTGCAGCTCCTCGACCGGCTCGATACCGGCCTTGCGCAGCAGCCTGTTCGCCGCGCCGTCGAAGACCCGGACCACCGGGCCGACGACCTTCAGGTAGGCCAGGGTGGAGCTCGCCAGGGACTTCGCGAGCTGTTCCGGAACGGCGATGGCGAGGTTCTTCGGCGCCAGCTCGCCCAGCACCATCTGTACGACCGTGGCGAGCACGAACGCGAGCACCACCGAGATGCCGGTGACGGCGCCGTCGGGAACACCGAGACCGGACAGCACCGGCTTCAGCAGCGCGGAGACGGCCGGCTCGGCGATGAATCCGACGACCAGGCCGGTCACCGTGATGCCGAGCTGGGCGCCGGAGAGCATGAAGGACAGTCGCTCCAGCACGTTCAGCGCACGGCCGGCCTTCTTGTCCCCCTCGGCGGCCTCCCGGGCGAGGGCGAGCCGGTCGGCCGAGACGTAGGCGAACTCCTGGGCGACGAAGTAGCCGGTTCCCGCGGTCAGCACGAACACGGCCAGCACACCGAGCCAGGCTTCCGCGGCGCTCATCCCTCACCACCCCGCCGCGTGCCGTGCTCAACAGACCGTGTGCGGAACGGTCGAGGACTGAGCCCCGAAGGGCCCGTCGATCTGGCGGACAAGCGCCGGCTCCCTACCTGTACGTACGGACAGCAGAACGGTTCTGGCTGAAACCAGGTTCCCATCCCCGGCATGCACTCCCTCATTTCCGGCACACCGCCTCGGTGAACGGTCTTCGCGCCCAGCGCCTCTGTCCAGCCCAGGGGCGGATTTCGGCCTTTCCCGGCCAGGTGGCCCGCAGGACACTCCCCACCCGCCGGGCCAACTCTATGCTTCTACTCGTTTGTAGAAACAGGCCCTGGGTCCCCCGGGCCGCACACCCGGGCCGCACACCCCTGGAGACGACACGCATGGCCTCGACCGTCCTGGACAAGGCGCTGGACCAGGCGTGGGCGGACAGGAGTCCGCAGGGGACACCCGCCGCCCCCGTGGGAGCGCTGAAGGGGGTCACCGACCGCCACGGTCAGCCGCTCCGGGAGACGTTCGGCCGTCAAGACCGTCGCGGACCCGGCCGACGTGACGTACGTCCGTCGGGCGCAGGCCCTCGCCGCTCACGGAGCGGCCGAGCAGCCGACCGGTCGACGGCTGTGGTGCCGTTCGTCGCCACGCGGACGGACGGCGCCTTCCTGATGAAAGACAAGCACGCATAAGGAGTGAACGCCACGATGGTGTTCAAGCGACTTCTCGGCTCGCTCGGCGTGGGTGCCCCCACGGTCGACACGGTCCTCGACCCGGCTCCCGTTCTGCCCGGCGGCACACTCGGCGGGCAGGTGCACCTCAAGGGCGGCCAGGCGGACTTCGACATCGAGCACATCACGCTCGACCTCGTGGCCCGGGTCGAGGCCGAGCACGAGGAAGGTGAGAGCGAGGGCGTCGTCGTCTTCGACCGGTTCACCGTCGGTGGCGGCTTCCGGCTGGCCGCCGGAGAGGCGCGCAGCGTCCCCTTCAACGTCACACTGCCCTGGGAGACGCCCGTCACCGAGCTGTACGGGCAGCCCTTGGGCATCGTCCTCGGTGTGCGCACCGAACTGGCGGTCGCCGGCGCCAAGGACAAGGGCGACCTGGACCAGCTCACCGTCGCCCCGCTGCCGGCCCAGGAGGCGGTCCTGGAGGCCCTCGGACAACTCGGCTTCGGCTTCAGGTCCGCCGACCTCGAATACGGGCGCATCGGCGGCACCGGGCAGCAACTCCCCTTCTACCAGGAGATCGAGCTCACTCCCGCGCCCCGGTACGCGCACCGGATCAACGAGATCGAGCTGACCTTCCTGGCCGGTCCCGCGGGACTGGAGGTGGTCCTGGAAGCCGACAAGCGCGGCGGCCTCTTCTCCTCCGGCCACGACGCGCTCACCCGCTTCACCGTCGGCCACCACGACGCACGCGACTGGACGGCCGAGGTCGACGGCTGGATCCGGCAGCTCGTCGAGCACCGGTCCGCCTACGGGCACGGCGCACCCTTCGCCGACCACGGACACCACGGACACCACGGACACGGGGATCACCACCACGACGACGACCACCACCGCTCCGGCCCCGGTATGGGCACGGCGATCGCCGCCGGAGCCGCCGGTCTCGCGGTCGGTGCCGTGGGCGGCATGGTCGCCGCCGAGGTCGTCGACGAGGTGGGGGACTTCTTCGAGGGCGACGACGAGAGCGAGGACTGACCAGCAGACGGGCACCCACGCCGGAGCGGTCGCAGTCGTGTGTCGTTCCGGCGGGTCCGTTCACCCCTCGTGGCCCGGACGGACGCAGGCCGCTCCTGCGGACGACCGGGTCCGATCAGGCATGCGAAGCGATGCTCATCGGATGCGTTCAGGATCGAGACCGGTCCCCACGACGAGGGTCACCGGACCGGGAGCGGCCTCCTCGTCCCGCTGAGACCGCGCACCGGGTGTCCTGCTCGCGAGCAGTTCGGCCTGCTGCTCCAGGTCGGCCGGGTAACGCACCGTGGTACTGCTGGTCGCCTCGGCGTTGCCCGTGCCGATGACGGTGAAGCCCGCCCCACGCAGTTCCTCCGCCGCCCGTTTCCCGGGCGACCACCGTATGGACGCCCTGCCGACCACCACATCCTCTACATCACTGTAGAAGATAGGGTGTCCGGGGCCGTCCACCTCATGAACAACGCAGCGGTGAACAACGCAGCGGTAAGGAGCGCGGAGATGAGCATCGTCGCCTGGCTGGTACTGGGACTCCTCGCCGGAGCGATCGCCAAGGTGATCCTGCCCGGGCGGGACCCCGGCGGCTGCGTCGGTACGACGGTGACCGGCATCGCCGGCGCCTTCCTGGGCGGCTGGCTGTCGGCCGAGTTCCTCGACCGCCCGGTGCAGCGGGAGTTCTTCGACGCCGCGACGTGGGGGTCCGCCGTGGTCGGCGCCCTCGTGCTGCTGGTCGGCTACCGACTACTGTTCGGCAACTCCCGGGACTGACAGGCAGCCCCCGGGAAGAAGCTCTCACCCCTCGTCGCTGTCCGCGGCCCCGCACACGGCGGGGACCACACCGCACCTGCCGAGAAGGAGTACGCAATGGGAATCTCACTGGCCAAGGGCGGCAACGTCTCGCTGAGCAAGGAGGCACCGGGTCTGACCGCCGTACTGGTCGGCCTGGGCTGGGACGTGCGCACCACCACCGGGACCGACTACGACCTGGACGCCTCGGCGCTGCTCCTCGACACCTCCGGCAAGGTCCTCTCGGACGGGCATTTCGTCTTCTACAACAACCTCACCAGCCCGGACGGGTCGGTCGAGCACACCGGCGACAACCTCACCGGCGAGGGCGAGGGCGACGACGAGGCCGTCAAGGTGAACCTCGCGGCCGTGCCCGCCGACGTCGACCGGATCGTCTTCCCGGTCTCCATCCACGACGCCCACACCCGCGGCCAGAGCTTCGGTCAGGTCCGCAACGCCTTCATCCGCGTCGTCAACCAGGCGGACCAGCGGGAGATCGCCCGCTACGACCTCTCCGAGGACGCCTCGGCCGAGACCGCGATGGTCTTCGGCGAGCTCTACCGGCACGGCGCGGAGTGGAAGTTCCGGGCCGTCGGCCAGGGCTACGCCTCCGGGCTGGCCGGCATCGCCGCCGACTTCGGCGTCAACATCTGACGCAACCGGCCCCGGCCCCGCTCGCCGGAGCAGGGCTCGCTCTCCCTGCGAGCCGGCTCGGCTCACTGCTCACCGTCCTTCAGCGCCTTCTTCTCGCTCCGGAGGATGCGTGCGGCCCGGCCCGCCGGGCGCATCCGCTCCGGCCCCCTCCCGACCCCGAGAACGACGACCACCGGAGCCGGTTCACTCAGACCGATCCGCCGGGCCGGCCTCTCGGACGGCCCGGTCGCACGATGACGGCACCCGCCGCGCCGGGAACGGGGAGCGCGGGGCAGACTCTGTGCCATAGGCACGAAAACGGAGGACGACTCGAACATGATCACGCTGACGAAGGAAGACGGCCCCGCGGACCTGGACGGGGTGACCCACCTGACCATCGGCGTCTCCTGGGACCCGACCGCCGGCAGCAGCGGCGGGGTGCTCGGCAAGCTGCGCCGCAAGACCGGCACCGACCTCGACCTGATCGCCGTCGCCCTGCAGGGCGGGGACCCGGTACGCCTCGCCGGCCTGGACTCCCTGGACCCCATGGGCAACGGCTCGCTCCTGCACAGCGGCGACAACCAGACCGGGCACGGTGACGGCGACGACGAGACGGTGACCGTCGAGTTCGCCCGGCTCCCCGCCCCGATCACGTCGATCGCGTTCGTCGCGGTCGCCTACAAGAAGGGCAGTTCCTTCCAGAAGGCCCGCAACATCAGTTTCAAGGTCTACGACGCCACCGGAGGCAGCACCCAGCAGGTCGCCGACATCTGGCCCAGCCTGCTCAGCCAGGACAACGCCTGCGCCGTGGCCAAGGCCGTGCGGGTGGACGGCACCTGGAAGCTGGAGGTCGTCAACGAGACGGGGAAGGTCAAGCAGGGCGACGAGCACGCCCTGATGCGCTTCGCGGTCAGCAAGTAGCCGACGGCCCGGGGCGATCGCGTCTTGCCGGTGCGGAACGTCGGCTCTTGACGGGCATCCTGTACTGCTGCGACCGCGGCCGACCGGGGCCACCGGGCCTTCGCCGGAAAGCCGTTGGCGGCAGGACGGCGGCCACTGTTACGTTTCCGGAGGCCGTGCAGGAGAGCGAGGAGGTGGTACCCGTGAACGTTTCGACATGGGTGCTCCCCTCCGGGGTCACGGTCGGGCGATAGGTCGTCCGGGAGCGCCGTTCCACGGCCATCCCGAAAGGCACGACCATGCGCTTCACCTCTGAACGGCGTCTCGACGAGGCTCTCCTCGAGCGGACGTTCACCCTCGGCGAGATCCCCGGCATCCTGTGGACGCCCGCATCCGCACCGGCACCGCTGATCCTGCTCGGCCCTCCTCCGCTCGGACTGCACACGATGTACCCCCGGCTGGTGGCCCGGGCCCGGCGCTCCGCGGCGGACGGCTTCGCCACGGCCGTCATCGAACTGCCCGGAAGCGGCGACCGGCCCCGTTGGCCCGCCGCCGAACGGGCCCGCGCCGACCTGCGCCGGGTGATGGAGGCCGGCGAGCCGGTCAGCGACGCGATCATCGACGCCCTCGTCCTGCCCCTGGTCGACCGGGCGGCCCCGGAATGGCGGGCCGCCCTGGACGCCCTCCTGTCGCTGCCCGGGATCGGCGGTCCGGTCGGGTACTCGGGGGGAGTCATCTCCCTCGGGACCCGGCTGGCGGTGGTCGAGCCGCGTATCTCGGCCGCTGTCCTGTTCGCCGGTAGTTTCGTGCCCCGCGCCGTGTTCGAGGAGGCCCGCCGGGTCACCATTCCGCTGCACGTCCTGCTGCAGTGGGACGACGAGGGGAACGACCGGCAGGCGGCCCTGGACCTGTTCGACGCCTTCGGCTCCGAGGAGAAGACACTGCACGCCAACATGGGCGGGCACACCGGCGTCCCGCAGTTCGCGGGGGACGCCGCGGCCCGGTTCCTCACCCGGCACCTGACCTGACGCGGGGTCCGTGCCGTCCGGCACGCGGTCGAGGCCGGGAGCACGGTGAGCCGCCGCCGTTCCCGGTACGGCCCGCCACGGCCGCGTCACCGGCGGGCGCGGCCGGCGCCGAGTCACCGGCGAACGGTTCACGCCCGGTGCCGGTGGCGGGGCCGGTGCCCGACGTGACGACCGGTCCGGAGCGCCGCCCCGGGTCAGGCGGAGCCTGACGTCCACGGCCGACGGCGACAGCCGACAGCCGACAGCGACGGGCGACGGGCGACGGCGACGGCCGACGGGCGATGTGCACGGCCGACGGCGACGGGCGGGGACGCGCGGCATGGCTCCGCGTCCTCGCCCGTCGCAACCACTGGCGCGGGCCGGGCCGGGTGGCGGGCCGTACGTCCCGATCACCGTACCGACCAGATGGTATGCAGCGAGGACGCTTTCCTCTAACCTTGCGTCGTCCACCGGTGCGAGGCGGGCGCCGAGCCGTGTCCGCTGCCCGTGTCGGCCCTTCTGACTGGGAGACCTCCATGGCCGTCGACCCCTCGGGAGCCGCGCTCGCGGCACTGCGTGCGCACGCCCCGGACGAGCCCGTCGTCATGCTCAACCTGTTGCGCTTCGCGCCGGACGGCCGTGCCTCGTACCAGGAGTACTCCCGCCGAGCCGCGCCCTTCCTGCAGCGGTACGGCGGCGAACTGCTCTACGCCGGTGACGGCCGCTCGCCGCTGGTCGCCGAGGACGGGCAGGCGTGGGATGCCGTCCTGCTGGTCCGCTACCCCAGCCGGGACGCGTTCCACCGCATGGTGACCGACCCCGGGTACCAGGAGATCACGGCGCTGCGGAGCCGGGCCCTGACCGAAGCCGTGCTCCAGCCGACCGTTCCCTGGACGCGGCGCCGCGGGAACTGAGCACCCCGTCGCCACCGCCGCGGTTCCGGCCCGGCATCGTCGGTCGCCGAGGGCGGCACCGGTGTCGGGACCGGTACGCGACGTGCCCTCGGTCCTCTCCGCAGCACTCCCGGGGGACGCGGCGGTCGTGCCGCCCGGCGCCTTCGAGGAGACGGCCGGCCGGCCGCGAGCGCACGCTCGGCGTACCCGCCGCGGGCCCCGACCACGGGGCCCCGCCCGTGACCGCCCGTCAGCCGCGGTCCGCCGGCAGCCCCGTGCCGTGGCCCCGTCGGGTTCCCGGTGCGATCCCGCCCGCTGCCCACCGGGTTCCGGGGTGTCCGTGAACTCCCCCGGATTCGTCCGCGCTCGGTAACGGACGCATCCCGTGGCCGCCGCCCGCCGTCCTGTCAGGTGGTACCGAGGGGACCGAGGAGCAGCGGGGCACTGTGCGAAGGCGGGGCGGACATGGCACGGCACGGCGGTGGGCGGGGTTGGTACGGCAAGGTGGCCGGGGCGGCGCTCGGGGTGACGATGTTCGCCGTCGGCGCCTCGGTGTGGACGGCGCAGGCCGGTCCCGAGGGTGGCGCGGCCCCGAAGGCGTCCGCGCCGGCCGCGCCCGGCGGTGACGGCGCGCCGGTCGACGTGACCATCGCGCACGCCTCGGACGCGGGACCGCGCGGCGTCAACGTCACCATCGACGACGGCCCCGACCCCACGTGGACCCCGCGCGTGCTCGACCTTCTGCGGGAACACGGGGTGAAGGCCACGTTCTGTGTGACGGGGACGCAGGCGCAGGCCCACCCGGAGCTGGTGAAGGAGGTGGTCGCGGCCGGGCACCGGCTGTGCGACCACTCCGTGTCGCACGACACCGCCATGGACCGCAAGTCCGAGGCCTACCAGTCGCGGGAGATCCTCGACGCCGAACGCATGATCATCGAGGCGTCGGGGGGCGTACGGCCGATGTACTACCGGGCGCCGGGCGGAGCCTTCACCCCCTACAGCCGGAAGCTGGCCGCCTCCCACGGGATGCGCCCGCTGGGCTGGAACGTCGACACCAAGGACTTCGAACGGCCGGGTGCCGACGCCATCGTCGCCACCGTCGAGCGGGAGCTTCCCAACGGCCCGACGCTCCTCTTCCACGACGCGGGAGGCGACCGCTCCCAGACCGTCGAAGCCCTGAGCCGCGTCCTGCCCCGGCTCAAGGAGCAGGGCTACTCCTTCGGCTTCCCGGTGCGCTGAGCGCGGCGGCGCTCGGCACACGGCCCCGCACCTGGCCCCCTGCACCGCACCGCCCCGCACCGGGTGGTCCGCACGTAGCCGTGGACCACCGAGGCCATGGCCATGGCCATGATGAGGAGCGGTCCGAACACCCACGGGCGGGCGGCCATCTCCACCGACAGGTGGCGGGCCGACAGCAGGACCGCGGCGAAGACCACCGTCCCGTGGGCGACCAGCCGGATTCCGGACCGGTCCCAGCCGCGGTCGAGCGAGCGCAGCGCCGCGTGACGGCGATGACCGCACAGCCCAGCATCACCCACAGCGCGCCGTTGCCGAAGTGGGAACCTGGGGTCACCCCGGCATCGGCCACCCACCGCACCAGTGCGAAGACGACGTCGGCACCGACCGCGCAACCGAGCGCGACGAACCGCTGCCGCCGGTCCGGCACCACCGTCGTCAACGCCATGCCGGCGTACAGGAGCGGCCCCGACGCAGGGGCGAACAGCACCTCCTTCGCCTGGGTGGTCATCGGCCCCGGCAGGCCGTAGCGACGGGCGGCGATCTCCAGCGCGACGAGGAAACCGAGGGTCGCCGCGCCCGCCGCGACCCACAGTCCGGTCCGTGGCCGAACCGAGGCAGAAGGCACCGTTCTGCCATGTATTCGCGAAATCACCCGTGATGACATGCCTCTCATTCTTTATTCGATATGCTCGTTTTGAAGTGAATGGTCACCGTTTACGGCGGTCGCCAGTCGTGAGCAATAGCGCGTCTTCTCTGCCGAAAGGGGACGGAGGGCGAAGTGCGACGGATCACCCTTTCGCCCTTTCTCCCTCCGGCAGGGAAGACGGAACGGTTACATCGCGGGTTCCGGCTCGGTAAGTCGAGGTGAATACGGATTCCGGGGGCCATTCCCCCGGCGCCGGACAGCACGAGGCGGTGCGAGGCGGTGTGAGGCGGTGCCTTCGGCGGGGGCGTCGGCGGCCTTGGCCGGCGCTCGGCGCCCGTAACAGGGACAGCTCGACGGCACCCGGCGCGGAGGCGGACTCGACGTACGCGCCCCCGAAGCCCCACGAGCGACGGCGTGAAGCCGCGGAAGCCGGTCGCGGGACCTCGGCGGCCCGCACGCGCGCCGGGCCCAGGCCGAAGGCGGCGGAGCGGAAGCGGGCGACGGCGGCGGGATCGGCCGCTTCGAGGGGCACGGAGCCGACGGCGTTCGTGTCCGCGCCGCCAGGGGCCGCCGGGCCCGCGCCGCTCCTCGCAGACCGACCGGTTGCCGCACCCGTGCGGCCGACGTGTCCTTTGTCTCCGTGCGTGGATATCGCCGCATATGACGCTGCCCGGAGCCGGACGGCGGCAAAGGCCGCCCGGATCGCCGTCGTGCGAGGTCATGGCGGTACGGAAGGACGGAGCGGACGACGAGCCTGTGGCCGCCGCGAGGAATTATCTGCCGTCCTCACATGAGAAACCGACCGCGGGCCCGGGGAATATTCCTCACCCGGCCCGCACGTCCCGGCC
Source organism: Streptomyces sp. JK94 (assembly GCF_053613315.1). Classification (NCBI taxonomy): domain Bacteria; kingdom Bacillati; phylum Actinomycetota; class Actinomycetes; order Kitasatosporales; family Streptomycetaceae; genus Streptomyces; species Streptomyces sp. JK94. The sequence continues at coordinate 372,492 of NZ_JBSICH010000007.1, read as the reverse complement.
GGGCCCACACTATGGCAAGCGACCGGCCGATCACGTCGTGCTAGTGTCGTGGGAAGTTGCAGTTGTGGTTGCCTGAAGGTTTTCCGACGGGGTGATCACGGCGACCGGAGTTCACACAGGGTGAACTCCGAGCACCGTACCGAAGGAGAAAGCATGGCTTCCGGCACCGTCAAGTGGTTCAACGCGGAAAAGGGCTTCGGCTTCATCGAGCAGGACGGCGGCGGCCCCGACGTCTTCGCCCACTACTCGAACATCAACGCCCAGGGCTTCCGCGAGCTGCTCGAGGGCCAGAAGGTGACGTTCGACATCGCGCAGGGCCAGAAGGGCCCGACGGCCGAGAACATCACTCCCGCCTGACGCACACCACGCGCACGCGCACTTCGCAGCTGGGGCCCGCACCTAGGGGTGCGGGCCCCAGCTCGCCGCTTTTCCGGGCGCAGAGCGCCCCGCGGGATTCTGATTCCCGCCCCGATTTCCGCACCACGTATTCCGTTTTCCCGTGTCCCCCGTTTCTCCCGGTCCGATCGGCTTCCCGTGCCGAGACCGACCGGGGCCGGCTCGTTCTTGCGATTCCCTGCGCTGCTCTTCCGCTGCGGGTCTCCCTTGATACGTGCCATATCAAGGAAGGTTCCCCATGAACCGCGTACGCACCAACGACCGCCGACGCTCGGGCGGCGGCGGCCCCCGCCGTTCCCAGACCTCCGGGCGCCGGCCGGCCGCCCCGCAGGGCGAGTTCGCCCTGCCGAAGACGGTCACCCCGGCGCTGCCCGCCGTCGAGTCCTTCGGCGAACTGGACATGCCCGCCCGTCTGCTGGCCGCGCTCGGCGCCGAGGGCGTGACCTCGCCGTTCCCGATCCAGGCGGCGACCCTGCCGAACTCCCTGGCCGGCCGCGACGTGCTCGGCCGCGGCCGCACGGGTTCGGGCAAGACGCTCGCCTTCGGCCTCGCCCTGCTGGCCCGTACGGCCGGCCGGCGCGCCGAGCCCAAGCGTCCGCTCGCCCTCGTCCTCGTCCCCACCCGTGAGCTGGCCCAGCAGGTCACCGACGCGCTCGCCCCGTACGCCCGCTCCGTGGGCCTGCGGTCGGCCACCGTGGTCGGCGGAATGTCGATCGGGAGGCAGGCCGGCGCGCTGCGGGCCGGCGCCGAGGTCGTCGTCGCCACGCCCGGGCGGCTCAAGGACCTCATCGACCGGGGCGACTGCCGGCTGGACGACGTGACCATCACCGTCCTGGACGAGGCCGACCAGATGACCGACATGGGCTTCATGCCCCAGGTCACCGCCCTGCTCGACCAGGTGCGCCCCGAGGGGCAGCGGATGCTGTTCTCGGCCACCCTGGACCGCAACGTCGACCGGCTGGTCCGCCGCTACCTGACGGACCCGGTGGTGCACTCCGTCGACCCGTCGGCCGGTGCCGTCACCACGATGGAGCACCACGTGCTGCACGTGCACGACGACGACAAGCAGCGCGCGACCGTCGAGATCGCGGCCCGCGAGGGCCGGGTGATCATGTTCCTGGACACCAAGCACCGAGTGGACCGGCTGGTGAAGCAGCTGCTGAAGAGCGGCGTGCGCGCGGCGGGCCTGCACGGCGGCAAGTCGCAGCCGCAGCGCACGCGGACCCTCGCCCAGTTCAAGGACGGGCACGTCACGGCGCTGGTGGCGACCAACGTCGCCGCGCGCGGCATCCACGTCGACAACCTCGACCTGGTCGTCAACGTGGACCCGCCCAGCGACCACAAGGACTACCTGCACCGCGGCGGCCGCACCGCCCGCGCCGGCGAGTCCGGCAGCGTCGTCACCCTGGTCACCCCGGACCAGCGGCGCGACATGACCCGGCTGATGGTCTCGGCCGGCATCACCCCGCTGGTCACCCCGATCCGTTCGGGCGAGACGGAGCTGTCCCGCATCACCGGCGCGCAGACCCCGTCCGGTGTCCCGGTCGTCATCACCGCGCCGGTCGCGGAGCGTCCCCGTGCCGCGTCCGGCGGGGGCTCCTCGTCCCGTGGCCGCCGCGGCCGTTCCGGACAGGGCCGCACCGGTCAGGGCAACCCGACGCAGGGCCGCAGCGGCCAGGGCCGCGGTGGCGCCCAGGGCCGGCCCGCCGGTGAGTCCCCGCGCCGCAGGCCGCGGCACCAGTCCGCCGGCGGCTCGGCGGCCTAGACCCCAGAGAACGGCAATCCACGTCCCCTCTCCCCCTGTGGAGGCATCATGCGCTGTGTCATCGCCCGGTACCCGTTCGACCTGACCAAGGACGGGGTCCTGGACTCGATGAAGGGCGTCACGCCCGAACCCGTCACGGGTGAGTCGGTGACCATCGGCCGCCGCCGCTACCCCGTCAAGCAGGTGGGCGAGGTCATCACCCGGCAGGACCGCCGCGACTTCTCCGGCGGCGAGGTCACCCGGGCCATGGCACGCCTCGGCTTCACCTGCCACGCCGCCCCGGACGCCGCGCCGGCGCCCACCACCGCCACGCCGGTCCAGACCGCGTCGGCACTGCTCGGCGGCACGACGTCCCTGGACGTGTGAGCACAGGACCGAGTCAAACCGAGTCAAGAGGGCGGGGCCGGAAGCGGAAGCTTCCGGCCCCGCCCTCTTGCGTCGCTTCAGCCCCGCCCCCTCGCACCGCGCCCCGTCAGACGCGCCCCGTCAGGCCCCGCCCCCTCGCACCGCGCCCCGTCAGACGCGCCCCGTCAGGCCCCGCCCCCTCGCACCGCGCCCCGTCAGGCCAGCCCCGTCGCCCGGCCCTCGGCGTCCCACCGGACCTCCAGCACGCGCTGGACGGCCGCACGGTCGACGGGCCCGAAGACGTGGGGGAACAGGGTGCCCCCGGGGACCCCGGGCGGCGGGGCGGGAACGGCCGCCTCCCACACGCACCCCGCGGTGAGCCGCTCCTCGTCGACGAGGAGCGCCAGCAGCGGCCGGGGCGCGGCGCGGTAGAAGGCGTTGACGACGGCGAGCGTGGTCTCCTCGTCGGGCGAGCAGTGGACGAACCCGTCCTGCGCCAGGGAGGCGGGCGCGTACGGCCGGCCGGGGTCGGCGTTCCAGTCGGTGAGCGGCACCACGTGGTAGATCATCGTTCCGTTGTAGCAGCGGCGGCCGTGCCCTCGTACGCCGACGGCGTGGGCCGGGTGGCCGGCGCGGCCGGCCCCTCGGCCGGCGCGGTGGTCGGCGAAGCCGACGGCGGTACGGCCGGGGTGGGGGTGACGGAATCCTCGGGAGCGGGTCCCTGCGAGGGTTCGCGGGGCGGGGCCGGGCTCGGTGGGGCCACCGGCGCGGGGGCGGCGGGAGCCGGGGCCGGCGGAGCCGTCGGGCGGCCGGGCGAGGGGGGAGCCGCCCCCTGCAACGGCAGCGCGATCAGGGCGGCGGCGGCAGCGGTCGCGGCGGCACCGGCCGCGGCCCGCAGCAGGCGCCGACGGGACGCCGCCCGGCGGATCTCCTCGTAGCGCCCCGGCGGGGGGGCCAGACGGCCGGCGCCCGGACGCAGCACGACCAGCAGCGGGTCGTCGTCCCGCCCGGACCCGGGATCGTCCTCAAGGCGTGTGGTCAAGGCTTCTCCTCAGGTGGACGCGGAGCAGTTCGCGGGCCGCGTGGAGATCGGCCTTGACGGTTCCTTCCTTGCGCCCGGTCAGCACGGACACCTCCCGGATCGGCATGTCAGCGTAGTAGTGGAGGAGGATCGGCACACGCAGTCGCTCCGGCAGGGACTGCACGAGCAGCCGCACCGACGGGTCGGTCTGCTCGGGGTGCGGGCGCACGGCGACCTCCGCGGTGACCCGGCGCACCGCCCGGCGCTCGCGCTCCAGTCTGCGCCAGTGGTCGCGGACGAGGTTGGCGGCGGTGACGTAGAGGAAGCCGCGGGGTTCCTCCACGGACGTCCAGCGGGCCCAGAGCCGGGTGAACGCCTCGGAGGCGATCTCGTGGGCCGTCCCGTCGTCGTCGACGAGACGGCGGCACCAGCCGGCGAGGCGCGGATACAGGGCGGCGAACAGCTCGGAAGCCGCCCTGTCACGGGACCGTTTCAACGTTCTCCATGGTCGAGGGGGATCGGCACGGACGGCCGGTCAGGAGGGCGCGGGGCCCGCCGGGTCCAGCGCGGCGAAGACGATCACGTTGTCCCGGTACTCCTCGCCGGTCCGCGGGCCGCCGCAGGTGATGAGCCGCAGCTCCGGTCCGTCCACGTCCACGTCCCCGTAGACGTCCCCGGTCGGGAAGTCGGCCTTCGCCACCGTCCGTACGGCGGTGACCGTGAACCGGGCCTCCGTGCCGTTCTCCAGCCGCGCCTCGATCCGGTCGCCCCGGTGCAGCCGCGCAAGGTGCCGGAAGACCCCGTCCCCGTGGCTGCCGACCGTGACGTGGCCGAGGATGACCGACGGGCCGACCTGGCCCGGGGTCGGTGAGTGCCGGTACCAGCCCGCGCGGTCGTCGTCCGTGACCGGCGGGACCTCCACCGTGCCGTCGGCCGCCAGTCCCAGCCGCATCACCGGAGTGTCGACGCCGATGGCCGGGACGCGCAGGCCGACGGGGACCGAACGCCCCAGGGGCCGCACCGGTCCGGTGGCGGGGTGCGCGGGCGGTGCCGTGTACGCGGAGCGGGCGGGCGGGGTCTGGCCGCCTCCCTGGCCGGCACCGCAGCCCACGAGGGCCGCGGCCAGCGCGACGGTGGCGAGGGCGCGCCCGGAGAGCGGGGTCATGCCCCGGTCGCCGCCCGCCGACGGCGTACGGCGAAGAGGACGGCGCCGCCCGCCGCGAGCACGGCACCGGCGCCCGCCCCGACGGCCCTCTCGCCGGTCCCGGCGGACGCCGGCGCCGCGGCCCCGGTGTCGGGCGCGCCCTCGGGCACGGCGGAGACCTGGCCCTCGGCCGGTGCGGCGGTCGGCTCGGCCGGAGCCGGTGCGGCGGTCGGCTCGGCCGGAGCCGGTGCGGCGGTCGGCTCGGCCGGAGCCGGTGAACCGTCGGAGACCGACGGGGCCTCGTTCCCGTCCGTGCCGGGGCTCGGGGTGGCGAATGCGGAGGCGGGGGCCGCGGTGGGGTCGTCGGCGAACGCGGGTGCGGTGCCGGCCAGCAGGGCGGTGCACGCCAGGGCCACGGCGCTGAGGATGGTGCGGCGCATCGGGTCGCTCTCTCTCGTCGGATCGGTGTGCGCGCGGGGCGCACGGGTGTCGCGCGGGTGGGGGATCGGACGGAGAGACGAGGCGGCACCGGAGCGGGTTGCAAAGAAAAGGTAAAGCCACCGGCGGACCGCGTCCGCCCCTCCTCCTTACGGAGCCGTGACGTGCCGGGCGGGGCGCCCGGTCCGGCGCCCCCGCGGACCTAGCGTGGCCGTATGCGTGTACTGGTCACCGGCGGTGCCGGGTTCATCGGGTCCCACGTCGTCGAGGCGCTGCGGTCGCGCGGGCACGAACCCGTCGGCTACGACGTGCGCGACGACCCCGGCGCCGACGTGCGCGATCCGGCGGCCGTCGGCCGGGCGCTGGCCGGGGTGGACGCCGTGTGCCACCAGGCGGCGATGGTCGGGCTCGGCAGTGGTTTCGCCGACGCGGCGGAGTACGTCTCGCGCAACGGCCTCGGCACCGCCGTGCTGCTCGCGGCGATGGCGGAGGCGGGCGTGCGGCGGCTGGTGCTGGCCGGGTCGATGGTCGTGTACGGGGAGGGGCGCTACGCGTGCCGCCGGCACGGGGTGGTGCGGCCGGGGCCGCGTGCCGTCGCCGACCTGGACGCGGGCCGGTTCGAACCCCTGTGCCCGGTGTGCGGCGAGGACCTCTCCCCCGGCCTGGTCGGCGAGGACGCCCCGGCCGATCCGCGCAACGTGTACGCGACCACCAAGCTGACGCAGGAGCACCTGGCCGCCGCCTGGACCCGGACGACCGGCGCGACGGCGGTGTCGCTGCGCTACCACAACGTGTACGGGCCCCGGATGCCGCGCGACACCCCGTACGCCGGTGTGGCCTCCTTCTTCCGTTCCGCCCTCGCCCGCGGCGAGGCCCCGCGCGTCTTCGAGGACGGCCGCCAGCGCCGGGACTTCGTGCACGTACGGGACGTGGCGGCGGCGAACGTCGCGGCGCTGGAGGCCGTACCGCCGCCCGGGACGCTCACGGCGTACAACACCGGCAGCGGCGAGCCGCGCACCGTGGGCGAGATGGCCGCCGCCCTGGCCGCCGCGTACGGCGGGCCCGAGCCCGTGGTCACCGGCGAGTACCGCCTCGGCGACGTACGGCACATCACCGCCGACTCCGCGCGGCTGCGCGGCGAGCTGGGCTGGCGGCCTCGGGTGGGGTTCGCGGAGGGGATGCGGGAGTTCGCGCGGGCCGGGCTGCGGGGGGAGTGAACACCCGGCCACCCGGCAGCGCGGCAGTTGCCCGTAGGCCGGTTCAGCATCCGGTCCGGGGCTGCCGACGCCCGGTTCGGTCGGTGTCGTGATGGTCGTGGTTGTCACTGTCCAGCTCCTCGGCGGGTACCGGCGAGGAGCTGGACAGCTCGGCGAACCGCAGCTCGTCAGCAGCCACCAGGCTGTGTACGACCGGTCTCGGCCGCCGTCGGTACCGCGCCCGGCTCAGGAGCGCGCAGGCACGGGCCTGAGCGTGAGGGCGAGGGGTCACCCCGGCGCCGGGGCGGTACGGCTCCTCGGGGAGAAGGAGAGGAGCCGTGTTCCCCCAGCGCCGGGCTGACGGTCGGGCCCCGGCGGGAAAGGGCCCGGCGTCTGGGAAGGGAGCGCGCCTCACGCGTCGTCTCCCATCAGGTCGAGGACGGCGAGGATCGCCAAGGCGTACCGGCGCCCGTACGACAGCGCCTCGCCCGGGGCTGTCTCCTCGTCGCGCGGGGCGATGAGAAGGCGCAGTTCCTCGGTGGGGTCTTGTCGGTATCCGGGACTGCAAGGACAGGACCGGTCCCGCACTCGTTGTGCCGACCGCCGCCTGGGCCTCGTTCGTCGGGCTGATGCTCTCGGACGACGCTGTTCCCGGACGGCTCGACCGCCAGTAACCATCCCTATGGCAGTGGTGCGATGGGCACGGTCCCGATCGGCTTCGCGGCCTTCGCTCCGAAGACTGCCGGCTGAGCGGCCTCGGCCGGAGCGCGGTGTGGCCCTTCCCAGGTGGTTCGGGGAGGGCCACACCGCAAACGGTCAGTCGCCCGACACGCTCTCAGGCGTCCGCCAGGGGCAGGGTCACCTCGAAGCGGCAGCCGCCGGGGATGTTGCGTACCGTGGCCTGCCCGCGGTGGGCCTCCACGATGCCCCGGACGATGGCGAGGCCCAGGCCGGCCCCGGCCGGCGGGGTACGGGCGTGGCTGCCGCGCCAGCCGGTGTCGAAGACGCGCGGCAGGTCCTCCTCGGGGATGCCGCCGCAGCCGTCGGTGACGGAGAGCACCACCCCGGCCGGCGAGGGCTCGGCGGCGACCGCCACCGTGCCGTCGGCGGGCGTCCGGCGGATCGCGTTGACCAGGAGGTTGCCGAGGACCCGGCTCATCTCCTTGCCGTCGACCTCGACCGGCACGGCCGCCACCGCGTCGCCGACCAGCCGCACGCCGTGCTCCCGCGCGAGCGGGTCCGCGCCCGCGAGGGCGTCGCCGACCAGGTCGTAGAGCGAGATCCGGGCCGGGGCGAGGGGGAGGGTGCCGGCGTGGATGCGGGACAGCTCGAAGAGGTCGCCGACCATGCCGTTGAGGCGTTCCACCTCGGTGCGGATCTGTCTCAGGTAACGGGCGGGGTCGGCGGCGACGCCGTCCTCCAGGGCTTCGGACATGGCACGCAGACCGGCCAGCGGAGTGCGCAGGTCGTGCGAGATCCAGGCGACCAGTTCGCGCCGGGAGGCCTCCAGGGCCCGCTCCCGCTCCCTGGACTGCCTGAGCCGGTCGCTGGTGGCCGCCAGTTCGCGGCTGAGCGCGTCCAGTTCGGCGGTGGCCGGGACGGTGGGGGCCGCGTAGCCGCCGTGGTCGTCGAACGAGCGGGCGGCGGCGGTCAGTTCCCGGCTGCGGGCGACCACCCAGCGGCCCAGCAGCAGTGCGGTGGCCAGGGACACCACGGCCGCCATCGCCACGACGGTCGTGACGACGGACAGGTCGTGCGGGGACAGGAACATCGCCCAGGCGACGGCGAGGGTGCCCGCGAGCATCGCGAGGACGGCGACCGCCGCGACCACCGCGAGCGACGCGGTCAGTGAACGCCGGCGGATCAGTCGCAGTACGCCCGCCCCGGCCAGTCCGGCGGCGGCGGCCCCCGCGAAGGCGTAGAGGGCGATGAGGAGGGTGTCGCGCACGGTCAGTCCGCCTCCACGCCGGCCGGGTCGAAGCGGTAGCCCACGCCCCACACGGTCTGGATCAGCCGGGGCCGGGCCGGGTCGTCCTCGACCTTGCCGCGCAGCCGCCGGACGTGGACGGTGACGGTGGAGAGGTCACCGAAGTCCCAGCCCCACACCTCGCGCATCAGCTCCTCCCGGGTGAACGCCCGGCCCGGGTGGCGCAGGAAGAAGGCGAGCAGGTCGAACTCGCGCAGGGTCAGGGCGAGTTCCACGCCCTCCTTGGTGGCCCGCCGGGCGGCCGGGTCGACGGTCAGGCCGGCCGCGCCGAGCGGTCGCGCCTCCGTGGCGGGCCGGGTCCGGCGCAGTACGGACTCCACCCGCAGCACCAGCTCCCGGGGGCTGAAGGGCTTGGTCACGTAGTCGTCGGCGCCGACCTCCAGGCCGAGGACGCGGTCGTCCTCGTCGCCGCGGGCGGTCAGCATGACGACCGGCACGGGCCCCCTGCCGCGCAGCCGCCGGCACACCTCCAGGCCGTCCATGCCGGGCAGCATGAGGTCCAGCACCACCAGGTCCGGCCGGTGCTCGGCGGCCCGGTCGAGCGCGGCGGGGCCGTCGGCGGCCCGGTCGACCACGTACCCCGCGCGGTCCAGGTAACCGGCGACGACCTCCGCGACCGTGGGATCGTCGTCGACGACCAGGACCCGGGCGGACCCGGCCGGGCCGGGGGAGGGGTCCCGGGGAGCGGACTCGTACGGCTGCTGCTGGCGCATGGGCACAGCCTCGCACCGTGCGGCCCCCGGCGTCGCCGGCCGGGGCGCCGGGGCCGGGACGTCCGCGTTTCGTAAGGAGCGGAAGTCCGGTTCACCCGATTCCGGTTCGTAGGGTGAAAGCCGTGACCATCTCGCCCGCTCCGCCCGTCGACGTCGTGCTCCCGTGTCTCAACGAGGCCGGGGCGCTACCCTGGGTCCTCTCCCGCGTGCCGGCCGGCTGGCGCGCGCTCGTCGTCGACAACGGCTCCACCGACGGCTCGGCGGACCTCGCCCGCGGGCTCGGCGCCACGGTCGTGACCGAGCCGCGCCGCGGCTTCGGCGCCGCCTGCCACGCCGGGCTGACCGCCGCCACCGCCGACGTCGTCTGCTTCTGCGACTGCGACGCCTCTCTCGACCCGGGCCTGCTGGAGCCCTTCGTGCGCGAGATCCGCGCCGGCACCTCCGACCTGGTACTCGGCCGCCGACGCCCGCGAGGCCGGGGCGCGTGGCCCGCGCACGCCCGGGCCGGCAACCTCGCCCTCGCCCGGATGCTGCGCCGCCGCACCGGCCTGCGCCTGCACGACCTCGGCCCGCTGCGCGCCGCCCGCCGCGAGCCGCTGCTCGCCCTCGGCCTCACCGACCGGCGCAGCGGCTACCCGCTCCAGATGGTGGTGCGCGCCGCCGACGCGGGCTGGACGGTCACCGAGCACGACGTCCCCTACCTGCCGCGCACCGGGGCCTCGAAGGTGACGGGGACCTGGCGCGGCACCTGGCACGCGGTCCGGGACATGCGCGACGTCCTCGCCGAGCGTCCGGCCGGCCCGCTCCCGCATGACGCCGCCCACGAAGGGAACTCACGTTGAGCATGGTGAGCACCACCCTCCTGGTCATCGCCAAGGAGCCCCGGCCCGGCCGGGTCAAGACCCGGCTCACCCCGCCCCACAGCCCCGCCGAGGCAGCCGCGCTCGCGGAGGCGGCCCTCACCGACACCCTGCGGGCCGTGGCGGCGGCCCGCGCGCGGCGCCGGGTCCTGGTGCTCGACGGCTCCCCCGGCCCCTGGCTGCCGTCCGGCTTCGACGTCGTACCGCAGTGCGCGGGCGGACTCGACGCACGGCTCGCGGACGCCTTCGCCGGGTGCGCGGGGCCCGCCCTGCTGATCGGGATGGACACCCCGCAGGTGACGCCGGAGCTGCTCGGCGTCGACTTCGCCGGCTGCGACGCGTACTTCGGCCCCGCCGAGGACGGCGGCTTCTGGGCCCTGGGCCTGGCCCGCCCCGACCCCGCGCTGCTGCGGGGCGTGCCCATGTCGACGCCGACGACGGGGGCGGTGCAGCGGGAGCGGCTGCGCTCGGCGGGGCTGCTGGTGCGCGACCTGCCGCGGCTGCGCGACGTCGACACCGCCGCCGACGCGCGGGCCGTCGCCGCCCGCGCCCCGCACAGCCGCTTCGCCGCCCGGCTGGCCGCGTCCACGGCGTCCGCGGACGGACGGGCGGGCCGATGAGCGGGGCCTTGAGCAGGGCGGCGGGCGGCCCGGCGAACGGCCGGCCGGCCGGCGCCCCCGGCCGCCCCCAGGCACCCGCGCCGCGCACCGCCGCCCCGCCTCCCTGGGCCGCCTCCGACCCCTACGCCGCCGCCCTGCGCGCCGGCCGCGGCCCGCTGTTCCTGCGCCGCACGGACGGCTGGCTGCTGCCGCTGGACGTGGAGCGCTGGTGCGCGCGGGCCGATGCGGCGGACCTGGAGGCGCTGGACCGGTGCGAGGGGGCCGTGCTCGACGTGGGCTGCGGCCCGGGACGGCTGGTGGCGGAACTCGCCGCCCGCGGCCGGACCGTCCTCGGCATCGACGTCAGTGAGGCGGCCGTCGCCCGCACCCGGCGGCTCGGGGGCCCGTCGCTGCGGCGCTCCGTCTTCGACCCGCTGCCCGGTGAGGGACGCTGGGACACCGTCCTGCTCATGGACGGCAACGTCGGCATCGGAGGCGATCCCCGCACCCTGCTGGCCCGCGTCGCCGCCCTGCTGGTGCCCGGCGGCCTGCTCATCGCCGAGGCGGCCGAGGCGGACGTCGACGAACGCGCCGAGGTGCAGGTCGTCGGCGTCACCGACGGCCGTACGGCGGGCAGCGCCTTCCCCTGGGCGCGGATCGGCGTGGCCGCCCTGGCCCGCCACGCGGGCGCCGCGGGCTGGCGGACCGTCGCTCAGTGGACGTCGGGCGGGCGCCGCTTCCTCGCACTGCGCAGCGCCAGGAGCAGCGCCGAGCCGCCGAACAGGACGGCCGTGATCAGCAGCCAGCGGGCCGTGAAGCCCTGCGCCGACAGTCCGGTGGCCGACCGGTAGCGCCCGTCCACCCGCCCGCTGATCAGCGGGAACCACACGAGCAGCAGCAGCCCGGAGAACGCGGCCGGGACCCGCACGTACAGCGCCCACCCGCGGCGCCCGGCCGCCCCCAGCCCGCGTACGACCGCCCGGTCGGCCAGCGCGTACAGGGGCAGCAGCACCAGGTCGTGCAGGAGGGCCGCCCCCACGAACCACAGCAGCACGCCGAGCGGGTCACCGGCGAGCAGCCGCACACCCGCGTAGCCCGCGAGCGCGAACGAGCAGGCGAGCAGCAGGAGCTGGAAGGGGCTGCCGATCACCGGCCGCGGCACGCGCCGCCTCCCGGACGGCTTCCCGGCGGGCTTCCCGGACGGCTCCCCGGCGGACTCCCCGGACCTCGGTCCGCGCACGTGGTCCCTCACAGGTCTCCGAACGTCAGCCGGGCCACCCACTTGGTGTTGAGCACGCCGGGCGCGGCGGGCACGATGATCCGCGCCGGGTGCCCGTGGTCGGCGCTCAGCGCCTCGCCGTTGACGCGCAGGGCGAGCAGCGAGCGCGGGTCGGCCACCTGGTTGGCCCGCAGGGCGCCGCGGCGGAAGGCACCCCGCCGCTGGAGGGACTCGACGAACACGTCCGGCGGGTCCTCCTCGAAGCCCACGAGCGCGGCGAGGTCCCGCAGCCGCACCCCGCCCCACCACTGGTCGGACGTCGACCAGCCCTCGACGCAGGCGATGGGCAGCGCCGCGCCGTGCTGCTCCATGCGCAGCAGTGCGGCCCGACCGAGCCGGACGGTTCCCGTACGGCCCGTGACGACGAGCCGCCAGGCGTCCTCGCGCGTCTCGGCCGGGTCGATGCCCGCGTAGGCGGCGGTCTTGTTGATCTGGAAGCCGTTGGGGCCGCTGCCGGGTTCGGGTCCGCCGTGCGGTGAGAGCACGGCCGTCTCCCGCAGCGGCCCGTCGAAGCTGCGGCCGGCGTTCGTGGCGGACATCAGCAGCGAGCCGCCGCCGACCAGCCACAGCGCCCCGCGCCGCGAGACGGTGGGCGGATCGGGGCGCGGGGCGACCAGGTCGTCGTCGCGGTCCTCGCGCAGCGCCCGGAGGTTGCGCAGCGCCACCGGCACCTTGAGCGCGGCGTGCGCGAGGAACGCGGCGAAGAAGACCCAGGCCCCGTAGAAGTGCAGGGGGTAGAAGGAGCCGGGGAAGACGTAGTCCAGCTGGATGTTGAGCACACCGGTCAGGAACGTGAACAGCGCGCCCCCGACCAGCAGCAGCAGCGAGACCCGCTCCAGCGCGTGGGCGAGCGAGCGGGCCGGCGGCAGCGTGAACAGCCTCGGCACGACCGACCACAGCTTGGCCAGCAGCACCGGGATCAGGGTGAGGCCGAGGGTGACGTGGACGCCCTGGGTGAGGCGGTACAGCCAGACCGGGTCGGTCGGCCACGCGAAGAGGTGGAAGCCGAGCACTCCCCGGTCCGGGGTCTTGTCGTTGACCGGGTCCAGGCCGGGGTTGTACGCGGTGTAGGAGAGCAGGCCGGTCAGGAACAGCACGGTGACGCCGGCGAGCAGGACGAGGCCGAGCACCGAGGTGAACCGTGGGCCGCGCACGGGGCTGCGCCAGAAGCCCGGTGCGGACGGGAGCCGTGAGGCGGGGTCGCGCATGTCCCGACGGTAGGCCGGGACCGGCCCCGAGGACGGACCGCGACCCATGACGAAACGCTGACGTCCGCCGTGCGCACCACCGTCCCGGCGATCTCCCGGCCTACCGTGCCGGTGTGACCCGCCACCGCCCCGCCCTCCGCGGGCTCCGCGCCCCCGGCGACCTGTACGCCGTCCTGGCCGCCGTGCTCCTCGTGACGGCTGCCGTGCTGATCGGCCGCCACCTCCAGGCCACCGACCGCTCCCTGCTGGTCGGCTGGCCGCCGCTGGTCGGGCGCTGGGACCCGCACGTGGGCCCCGGCACGCCCGCGGCCGTCCTGGTGGCGGTGGGGGTGGCGGCGTACGGCCCGGCCGTCGCCGCCCGCCTGCCCTGGCGCGCCCTGCTCGCGACGGCCTGGGCGACGGCGACGGCCTGGACCTTCTCCCTCGCGCTGGTCGACGGCTGGCACCGGGGCGTCGCGGTCCGGCTCACCACCCGCTTCGAGTACCTCCAGGTCATCGACCGCTGGCACGACGTCCCGGCGACCCTGCGCGACTTCACCCGGCACATCCTGATCGACTCCCCCGACAACTGGCCGGCGCACGTCGCCGGTCACCCCCCGGCGGCCACGCTCACCTTCGTGCTGCTCGACCGGATCGGGCTGCGCGGCGAGGGCTGGGCCGGGGTCTGGTGCGTCACCGTCGGCGCGACGGCGTGCGTGGCGGTGCTGGTGGCGGTGCGGGTGCTGGCCGGCGAGCGGTCCGCGAGGCGGGCGGCGCCCTTCCTGGTCCTGGCACCGGCCGCGGTGTGGATGGGCACGTCGGCCGACGGGTACTTCGCGGCGGTCGCCGCGTGGGCCGTGGCGCTGCTGGCCCTCGCGGTCACCGGGCGCTCCCTGTGGTGGGCGGCGGGCTCGGGCCTGCTGTTCGGCCTGACCTGCTACCTCTCGTACGGGCTGACGCTGTTCGCGGTGATCGGGGCGGCGGTGCTGTGGCTCGGCCGGCGCGGGGTGCGGGAGCGTCCCGTGCTGTTCGTGCCGCTGCTGGCGGGGATGGCGGTGGTGCCGGTGGCGTTCACCGCGGCCGGGTTCGACTGGTGGGAGGCGTACCGCCTGCTGGTCGAGCGCTACTACCAGGGGGCGGCCGGCATCCGCCCCTACGGCTACTGGGTGTGGGCGAACCTCGCCTGCACGGTGCTCATCACGGGCCTGGCGACGGTGGCGGGGCTGCGGCGCGCCGCGGGCGTGCTGGTCCGGCGGCGCGGTGAGGGCGGGCTGGGCCTGCGGCGCGGTGAGGGCGTGAACGCCGAGGACGTCCGGGCGGCCTTCCTGGTGGCCGCCGGGCTGCTCGCCCTGCTGGTCGCCGACCTGTCCGGCATGAGCAAGGCGGAGACGGAACGCATCTGGCTGCCCTTCGCCCTGTGGCTGCTGCCGGCCGGCGCGTTCCTCACCCGGCGGCGGGGGTGGCTCGCGGCGCAGGCCGTCCTGGCCCTGCTCCTCAACCATCTGCTGGCGACCGGCTGGTAGGCGGGCGCACGCAGACCGGCCGGCCGGGCGCACGCATACGGAGCAGGGCCCGCACCGTGCGGTGCGGGCCCTGCTCCGTATGACGCGATGCGCGCGTTACGCGGGAACGATGTTCTCCGCCTGCGGGCCCTTCTGGCCCTGCGTGACGTCGAAGTTCACGCGCTGGCCCTCCTGGAGCTCACGGAAGCCCTGGGTGGCGATGTTCGAGTAGTGGGCGAAGACGTCGGCGCCGCCGCCGTCCTGCGCGATGAAACCGAAACCCTTTTCGGCGTTGAACCACTTCACGGTACCGGAAGCCATGTTTTTCTCCTAGGCAGTGTTGAGGCCCGCACCTCGCGGGCCTTCACTCGCTGCGGCGATCACCTGCCCGGAAAAACCGGTAACACAAATGGCAACCACAACTGCAACTGACGTCCAGCCTAGCACGGAATGCACCGGCGGCAAGGGAAAGGAAACGCCCGCAGATTTCATCGCGGAATAGTTTTCCGGCTCCCGGCGAATATCTGTTTCACCGGTATCAGTTTTTCACTCATCGCGCCGTTCGGCCCCACGGCGCAGCTCCTCGTTCATGCGCAGCGCCGCCTCCAGGTCGTCCTCGAGGCGGACGATGCGGCAGGCGGCCTCGACGGGCGTCCCCTGGTCGACCAGCTCGCGGGCGCGCGCGGCGCGGCGCAGTTGCCGGCGCGAGTAGCGGCGGTGTCCGCCCTGCGAACGCGACGGGCTGATCAGGTCCGCCTCGCCGAGGGCGCGGAGGAAACCGGGCGTGGCGCCGATCAGCTCGGCCGCCCTGCCCATGGTGTACGCCGGGTACTGGTCGTCGTCGAGCCGGTCGGCGGCCTGCGGCCGGCCTTCGGCGTCCAGCCTGCTCTCCGGGGACATGCACGTGCCTTCCCGCGGACCGCTGAAGGACACGGCCCGCCGCGGGGGAACCGGTTCCCCCCACACCCGAACTCTAGTCGCGCCCGGCGGAAAGCTGTCGCGGCGAACGTATATCCGCGGGGCGGGGCGGGCCGGCCCGGTGGCGGCCGTGCGCGGCTCCGGCGGGGACCGGTGGGCACCAGCGGGGACCAGAGGCTCCGGTGGGGACTGGTGGGCACCAGCGGGCACCGGTGGGCACCAGCGGGGACCAGCGGGCACCGGTGGGCACCGGCGGGCACCGGCGGGGACCAGTGCCCACGCGCCCGTGGCCGTCTCCCCCGGCGGTCAAGCCGGGGAGACGGCCACGGGCGGTGACGCCGGGAGAGACGGTCGCGGGCGCCCTGCGGCCCCGCGTCCCCTGTCCGCGGCTCAGGTCACGAGGTCGCCGCGGCGGGACCCACCAGCTCCGTCAGGACGTCCTCCATCGTCACGAAGCCCAGGACCGCGCCCGTCTCGCCGGTGACCGCGGCCAGGTGGCTGTCCTCGGTGCGCAGGGCGGTGAGGGTGTCGTCGAGCGGGGTGTCGATGCGGACCCGGGTGACGCGGTGCAGCGCCGAACGCGGGAAGGGGGCGTCGCGGTCGGTGAGCCCCAGCGTGTCCTTGATGTGCAGGTAGCCGAGGACCGTGCCGCCCGGACCGGTGACCGGGAAGCGGGAGTAGCCCGCCTCGGCGGCCAGGCGTTCCAGCTCGGCCGGGGTGACCGTGTGGGCGACCGTGCGCATCCTCGGTGCCGGGACCAGGATCTCGCCGACCGGGCGGGTGCCCAGCTCCAGCGCGTCGCGCAGCCGCTCGCCGTCGGCGGGGGTCAGCAGGCCGGCCTCGCTGGCGTCCACCACCATGCGGGCCAGCTGGTCGTCGGTGAAGACGGCCTCGACCTCGTCCTTCGGCTCGACCCTGAGCAGCTTGAGCAGGGTGTTGGCGACGGCGTTGACGCCGAAGACGAACGGCTTCAGGGCCCGGGTGAGGGCGACCAGCGGCGGGCCGAGGAACAGCGCGGTGGTCGCCGGGGCGGCCAGCGCGATGTTCTTCGGGATCATCTCGCCGATCAGCATGTGCAGGTACGTCGCCAGTGCCAGGGCGATCGCGAAGGCGACCGGGTGCACCAGCGCGTGCGGCATGTGGACCGCCTCGAACACCGGCTCCATCAGGTGCGCGATGGCCGGCTCCGCGACCGCGCCGAGCACCAGCGAGGAGACGGTGATGCCCAGCTGGGCCGTGGCCATCATCGCGGAGAGGTGTTCCAGACCCCACAGGGTCATCCGGGCGCGCTTGTCGCCCGCCTTCGCGCGCGGCTCGATCTGGCTGCGGCGTACGGAGATCAGGGCGAACTCGGCGCCGACGAAGAACGCGTTGGTCAGCAGCGTCAGGGCGCCGATGAAGAGCTGTACGGCGGTCATCGGGCCACCTCCGGCGTCCGGCCGGCCGAGGGGGCGGGCGCGGGCGCGGTGACGCGGAGGCGGTCGGCCCGGTGGTGGTCGACGTCGAGGACGTCGAGGCGCCAGCCGTCCAGGTCGATGACGTCGCCCTTGGCCGGGATGCGCGCCAGATGGGTGGCGACCAGGCCGGCCAGCGTCTCGTACGGCCCGTCCGGTGCGGTCAGACCGATCCGGGCGAGCCGGTCCAGGCGCAGCGAACCGTCGGCCTCCCAGGCCGCGCGGCCGTCCGACTCGGCGGGGGCCGGCAGGAGGTCCGGTATCTCGACCGGGTCGTGCTCGTCGCGGACCTCGCCGACGACCTCCTCCACGATGTCCTCGACGGTCGCCACGCCCGCCGTACCGCCGTACTCGTCGATGACGACGGCCATGGTGCGGGCGCGGCGCATGCGCTCCAGGAGGCGGTCGGCGGGCAGGCTGTCCGGCACCAGGAGCGGCGCGGTGGCCAGCTCGGTGACGGGGGTGGAGGGGCGCCGCTCCGGCTCCAGGGCCAGGACGTCGCGGATGTGCACGGTGCCGACGACCTCGTCGAGGCTGTCCCGGTAGACCGGGAAGCGGGACAGGCCGGTGGCGTGCGAGAGGTTGGCGGCGTCGGCGGCGGTGGCGTGGGCCTCCAGGGCCTTGACGTCCACGCGCGGGGTCATGACGTTCTCCGCGGTCAGCTCGCTCAGGTGCAGGGTGCGCACGAACAGCTCGGCCGAGTCCGCCTCCAGGGTGCCTTCGGCGGCCGAGTGCTGGGCCAGGGCGACCAGTTCCTCGGGGCTGCGGGCGGACGCCAGCTCCTCGGCCGGTTCCAGACCGAAGCGGCGCACGAAGCGGTTCGCCGTGTTGTTCAGGTGCCGGATGAAGGGGCCGAAGGCGGTGGTGAAGCCGCGCTGCGGGCCCGCGACGACCTTCGAGACGGCCAGCGGGCGGGAGATCGCCCAGTTCTTGGGGACGAGTTCGCCGACGACCATCAGGACGACGGTGGAGACGACGACGCCGAGCACGGTCGCCACCGTCGAGGCGGCACCGCCCAGGCCGATCGCCGTCAGCGGGCCGCGCAGCAGCACGGCGATCGACGGCTCGGCCAGCATGCCGATGACCAGGGAGGTCACGGTGATGCCGAGCTGGGCGCCGGAGAGCTGGAGGGTCAGGGACCGGACGGCCTTCAGGGCGCCGTCGGCACCGCGCTCGCCGGACTCCGCGGCACGCTCCAGGTCACCGCGCTCGACGGTGGTGAGGGAGAACTCGGCCGCGACGAAGAGGGCGCAGGCCAGGGTGAGCAGGAGGGCCAGCAGGAGCAGCAGGACCTCGGTCACCGTGCCACCCCGCTTCCCTCACGCGCATACCGGGGGATCTGCGGGCCGGCCGTGCCACGGCCGGTACTGGGAGGCTCCATTACGGAACGGGACTCCTTAACGGGGTCGGTGGGCGCCGGTACGAGCCGGCTGCCCGGGGGCTTTCCCCCTCATGGTAAAGGACGAGCAAAAAGATAGGGAGTCCCTCGACCCCTATGCTTCTACTCGCCTGTAGAGAACGGCCGGACGGTTCCGGTTGTTCCCCGCACGGCGCCCCCGCACGGTAGTTTCCCGCGCCCACGTGAAGGAGTGCACGCCTCGATGGTGTTCAAGCGGTTGCCCGGTGCCCTCGCCGTGGGCGGGCCCACGGTGGACACGGTCCTCGACCCGGGCGCCGCCCGGCCGGGGGGCGTGCTGTCGGGCCGGGTCGACCTCGTCGGCGGCCCCGGTGGCCACGACGTCGAGCACGTCGCGCTGGAGCTGGTGGCCCGCGTCGGGGCCTCGCCCGCCGGACCCGGGGACGGCGGGGACGAGGTCGCCTTCGGCCGGCACACCGCGGGCGGGGCCTTCCGGCTCGCCGCGGGCGAGCGGCACAGCGTGCCCTTCTCGGTGCCCCTGCCCTGGGAGACGCCGGTCACCGAGCTGCCCGGCCGCACGCCGGACGTCGCGCTCGGCGTACGCACCGAGCTGGCGGCGGCCGGCACCACGGGCCGGGGCGACCCGGACCCGCTGGCCGTGACGCCCCTGCCGGCCCAGGAGGCCGTCCTGGGGGCCCTCGGGCAGCTCGGCTTCGGCCTGCGTTCCGCGGGCCTGGAGTACGGCCGCATCGGCGGCACCGGGCAACGGCTGCCCTTCCGCCAGGAGATCGAGCTCTCCCCGCCCCCGCGGTACGCCGACCACGTCAACGAGATCGAGCTGACCTTCCTGGCCCTGCCCGGCGCCCTGGAGGTGGTGCTGGAGGCGGACAAGCGCGGCGGCCCTTGCTCCGACGGCCACGACGCCCTCAGCCGCTACACCGTCCCGCACGACGGGCCGGCCGGGCCGCTGGACTGGAACGCCCTCGTCGACGGCTGGGTCCGGGAACTGGTCGAGCACCGCGCGTCGTACGGCTCCCACGCGGTCTACGGCCACGACGGCGGGCACCTGTCCGTTCCGCGGGCCGGGTGACGCGGCGGACTGGTAACTTCTACAGAACTGTAGAAGAGTCCGCTTCCGATCCGTACGGAGTTCTCATGGCCCTGTGGGACCGCTTCAAGGAGTCCGCGTCGCAGATGCAGACGCAACTCGTGGCGAAGAAGCACGACCTCGAGAGCGGCGCCTTCCGCGACGCGAGCATGGCGATGTGCGCGCTGGTCGCCGCGGCCGACGGAAGCGTCGACCCGTCGGAGCGGCAGCGGGTGTCCCAGCTGATCGCGACCAACGAGGCGCTGCGCAACTTCCCCGCCGACGATCTGCGCCGCCGCTTCGAGGGCAACCTGGACAAGCTCACCGCGGACTTCGCCCTCGGCAGGGTCGAGGTGCTGCAGGAGATCGCCAAGGCGAAGAAGAAGCCCGCCGAGGCGCGGGCGGTGGTGCAGATCGGCATCGTGATCGGCGGCGCCGACGGCGACTTCGACAAGGACGAGCGGGCCGTGGTGCGCGAGGCGTGCTTCGCCCTGGACCTGCCGCCGCACGAGTTCGACCTCTGACGCCCGGCGGCCGTGCCGTAGATTCCGAGCGGGTCCGCGCCGCGGGTCCGCACCGTACGTTCACCAGGGGAGTGCCGTGTTCGGACTGAGCGAGCTGGCGATCCTGCTCATCGTCGTCATAGCCGTTCTCGCCGCCAAGAAGCTGCCCGAGCTGACCCGCTCGGCGGGCAAGTCGGCCCGCATCCTCAAGGCCGAGGCCCGGGCGATGAAGGACGAGGAGCGGTCACCGGCACAGGACCGGGACGCGCCGCGCGTCGTCCGGGGCGAGACGGTGCGGCGCGAGGACGCCGGGGGTACCGGGGGTGGCGGGGGTGGCGGCCCGGCGCCGGGCGACCGGGACCTCCCGCGGGGCTGAGGGCCCGTCCCACCCGCCCGGCCTCACCGGGGCTCCGCCGTGTGCGCCGACGGTCGTCCTCACGCTCGTGATGCCGCGCCCGCCGTGCCCGACGGCCCGGGGAGCGCTCCCCGCGCGCCCGGGTACCCGCCTCAGGCGGCTCAGGCGGCCCCAGGACGGGGCGCACGGGGCGCCCGGACGGGGCGGCCCGGACGGCGGACGGCAGGCTGCGCACCGGCTCAGGACGGGTCGTCCGGTACGGCGGACAGCAGGCTGCGCACGACCGGGCCCGCCGAGCCGCCGCCCGTGACCCCCTCCTCGACGACCACGGCGACGGCCACGTTGCCGCGGTGGGCGACGAGCCAGCCGTTGTTGTCCTGGTCCTCGGACACCTCGGCGGTGCCGGTCTTCGCGCCGATCCCACCGGGCAGACCGGCCAGCGTCCGCGCGGTGCCCTCGGTGACGGTGGCGCGCATCAGCTCGCGCAGCCGGGTGACGACCTCGTCGGGGAGCGGCTCGGTGCGGGTCTCGTCCGTGGCCCCGGCGGTGACGGACGGCTGGTGGAACTCGCCGGAGACGGCGGTGGCCGTCACCGACGCCATGATCAGGGGGTTGGCCTGGACCCGGCCCTGACCGATCATCGACGCGGCCTTCTCCGTCTCGTCCTTCGGCACCGGCACGGAGCCGTCGTACGTCGGGATGCCGATGTGCCACTCCTGGCCGACGCCGAAGTAGGTGCGGGCGACCTCGCCCAGCTCCCCGTCGTCGAGCTTGCCGCGCAGGCTGATGAAGGCGGTGTTGCACGACTCCGTGAAGTCCTTGCGGAAGGTGGCGCCGGGGTGCTCGGAGGTCTCCACGTTGTGGAACTCCTTCCCGACGGTCAGGTACTTGGGGCAGTCCACCACGTCGTCGGGCCTGACGGCGCCCTTGAGCAGCAGGGCCGCACTGGTGACGATCTTCCAGGTGGAGCCGGGGGCGTAGGTGCCGGAGGCGGCGCGGTTGAAGCCGGTGGAGGGGGAGTTGGCGAGGGCCAGGACCTCGCCGTCGTCGATGCGCAGGGCGACCAGAGCGGCGTTCTTGCCGCCGGCCTCGGTGAGGGCCTCCTCCGCGGCGGACTGCCAGGTGGCGTCCAGGGTGGTGCGGACGGGCCGGCCGTCCGTCGCCGGGTCGGGCTCCTTCCCGAAGGACGCCTCGGTGCGCACGGTCTCACCGGTGACCCGGTCGACCAGCTCGACGGCGCCCCGCGGTCCGCCGTCGGCGCCGCCCGCCAGCCGGCCCAGGAGCGGGGTCAGCGACGGGTGCCCGCCGCCCGTCAGGGAGGTCCCGTTCCGGTCGGTGACCTGGGGCGGGGTCGTCTCCTCGCGCTCCAGCCGGAACTTCTCCGAGTCGCTGAGCCGGGGATGGACCAGGGACAGCCGCCAGTCCACCTTCCAGCCGCCGTCGTCCTGCTCGCGCAGCGGCAGTCGCGACGTGTACGTCCATGTGCCCAGGCCGGTGATGGGCATCCGGGCGGTGAAGGGGACGCCGAGGGTGCCGTCCTCGGCCTCCACCGCCTCCCCCGCCGCCGTCAGCCCCGGCTTGCCGATGTCGAGCCCCGCCGTGAAGCTCTGCAGCACCTCCTGGGCGGCGTCGGGTCTGGTGGTGCGGCCGGCCGCGCTCGGCAGGCGCCCGGCGGCCCAGTCGGCGAGGAAGGCGCGGGCCTGTTTCATCGCGGCGGGGTCGGGACCGTCGTCGTCCCGCGAGAAGGGGCCGAGGCCGGCCGCGTAGGAGCCGCCCGCGGCAAGCGCGAGGACGACCGCCACGGCGGTGACGGCCCGCACGCCGTTGCGCGGCCCGCGGCGGCGGGGGGAGGTGACGTGGGGCAGGTCCGGCATCGGAGGCTTCCTTGTCTGTCGGCGGGGGCGGCGGCTGTTCGGCGGAGGCGTTTGTTCGTGGGGTGTGACTGTTCGTGGGGGCGGGCGGCTGTTCGTGGGGGACGGCTGTTCGTGGGGGACGGCTGTTCGTGGGGGGCTCCCGGCGGGTGACCGGTCATTGGCGGGTGCTGAGCCGGACCTCGTGCCGGGTCCGGGGCCGGGTGGGCCGGGTGGGGCGGGCGGGGCGGCATGTTCGGGTCGGCCCGGCTCGTCCTCGGCCTCGGCCTCGGCGCCTCGGCCGGCTCGGTTCGGCCTGGGCCCGCTCGGTTCGGCTCGGCCCGCTCGGTTCGGTTCGGTTCAGGACTCGTCGGTGAAGAAGTCGAGGATCGTGTCGGTGGCGTTCAGGGCCTTGCTGGTGGGGCCGAAGCCCCTGGGCGGGGTGACGTCCGAACCCGGCCAGGTGTGGCCGGCGTCGTGGACGACGAGCAGTTCGACGGTGGCCGCCGGATCGCGCGGTGAGGCCGGAGAACCCGAAGAGGCCGGAGAAGCCGGTGGGCCCGCGAGGTGCCAGACGGTGTGGTCGTAGCCCTTCTTCTCCTCCGTGACCGGTTCGCCGGCGCCCCCCGCGACGGCGAACGCCTCCGCGCTGTCCCGGGCCGACAGGCTGGGGATGATCGGCTCCTCGGGGTCCGGCGGAGGGGAGGGCCACCCCTCCAGGGGCCGTACCGGGTCGTCGGCGCCGTAGACGACCAGGACGGGGACGGGCCCGGAGGGCTCGACCGCGGCGGTGCCCGCGGGCAGTTGCCCGGAGACGGAGGCCGCTCCCGCCAGCAGGCCCGGCCGCTGTGCGGCCATGCGCAGCGCCATCGAGCCGCCGTTGGAGAAGCCGGTGGCGTAGACGCGCTCCGGGTCGGCCCGCTCGGTGCGGACCAGGTGCTTGATCAGTGCCTCGGTGAACCGCACGTCGAGGCCGGGGTCCGGGCGCCGCTCGGTCGCCCGCGTGCCCGCGCCCCAGCCGTTGTCGAGGCCCTCGGGGTAGGCGACCAGCATGCCGCGCGCCCCGGCGGCCCTCTCCAGCCGGCTCCTCGCCCGCAGCTCGGCGGCGTCGGCGCCGCGGCCGTGGAAGGCGATGACGAGCGGCCTTCGGCCGTCGTCGGCGCCCGCGGCGGGCCGGTGCAGGAGGTACTCGCGGGTGCCGCCGTCCACCCGCAGCCGGGCGCGGACGTCCGGCGCCGTGCCGGCCGTGCCGCCGCCGGCCGTGGACGGGCCGCTCGCCGGTGGTGCCGGGTCCGGGCGCTCGGCGGCGGCGCAGCCGGCCAGGGGGAGGACGAGGACGAGGGCGAGCGCGCCGGGCCACCGGCGAGGGCGGAGCGTGAGGTAACGGAGGGAGCGCATGCCCCGAGCAGAGCAACCCCACCGGGCTCCTGTCCAAGATTGATATGGATGTCGGATCGATCAATCCCCGATATGATTACTGGTCGTGGACCTGGTGCGGCACCTGGAGTGCTTCGTGGCTGTTGCAGAAGAGTCACACTTCGGGCGTGCCGCGACCCGTCTCGGCATGGCCCAGCCCCCTCTGTCGCAGCGCATCCGGCGGCTGGAGGAGGCGCTGGGCGTCCGGCTCTTCGAGCGCACCAGCCGCCAGGTGACGATCACCGAGGCAGGCACCCTGCTGCTCGCCGAGGCCCGTGCGCTGCTCGACCGCTCCGACTCCTTCCTGGCCGCCGCGCGCCGCATCCGGGACGGCGAGACCGGTCTGCTGCGCGCCGCCCTGTCCCCCGACATCTCGGGCGAGACCGTCGCCGCGCTGCTGGCGGACTTCCGGCACCGGCACGCCGGCCTGGAACTGGAGCTGCACGAGCTGTCCACCGCCGAGCAGCTCACCGCCTTCGCCGCCCGCGAACTGGACGTCGGCCTCATCCACCACCCCTGCGACGTCACCGGCCTGGAGCTGGGCCCGGTCCTGCGCCGCGACCTCGGCGTGCTGCTGCCGCGCGGCGCCCCCCAGGCGGACCTCGACGAGGTACCGCTCGCCGCTCTCAGCGGCTACGACCTGGTCCTCTTCCCGCGCACCCACGCCCCCGCGGTCTACGACGACCTGCTCACCGCCTGTGCGCGGGGCGGCTACACCCCCGCCGCCGTACGGCACGGCCAGGGTGCCAGCTTCGTCCGCGGCCTGGTGCTGTCGGCCGGCGCCGTCGCCCTCGGCCCCCGCGACACCCACCTCGCGGCCCCCGCCGAACGGGACCTGGTCTGGCGTCCGCTGGCCGGGGCGGCGCCGGCCTGGCGGCACTCCGTGGCCTGGCCCAAGGGGCGCGGCGACGCCGCCGTCGGCGCCTTCGCGGACGCGGCCACGCACGCCCTGCGCACCACGGCCGGCGCCCGCGCCGAGACACCCGCCCGGCCCCTGCACCTTCGCCCGGCATCGGAGTTCTGGCTTTGACCGACACCGCCTCCCCCGGCCGCCCCCACCCGGCCCCCGGCGCCGGCCGGGCGCCCGCCGCACCCCCGCGCCCCCGCCCGGCACCGGAGGACCGGCCATGAAGGACATCGCCGTGTCCGGCCGTCTGCACGCGGCCTTCGCCGACGCCGGGGTCACCGGCTGGGTGCACGCCGTGGACATCGACTCCGGTGCGCAGGTCGAGGCCGGGGCGGACCAACCGGTGTGCACGGCCAGTGTCCACAAGGTGTGCGTCCTGGTCACGCTGCACGGGCTGGCGGCGGCCGGGGCCCTGGACCTGACCGAGCGGGTCGAGTGCCCGCCGGCCGGGCGCACCCCGGGGCAGACGGGGCTCGCCGCCATGCTCGACCCGGTCGGGCTGTCGTTGCGCGACGCGGCGTTCCTCATGATGTCCGTCAGCGACAACACCGCCGCCGAACTGCTGCTGCGCCGGGTCGGGCTGGACGCCGTCAACCGCACCACCGCCCGCCTCGGCCTGACCCGTACGCGGATGGTGCACGGTTTCGGCGAGATGCTGGACACCATGCGCGAGGACGCGGGCCCGGCCGGCGCCCGGGCGCTGACCGACCCGCGCGTCATCACCCGGCTGCGCGCCCTGGACCCGGCCCGCACCAACCGCAGCACCCCCCGGGACATGACCCGGCTGCTCGCCGCCCTCTGGCGGGACGAGACGGGCCCGCCGGAGTACGGCGCCGCCATGCGCCGCGTCATGGGCCTCCAGGTGTGGCCGCACCGCCTGGCCTCGGGTTTCCCCTTCGACGACGTCCACGTGGCCGGCAAGACCGGCACCCTGCCGACGCTGCGCAACGAGGTCGGCGTCGTGGAGTACCCGGACGGCGGCCGCTACGCCGTGGCCGTCTTCACCCGCACCGCCCACACGGCGGCCACGCTCCCGGCGGCCGACGCGGTGATCGGCACGGCCGCCCGGATCGCGGTGGACGCGCTGCGCGCGCCCTGAGGAGGGCGCGGGGGACAACCGGGCATTCGTGGCGCTTTATCCCATTTGGGGTACATAATCAGAACATGAGTACGGCAACGTATGAACTGCTGGCCGCGTCCTCGCACGCGGTGAACATGACGGTGGCCTTCATCGGCGGGCTCGTGATCGTCGGCGTGCTGATCTGGGCCGTGCGCATGGGCCTGAACGTCATGGAACGTGAATCCGAGCGCCCCCACGCCGAAGAGCACGGCAAACTCCCCCGCACCGGCGCCGTGCACGAGGAACGGGAGATCCGGGAGCCGGACGAGATCCCGCTGGCGGCCGACGGAAGCCCGCGGCTCATGCCGTACCAACTCCACCACTCGGGCAGCCGCCGGGGCGAGGACCAGAACCGCCGCCGCTGGCTGCCGGGGTCGAGCGGGTCGTTCGGCGGCGGCGGGCCGGGTCACGTGTGACCGGGGCCCTCGGCGCCCCCCACCCCGCACAGGCCGCCCCCTCCTCCCACCCCGCACAGGCCTCTCCCTCCTCCCGGACCGGACAGGCCTCCCCTCCTCCCGGAACGGACAGGCCTCCCCTCCTCGCCGGACCCGGCAGGCCTGACCCCGCCACGCCCCCACGCCCCGCCACCGGACTGCAAGGCCCGCCCCCCCTCCCCTCCCCTCCCTCCTCCCCGCACTCGGCGCGCCGCACGGCTCACCCGACCGCCGGACTCCGGCGTGCGCGGTGGCGGCCGTGGACCTTCACTGGGGAGCACCCGCGTGCCGGCGCGGGATCAGTGCTCACCAGCTCTTTGGAGGCGTCATGGCCGGTCACCGGGCTCACCGGACCCGCGGGGCGGTCTGCGTGGTCGTGCTGGCCGGCGCGTTGCTGGCCGGGTGCTCCGACGGCGACGACGGCGACGGCGCCGTACCGACGGACGCCGGCAGCGCGGCGGCCAGCCGGGCCGCGTCGGCCGCGTCCTCACTGGCCTCCCGGGGCTCGGACGCCGTGGCGTCGGCGACGGCGGAGGCCGGGCGGTGGCTGGAGGACATCCAGGAGGGCGCCGACGTCAAGGGCGACGTGCGGCTGGGCGCGCCGGAGACCGCCTCCGACGGACGCACCACCGTCGAGGTCACCGTCCGCAACACCGCCGACTCGACGAAGTCGTTCGCGGTGCAGGTGAACCTCACGAACACCGGGGGCGACCTGCTCGACACCGTCGTCGTCACGGTCCCGGACGTCCCCGCCGGGGAGAGTGCCCGGGCCACCGCCCGCAGCAGCCACGACCTGTCCGGTGACGTGCGCACGGCGGTGGCCCGGGCCGTGCGCTACTGACCGGGGACGACCCGACCGGCGCCGTGTCCACCACCCGCACGGCCCCGGCCTCCGGACAGCCCCGGCCTCTCAAGGGCCCCGGCCCCGAGCTGTGGGAAAGCGGGCCGCCCGCGTAGGGTCCCCGGGAGCCGCGCCCGCACGGAACCCGAGGAGCCCCGTCGTGACGACCGATTCCGGCCGGCCGCCCATCCCGGTGATCGTCGACTGCGACACCGGCGTCGACGACGCCCTGGCCCTGCTGCTGGCCGTCCGTCACCCGGGGCTCGACCTGCGCGCGGTCACCTGTGTGGCCGGGAACACCGACGTGGAGGGGGTCGTGCGGAACACCCTGACCGTGCTGGAGCAGGCCGGCGCCCCGGACGTCCCCGTCGCCCGGGGCGCCGGACGTCCGCTGATCGAGGCCGTGCGCACCGCCCGGCACGTGCACGGCCACGACGGCATGGGCGACCTCGGCCTGCCCGCGCCGGCCCGCGCCCCCGCGGACGTGGACGCGGTGACCCTGCTGCGCCGGGAGATCCTCGCCTCCCCGCGCCCGGTGACCCTCGTCCCGACCGCTCCGGCGACCAACATCGCCCTGCTGCTGCGCACCCACCCCGAGGTCACCGGCAACATCGGGCGGATCGTGTTCATGGGCGGCGCGGTGGCCACCGGGAACGCCACGCCGGTCGCCGAGTTCAACGTCTGGCACGACCCGGAGGCCGCCGCGATCCTGCTCACCGCCGGGGTGCCGATCACGATGTACGGACTGGACGTCTTCCAGCGGGTGATCGTCCCGGGCCCGGACGTACGGCGGCTGCGCGCCAGCGCCGAGCCCGGCACCCGGCTCGCCGGTGAGCTGCTCGCCCACCGCGGTCCGGCCACCGACGAGGCGGACCCCGGCGGCGGTCTCGGCGACGCGGGCGCGGTCTGCGCGGTGATCGACCCGCGGGGCCTGACCACGCACCGGCTGCCCGTCGAGGTCTCCCTCGCCCCCGGACCGGCCCGCGGCCAGACCGTCGTCGACCGCCGCGCCCGCCCCGGCGAGTCCGAACTGCACGGGGGCACGCGTGAACAGGCCCTGGTGGACGTGGCGCTGGACGTGGACGTGGCGCGGTACGTGGAGCTGTACCTGAGCGCGGTCGAACACCGGGGCGCGTAGAAGGCGTGCGGGCGACGGCGCGTCACTCGCCCCGCGGGTTCACTTTTCGGGTGATGTGGACAGATCTATTCGTGTCGCCCGCACGCTCGCGAAGGAGACCGCGTGACCGTACGCAGCACCACCCGCACGCCCGATCTGTCGTCCCAGAACCCCGACTGGTGGCGGCAGGCCGTCATCTACCAGGTCTACCCCCGCAGCTTCGCCGACGCCGACGGCGACGGGCTCGGTGACCTGCGCGGCGTCACCCAGCGCCTGTCCCACCTGGCCACCCTCGGCGTCGACGCGCTGTGGCTCAGCCCGTTCTACCCCTCCGAACTCGCCGACGGCGGCTACGACGTCGACGACTACCGCGACGTCGACCCGCGCCTGGGCACCCTGGACGACTTCGACGCGATGGCCGCCGAGGCCCACCGCCTGGGACTGAAGGTGATCGTCGACCTGGTCCCCAACCACACCTCGCACCGCCACGCGTGGTTCCGCGAGGCCCTGGACGCGGGGCCGGGCTCCGCGGCCCGCGACCGCTACGTCTTCCGGGACGGCCGCGGCGAGCACGGGGAACTGCCGCCCACCGACTGGCAGTCCGTCTTCGGCGGCAGCGCCTGGAAGCGGGTGCCCGACGGACAGTGGTACCTCCACCTGTTCACCCCCGAGCAGCCCGACCTGAACTGGGAGAACGAGCAGGTCCGCGCCGACTTCCGCACCACGCTGAAGTTCTGGTGCGACCGGGGCGTGGACGGCTTCCGCGTCGACGTGGCGCACGCGCTGGTCAAGGACCTGACCGAGCCGCTGCGCGACCTCGGCTCCCCCGAGCTGAGCAGCGAGGCGGCGCTCGCGGAGTTCGCCCCCGGCACCCACCCGTTCTACGACCGCGACGACGTGCACGAGGTGTACCGGGACTGGCGCAAGATCTTCGACACCTACACCCCGCCCCGGACGGCGGTCGCCGAGGCCTGGGTGCCGGGTGCCCGGCGCGCGCTGTACGCCCGCCCGGACGAACTGGGGCAGGCCTTCAACTTCGAGTACCTCCAGGCCGGCTGGGACGCGGCCGAGCTGCGCGGGATCATCACCGGCTCGCTGGCCGACGCCCGCGCCGCCGGTGCCTCGGCGACCTGGGTGCTCTCCAACCACGACGTGGTCCGCCACGCCACCCGGCTGGTCCTGCCGCCGGGCACCGACACCGACGCCTGGCTGCTGTCCGGCGGCCACGCACCGGCCGTCGATGCGCGGGCCGGCCTGCGCCGGGCGCGCGCGGCGACGCTGCTGATGCTGGCGCTGCCCGGTTCGGCGTACGTCTACCAGGGCGAGGAACTGGGGCTGCCCGAGGTGGCCGACCTGCCCACCGAGGTGCTCCAGGACCCGATCTGGGAGCAGACCGGTCACGTCCGCAAGGGCCGCGACGGGTGCCGGGTGCCGCTGCCGTGGACGACCGAGGGCCCCTCGTACGGCTTCGGCGCGGGCGCGTCGTGGCTGCCGCAGCCCCCGGACTTCGCGTCGTACGCCGTCCAGGCCCAGGACGGGGTGGCGGGATCGACCCTGGAGCTGTACCGCACGGCCCTGCGCCTGCGCCGCAAGCTGCTCGACGGCGAGTCGCTGACCTGGGCGGACGACGTCCCGGCGGAGGTGCTGCAGTTCGACCGCTCGGACGGCTGGCGCTGCGTCACCAACCTCTCCGGCACCACGGTCGACCTGCCGGCCGGGGAGGTGCTGCTGAGCAGCGCCCCTCTGGACGACGGCCGCCTGGGGCCGGACACGACGGTGTGGCTGGGGCGGTAGCCGCTCCGCCCGCCCCCGCCCCCGCCTCACCCGGACGGCCCCGCACGCTGGTGGCGGGGCGGGGGCGGTGGTGCCGTGGAGGGTGCGACCGGTCCCGGCGGGCCGGTCCCCCGGCCCTTCAGGAGGCACGCCCATGCAGCACGCCGCCGCCCGCCCCCTGCTCGCCCGCGCGCTCCCGGCGGCGCTGACGGTGGCGCTGGCGCTGGCGGTGGCCGCCTGCGCCTGGGGCGGGCGGCACGGGGACCGGCCGCCCGGCACCGCGCCGGCGACCGCGCAGTCCCCGGCCGCGCTCCCGTCGCCCGCCGTGCCGCCCGTGCTCACCCGGGACCAGGCCCGGGCGGCCCTGATCACCGAGGCCGACCTGGGGGAGACCTGGGAGCCGACCCGGGGCGCCGCGACCTGGCGGGACGGGGTGCTCAAGGCCACCGCGGAGCGGTCCGGCTGCCGGCGGCTGCTGGACGTCCTCTACACCGAGGAACTCTTCGGCGCCGCCACCGCCCCGCGCGCCGCGGTCGCCCTGGACGACACGGCGGGCGGGGCCCAGCTGCACTACCGGGTCACCTCGCACCGCGCGGCCGACATCGACCGGACACTGGCCTGGCTCGGAACGCTGCCGGACGCGTGCGGGCGCTTCACGGCCCGGTCCGCCGGCGGTGCCGTCCGGGACGTCCGGGTCGTCGACGCGGCCCTGCCCGAGGCCGGGGACGCCCGGCGGGGCCTGCGGGTGACGGTGAGCGGCACGGCGGCGGACGCCGGGGACGCCGCCCTCACCGTGGACCTCGTCGCCGTACGCGTCGGCGACGACGCGATCAGCCTCACCAACGGCACCCTGGGCGAACCCGCCGACGACGCCACCTGGACGGCCGCGGAGACCGGGACGCGGCGGCTGACGGAGGTCCGGCGGCAGGGGCGGGCGCAGGTCTAGCACCGGCCGGCCTCCCGTCGCCGGTCCGGCGAGCGGGGACGGGGACGGGCCGGGCGGGCACGGAGCCGGGCGGGCACGGAGCCGGGCGGGCACGGGCCGGGCGGGCACGGAGCCGGGCGGGCACGGAGCCGGGCGGGCACGGAGCCGGGCGGGCACGGAGCCGGGCAGGCACGGAGCCGGGCAGGCACGGAGCCGGGCAGGCACGGGCCGGGCGGGCACGGAGCCGGCGCACTATGACCGGTACGTACGCGGGGGCGGGCCCCCTCGGGCAGGCGTGCGGGGCCGGGGCGGCCGACGGCGGGCCCTCGGGCCTGTCTGGCCCTTCCCGTCTGCTCCGGGCGACGACGGGAAGGGCCGGACGGGCCCTAGCGGTCCCCGTCGAAGCGGCGCCGCTGGACGGTCACGTCGCGGGCCACCTCGTAGGCGCTGCGGCCCCGGGCGAACGCGTCGGCGCGCAGGCGGGCGAGGGCCTCGTCGGCACCCACCCCCAGCTGGGCCATGATCATTCCGACGGCCCGGTAGACCTCGTCGTGTTCGCCGGCCAGCTCGTCCAGCCAGGCCGTCTCCCCGTGCGGCAGCGCCATCAGCGCCACCGTCATGACGCCGGCCACCAGCCGTGCCGTGTTCAGCTGCGAGCCGGTCAGCTCCCCGGGGGAGTCACGGTAGAGGTCGAGGGTGCCCAGGCACTCCGCGGCGCTGCCCAGCGGCAGGGCGTAGACCGCCCGTACGCCGACCGCCGTCGCCTGCTGGGCGTAGACGGGCCAGCGGCCGGCGTCGGCACCGGCCGTGAGATCGCAGGCGAGCACCGCGGCGCCCGACTCGGCGGCGCTCACACACGGGCCGTCGCCCAGGGTGGCCTGGATCTCCGCGAGGAACGTCGCCCGGGCACCCGTGGCACACAGCCGCACCGGCATGCCCTCGCTGCGCAGGGACGCGCTGGCGCCGGTGACCGGCAGCAGCCGCACGACCGTCTCGCACAGCCTGCCCGGCACCTCGCCGGGCGGGACGCCGCGCACCCGGGCGGCGATCACCTCGGCGGCGCGCGAACCGTCCGAGGGCCACCGGGATCCGTCGCTGGGCCGCACACGCACCGCCTCCTTCGCTCGAGAGCGGCCGGAGGGCCGGTTACCCCTGCCCCACCGGGGGAAACCCCGGGAAGCACACGGTCGGCGGGCGTGCCCTCGGCCGTCCCCGCACGGGCGCGTGGAGCGCTCCCCCGGCGCCGTGCCGCGGGCCCCTACAGTGGTGGCTGGGCGGGGGCCGGGCCCAGAGTGGTCGTGCCGGGCGCCGTGCGGTGCCCGAGGCCGGTGCGGTAGGCGTCGAGGGCCGCCTCCACCCGGCCGGTGCGCCGCAGCAGGTCGCCCAGCAGTCGGCACAGGTCGGCCAGGTCGCCGGCCGCGCCCGCCCGTTCCAGCAGGCTGAGGGCGCGGACGTAGTGTTCCTCGGCGGCCTCGGTGTCCCGGGCGTCCTCGGCGATGATGCCGAGCAGCCGGTGCGCGCCCGCGGAGTGCACGGCGCCGCGTTCGGAGGACAGGTCGTCCAGCACCCCGTGCAGCAGCCCGGCGGCCTCCTCGGACTTGCCGCGCCGGTGCAGTACGTCGGCCAGCTCGACGGCGACCTGACTGCTGTAGAGGGCGGCGCGGGAGGCCGAGAGCATGCCGAGGGCCTCCCGCATCTCCTCCTCGGCGCGGTGCAGCTCACCGTTCTGGGCGCAGACGTAGCCGCGCATCCAGTGGCAGTTGGCCAGCTCGGTGCGCAGTTGCAGGGTGCGGTACAGCTCGGCGGCCTTGGCCAGTGAGGCGTCGGCCTCCTCCAGGCGGCCCTCGGCGAGCAGGGTGCGGGCGACGGAGCGGTGCATGCGGGCCACCAGCGCGGGGTCGCCGGCGCGGGGCGCGAGGGCGAGGGCGAGTTCGGCGGCCTGGGCGGCACGCGCGTGCGCGCCCATGTCCATGTACGGGCCGATGGCGCTGGCGTAGAGCAGCAGCAGCGCGTCGGGGTCGTGCAGGCCGCCGCGGTTGAGTTCGTCGAGGGTGCTCTCCAGGAGGTACACGGCGTAGCGGAGTTCACCGGCGAGGTAGTGGGCGAGGGCGCGTCCGCGCAGGGCGGGGACGCGGGCGGGCAGCGGGGCACCGGCGTCGGCGAGGCACTCCTCGGCCCGCTCGAAGTACTGCCGGGCGGTCACCAGCTCGCCGGTCTCCACCGCGCACTCCCCGAGTCCGAGCAGCGCGTCGGCCCGCTCCTCGGCCAGCTCGTACGCCTCGGCCTCGGCGAGCAGCTCGGCGTACTGCCCGGCTGCCTGGCCGGCACCCCCGGTGGCGAGTGTGCGCCGCGCCTCGGTGAGCCTGAGCCGCAGTCCGGTGACGAGCCGCGCCGGGCGCCCGGTGGCCAGCTCCTCGTAGCCGACGCCGAGCCGCTCGGCGAGGTGCCGCAGCGCCTCGTCGGAGGGGCGGACGCGGCCGGCCTCCAGGGTGGAGATGTAGGCGGGTGTGTACGCCGGTTCCGCGAGCTGGCGCTGGGTCATCCCGCGCTCGGTCCGCAGCCGCTGCACCCGGCGTCCGATGGTTCCCCGGTCGTCACGGTCCCCCATGGCCAACTCCCCCTGCGGCTCTTGCCGTTCGACTCCGACGGCCCTAGGTTAAACCGTGTGTTAAGTGCGCTTAACCGCGCTCGGCACCCTTCCGTACGATCCCCCCAGAGGACACCGTGCTCGCACGCACACGCACCGCCGAACGTTACGCCAGGGCGCTCACCGCCGCCGTCGCCGCCGTGGCCTGCCTGCTGCTGGCCGCGAACGCGGGACCGACGGGCACCGCGCCCTCACCGCCGCCCGCACCGGCGCGGGACACCGTCCCGGACACGGACCCCCTGGCCACCGTGAGCCGCTGACCCGGTCAGCCGCCACCCCGCTCAGCCGCTGCCCCGGCGGGCCGAAGTACCCACCGCCCCGGCGGGCCGAGGCACCCGCCACCCCGGCGCCGAGGCACCCACCGCCACCACGAGCCGAAGTACCCGCCACCCCCGTGAGCCGAGGCACCACCACCCCGGCGGACCCAAGTGCCCCCTGCTCCTGCTCCGGTGATCCCAAGCCCCCGCCCCCCGTGGGCCGGTCAGCGGGGCAGCGCGCGTCCGAGGGCCTCGTCCAGCCGCTCCGCCAGCTCCGCGTCGCCCGGCGGGTCGTCGGCGAACAGGGCCCCCAGCTCGGTGGTGAAGGTCTGGGTGAAGGCGCCGTACCACGGCGTGCGGGGGCGGTGCACCGCCCGCCGGAGGGCCGGCAGCAGGACTCTCGCGGCGTACCGCGGGCGGCCGGCGGCGTCGCGGGGCACGGTGTCGGCGCCCTCGCCGGTGGGGGCCGCCGAGGGCGTCGCCGCGCCCACCGCGCACCTCACGGCGTCGTCCGTGTACGCGGAGGTGCGCGTCGCCGCGAAGCCGGCGTCCAGCAGGCAGCGCTCGCTCTGCCTGCCGGTGAGGTACCCGATCAGGTCGGTCGCCTTGGCCGCCCGCTCGGACGCCGCGGTCACCGCGAGGTTCTGGCCGCCGAGCACCGCCCGGCCCGGCAGCGTGGTCACCCCGAGGCGGTCGTCCGGGAACGCCTGGTGCAGGGCGGGATACACGTACGGCCAGTGCCGCAGGAAGGTGGTGCGGCCGGCGGTGAAGTCGCCGAGGGACGCCGCCTCGTCGGAGTGGAAGGCGTCCGGGAGCAGGTAGGAGGCCTCGGTGCGGCGGCGCAGCTCGGTGATGCCCTCCGTCAGCTCCTCGACGGAGGCGTCGTAGTGGCCGTCCTCGTCCGTGAGCGCGAGGCCCGGCACGGCCGACGCGAACGCCTCCACGGCGTTGACCGTGCGTCCCTCGTACGGGGCGAGCTGGGTCGTCCAGCCCTCCTCGTAGCCGCCGGGCTTGTGGTCGCCGACGGCGGTGATCAGCTTCTTCAGCTCCGGCCAGCCCGGACCGGCCGTCAGGTCGGGCTGCTCGACGTCCGCCCGGCGCAGGTGGTCGCTCCGGTAGTAGAGCAGGCCGACGTCGCTGTTGAAGGGCGCGGCGTACACCTCGCCGTCCCAGCGGGCCGTGCTCGCCACGGGCGCGACGACGTCGTCGTCGAGCAGCGTCCTCGGCAGCGGGCGGATCAGGCCGGCGGCGGCGAACTCCGGGACCCAGGTGACGTCGAGGTTGACCACGTCGTAGGCGGAGCTGCCGGACTGGAGCGCGCCGAGCAGCTGGCTGCGCTGCTCGTCGGCGTTGCCGGGCAGCTCCACCAGCCGGGCGCGGTAGCCGGTGCCGGCCTTCTCCTGCCCGGCGTTCCAGGCGTCGATGAGCCGCTGGCGGATGCCGTTCCTGCCGGTGACGTCCCGCCCGCTGGCGACCACGATGTCACCGGGCACGGCGGCGGGCGCCACGGGCCCGCCGCCCCCGCCGTCGGTGCAGGCGGTCGGCAGCAGCAGGAGCAGCGGAGCCAGCAGCAGGGCGAGCCGTCGCCGGCGTGGTCCCGCGCTCATCAGGCCTCCCCCGTTCCGGTGCGCGCGACCTCGTCGTGCAGGGCGGCGCCCAGATCGCCGTCCGCGTCCAGGCAGCGGCCGCCGCTCGCCTCGGAGACCCGGGCGTCCGGCTTCCCCGCGTCGCAGCCGTCGCCCTTGAGGGAGACCATCACGACCGGCACCTCCCTCGCGCGCGCCAGGGCCAGGAGGGTGCCGAAACCCTCGCCGGCGAGCCGGCCCACGTCCTCGTCGTCGGTGACGAACACGATCAGCCCGGGGCGCTCGTCGTCGGCGTCGCGCACCTCCATGGCGTCGAGCGCGGCCCGCAGCGCCCCGCCCGGGTCGGCCTCGGCGTCCCGTACCCGGGCCTCGCGGTCGATGACGCGCTCGGCGTCCTTGCGCGCGTGCGGGCCGAAGGACAGCACGGTGTCGTAGGTGTCACCGCCGGTGCCCGCCACCGTCCACACGGCGTACTCGTCCCGGCCGCCGAGCCCGCCCAGCGACTGCTTCAGCAGTCCGGGCCCGCCGCCGGGCCCCTCCCACTGGTCGGCCATCGAACCGGAGCCGTCCAGCAGGAACAGCACCCGGCCCGGGCCGTTGGCACCCCGGTAGCCCTCCAGGGCCGCCTCCATCGCGTTGCGTCCGGCGGACTCCGTCAGCGGGGACGGCGCCCGCAGCACCCCCTCGGCGACGTGGTCGGTGTCCAGCAGGGCGCGGTTGCCGGTGGCCCCGCGGAAGCCGTCCCGGGCGAAGGCCGCCCGGCCGCCCTCACCGGTGAGCCACGTCCGGAACGCCTCCGCCTCGCGGTCGCGGTCGGTCTCGTCGCGGTCGGCGCCCTGCCAGCGGACCCGGACGAAGAGGGGCTCCAGACCCGGTACGTCGCCCGGGTACTGGGCCATGCGCGGAGCGCGGCGGGCGCTGTCGCAGCCGACGCCGCTGCGCAGCAGGAACTCGGGGACGAGCGCCGCGGTGCGGTTGTCGACGGCGTCGTCGTCGGGCAGCGCGCACAGCAGCTCGGCGGCGGTCGGGGAAGGCGGGCCGGGCTGGGCGACCCGTTCCTCCGCGCGGCGGGCGTCACCGGCGTCGGCGGTGCCCGGGGTGCCGTACAGGGCGATCGTGGCCAGCAGCCCGGCGCCGGTGAACTCCGGGTCGGGGCGGCGCACCGCGGCGCCCTCGTGCCGCGCGCGCAGGGCGTCGATCATCCGGGTGAGCGGCGGCCCGGTGCGGCCGTCGTAACCGTCGACGGCGAGGTCCTGCGGAACGGCCAGCACCAGCGGGGAGTACGCGAACGGCTCGTCGTCGGGGTCCAGTTCGGCCACCGCGTCGGTGTCCTGTCCCGCGGTGACCCGGGCGGCGTCGGCCCGGGAGCCGGGTATCCAGACGTCGGGCTGCGGGCCGACGTCGCGCTGCGGGCTGGTGCCGTCCTCGTAGGGCTCCTGCCAGGCGCGGGTCTGCTTGCGCAGCGCGGTGACCGCGTCGGCCGCGCCCGCGCTGTAGACGGTGATGCCCCCGCGCCGGCAACCGTCGCCGTCGGTGTTCTCCCGCGAGGTCAGATAGGCGTCGGCGGCGGCCCGGACGGTGCGCTCCAGGTCGGGGTCGGTCAGCACCCGCAGCTCCAGGGGGACGGGGCAGGAGGAGGCGCCGGCCGGAAGGACGTACCGGTAGGCCCCGATGCCGACGGCGACGGCCAGGAGCAGCAGCGCCGCTCCCCCGGCGAGCAGCCGCCGCGACCGCCCGCCCGGTTTCGCCCGCCGCCGGTCCGCCCGGGGCGGCCGGAGGGCGCGCAGGCCCCGGAGCACCGCGCCCCCGGCCCCCGCCGTCCTGCCCGACAGCGCCGCCAGGCGTGCCCGGAGCCGGCCGAGCGTCCCCGGCCCGAACGGCGGGTCGGGTGGGACCGGCGGGTCGGGTGGGACCGGCGGGTCAGGCGGGTCCCGCGGTTCCGGCGGGTCCCGAGGTTCCTGTGGGCCGGGCGGGTCGCGAGGGTCCCGTGGGTCCGGCGGGTCCGGGGGGTCCGGCAGGCCCGGGGGCGGTGCGGGCGGGACCCCGGCCGTGTCCGCCCGGGCGGCGAGGAGCACGTCCTC
This sequence comes from Streptomyces sp. JK94, assembly GCF_053613315.1. Classification (NCBI taxonomy): domain Bacteria; kingdom Bacillati; phylum Actinomycetota; class Actinomycetes; order Kitasatosporales; family Streptomycetaceae; genus Streptomyces; species Streptomyces sp. JK94. The sequence goes on along the minus strand of NZ_JBSICH010000007.1, from coordinate 335,432 downwards.
CCCGGGTTCGGCACGGCTCTCCGGCTCCCAGGCGTCACCGCGCACCGTCCGGTGACCGGCGGCGGCCATCCGCGCCCGCAGGTCCTCCGCGAGGCTCCGGAACGACACGTCACCGCCCGCCTCCAGCAGCTTCGCCAGCTCGGCGGTGAACGGCGTCGGGGTGCCGGGATCGCCCGCGTCGATGCGGTGGTTGGCCTGCACGCTCATCAGCAGCAGCAACCGGCGCTTGTCGCGGGGGGCCGGGCGGATCCAGGCGGCGTTGCCCGCGAAGCAGCAGTCGAGGACGACGACGATCCGCCGGGCCGGGCCGGAGGCGAGCATCGCCTGCGCGACGCTGTACAGCTGCGCCCCCGGGAAGACCGCGTGCCCGCCCGCGACCACGCGCGCCTTGCGCATCTGCAGGAACAGCTCGTCGCCCGCGTTCGGGATCGCCCCGTGCCCGGCGAAGTACAGCAGCAGGACGCCGTCGGCCTCCTTGGCGGCCTTCCACAGCTCCTGGTCGAAGGTGCCCTGGTCGGGAGAGCGGCACACCGTGATCTGCCCCTCGCCGAACACCCCGCCGTGCCGCAGCGCCTCCTCCAGCCGGTTCAGGTTGTGCTTGACCGCGGGGAGGTCCCCGGGCACGCCGTCCGGCGGCGCCGTGTTGTCGTATTCGGACACCCCGACCAGCAGCGCCCGGTTCGCCTTCCCCCGCGGGTCGTAACCGGTCACCGGGCGCCTACCTGTCGTCGGGTCGCACCGGATCGACACTCACCCCGGGCGGCTCGCCGTCCTCCACCGCACGGCGGTTGGCCCGCCAGGCCTCCACGGACTGCCCGACCTGCTCCACCACCCCCTGGAAGAGCGCCCCCGCGGCGCCCCCGATCACCGCCACGACGATGTCCATGCCGGTGCCCATCGGGGCGCCCGCCTCGTCGGTCCGGCTCCGTTCGTCGATGCGGAGCTGGTCGGTCCGGGCCAGGTCGGCGAGCGGTTTCTCCCGCTCGAGCCACTTGTGCAGCGCGTCGACGTCCCTCTCGCTCGCGGTCCCCTCCAGCCGGACGCGGATACCGTACGTCACCACTCCGTCCCCCTCAGCCATAACTCACCATCATGGCACCCCCGTTGCGCGCAGGGGAGGGTTTGTGCACCGCTCTCACGATGGGCCCACGGGTGCGCCCCCGGCCCCGGGCGGCCCGGACCGCCTCAGCCCCGGGCCGCCCGGACCGCCTCAGCCCTGGGTCTGCAGACGGCTCAGCTCGCGCTGCACGTGGTCCAGCGCGCCCTCCCGCCGGCCGGGCACCCGGCCCCGCAGCACGGCGAGCGCCGTGCCCAGATCGCGGGCGTGGCGGGCGTCGCGGATCTTCCCCCACTGGTGGTGGGCCCGGTCCACGGCCGCCTCCACCGCGGGCGCCCCGGACGGCTGACCGGCGCCCAGCCGGGCCTCGGCCACCGCCAGCCAGGCACGGCAGCTGCGCACCGGGTCGCCCGCGAACATCGCCAGGTCGGCCCGGACCTCCGTCCAGTGCAGCGCGTCCTCGGAGGCGGGCCCGTGCGCGAGGGCGGCGGCCCGCTCGTGCCGGGCGGCGAGCGCGTCGGCGTCCGCGTGCCGCCCGGACCTCACGGCGTCGGTGATGACGGCGTGCGGGTCGCCCGCCACCGGCCCCGGCGCCGCCAGCACCAGGTCCGCACCGGCCGCCGTACCGCGCTCCGCGTCCTCGGCCGCGGTGCGGGCCAGCGCCTGCTGGTGCAGCTGGTCCGGCGGCGGCCGGTGCCCGCTGCGCAGGATCGTCGCCACGGCGCGCAGGTACGCCGGGGCGGCCACCCGCCGCCGCGAGGGCGGCGGCGCGACGCGCCCGTAGACGGCGTTGTTGCGCCCGGCGTCCAGCGGGTTCGCGCGCAGCCACTGCCAGGTCTCCCGGTCGGCGTGCAGGTCGAGCAGCAGCGTCGTCGCGCCGTTCGGCCGCAGCCGCAGTTCCTCGCGGATCCAGTGCCAGGGCAGGGCGGTGTAGCGGACGGTGGCCGGAGTCGTCCGGGCCAGCGCCAGGTGCGGCAGGCGCTGGCGCCGGTCCAGCTGGAGCTGCCCGGCGACGTACACCGTCAGCGGGCCGGGGGCCGCCGCCGCGGCGCGCAGCCGGGTGAGGACGGCCTGCGGCTCCAGCGGGTCGGCGAGTTCGACGACGTTCGCGGTGTCGGTGCCGGAGAGCACGGCGGGCGGCACGGCCGCCAGCACGGGGAGCACGGACGCGGCGTCCACCAGGCATCCCCTGCCCACGGGCGACGCCGCGAGCAGCAGCACGGTTCCGGGCATGTCCCCTCCCCCTGTCGATCACGTACGGCAGCACCGTAACCGCTGCGGCTGCGAAGCGGGGCGCCTACCAGTCCGGCGGCCGCCCCCACCGCCGTACCGCGAAGACCGTGGTGTCGTCGGCCAGCCTCCCCCGGCAGTGCCGCAGCGTGCCGTCCCGCACGAGCGCCACCAGCCGTTGCGGAACGGCCCCCGACGGGTCGGCGGCCACGGCGCGGGCGACCTCCTCGGCGTGCCGGTAGAAGCACCCGTCGGGGTCGCGGGCCTCCGTCACCCCGTCGGTGACCAGCAGCAGCGTCTCGTCGGCGGCGAGGGCCGAACGGTTGACCGGCGGCACCGGCGGGCCGGGGACGAGGTCGTTCATGCCCAGCGGCAGCCCGCCGGCGACCGGCAGGGTCCGTACGCCGCCGGGGCCGACCGCCAGCGGGGCGTCGTGGCCGAAGACGACGGACTCCACGGCGTCGGGCCGGTCCTGCGGGAAACCGATCAGCACGGCGGTGGCGAAACGGTCGCCGTCGGCCCGGCCGAGGGCCGCGGTGTGCGCGCGATGGCGCCGTATGCGCACCTCCAGGCGCTCGGCGACCGTCGCGAGGTCCTCCTCGTGGTACGCGGCCTCGCGGAAGGTGCCGAGCAGCGCGGCCGCCGCCTCCACCGCGCCCAGCCCCTTGCCCTGCACGTCGCCGACGAGGACGCGGGTGCCGTGCGGGCCTGGCTGGATGTCGTAGAAGTCGCCGCCGACGCGGGCCTCGGTGTCCGCGGAGAGGTACACGGCGGCGTGGTCGAGGCCGCCGAACCCCGTCGGCAGGGGCCGCAGCACGGTACGGCGGGTGGTGTCGGCGATGTCCCGCATGTGCATCATGCGGCGCTCGCCCCCGACCCGGAGCGCGGCGGCCACGACGGCGATCGATCCGCCGAGGGCGACGAGGATCAGGCCGGGCAGCCCGGTCTGGTCGCGGTGCTGCCAGACGGTGTCGGCCAGGACGTAGACGACGACGGCGACCACCGCGTACACGGCCGTGGTCCGCACCCCGCAGACCGCGGCGGCCACGCCCGGGACGAGCACCGTCCAGGAGATGATCTCGAACGCGCCGGTCGTGGTGTCGGCCGCGATGATGGCGATGAGCAGCAGCAGCGGGAACATCCAGGCGACGCTGTGGCCGCGGACGCTGAGCAGCTCGTGCCGGGACACGGCGTCGCCCCGGCCGGCGGCCTGGATCAGCCGGCCGAGCAGCCGCCACCGGCCGCGCACCGGCCTGCGGTCGCGACCCCTCACAGGCCCCAGCGAAACACGGCCCCCGCGACCCCGCATCCTGACTTGCCGACCGGCCCGCACAGGCGTGCGCTGGTAGACGGGGACGAGGCGAGAGGAGTGCTCCCATGGCTCACGCGGTACCGGCACGCGGCTCAGCCGGCAGAACGCCCGCCGAAGCGCCCACCGGACCGGGCCCCCGCGGCCGTACGACGACACCCGACGTCTTCGGCGAGCGCGCCCACCGGATCGCGAAATGGGCGGTGCCCGGCGCGATCGGGCTGGTCTACGGCTACTGGGCCGCCTCCGTCGACCGCCACGGCGGTCCCGTCACCGGCTGGAACCTGCTGGTCGGCTTCCTGACCGCGCTCGCGTTCGTCGTCGTCCTCACCGTGGTCCGGGCGGTGGCCGGACGGCTGCCGCGCGAAGGACACGCGGTGCTGTGGGCCGCGTTCGCGGGCAGCGCGCTGGGCTTCCTGTACGCGCGGAGCGGCGTCGCCGTGTTCACCTGCGTCGTCGTGTCCCTGCTGCTCGCGGCGGCGGTGTTCGCCTCCCTGTTCTACCGCTACTACACCCACGAGGACGCGGAGGGACACCGCCTCACCTGAGGCCAGCCGGCAGCGGGGGCCGGGGGCCCGGGACGGGGGCCGGGACGGGCGGCAGCGGGACGCCGGGGGCCGAATGCCGGGACGGGCCGGCAGAGGGACGCCGGGGGCCGAATGCCGGGACGGGCCGGCAGCCGGGGCCGGGTGCCGGCCCGGACGGGCCACGGCCGTACGCCCGTGGGTCGTCCGGCCCGGCCGGGCCGCCCGTTCGGCGCGCCTCGGGGGTCCATATGCAGTCACGCCGGTCGCCCGGACCACTCCCGGGACCTTGTCTGGAGGGGTGCCCCGACGCCTCCGGAACGCCCTGTCGACCGCCCTGATCGCCCTCGCCTGCCTGCTCGCGCCGTGCGGCACGCCGGCGGTCGGGGCGGTGCCCGGGCCGGCCGGCACCGGGCGGTACGTCGCCGCCGTGGCACCGCTCGCCCACGAGGCGGACCGGCTCGGGAAGGGCCATCACGTGCTCGACGTCGCCGCCTTCTGGCTGCCGCTGGCGGCCGTCGTCTTCGCGGTCACCGGCATCGCCGTCGCCGCGTGCCGCCGGCGCGCCGTCACCGCCGCCGGGGTCGGCACCGCCCTCGGCGGGGCGCTGCTCGCCCTCTCCGTGGTCGTCGGCCGCCGGCTCACCGTCACCGGGCTTCCCGGCGCGGTGGACGGCGCGGTCGACGGACCGGCCGCGGGCGCCGTCTACGACACCCTCACCGCGACCCTGCGCACGGCCTCCCGGCTGCTGGTCGGCCTCGGCCTCGCGGTCGCCCTGGCCTCCTGGCTCACGGGCCGCTACGGACACCTGCTGCGCCGCCGCCGCACACCACCGGGGGCCACCGTCGGCTCGGCCCCGCCCCGGGCCCGGCCGTGAGCCGCCCGGCGCCTCGTCCACCCGCCCCGGCCCGGCTCCCGGACGGGCGGCCGAGGCCCGCGGCCGGGCCCGGCGCCCGCCCCGCGGCGAGGCCGTCCGGGAGTCCCCCGCGCGGGCGCGGCGCCCCGGAGCCCGCGCCGGGGCGCAACCTTCCGCCCGCCGTTCCCGTCTCGTCTTGGAGGGAGGATTCGGGCATCGCCCGCGCGGCCCGTCCGGGAACGGCCGGCGCACGGGCAGGCAGCGGCAGGCGGCGCACCCGCGAACGGAAGGCCGGGACGTGGACACCGACACGGCGACCGACGGGTGGACGGACTCGGGCGACCGCCCGGCCGCCCGCGGGGCGGGGCGGCGGTTCGGGGCCCGGTGCGCGGGACTGCTGTTCACCGGGGTGAGCGTGGTCGTCGGCTGCCGCGTCGCCGACAGCGACGGCGTCACGCCCGTGCCGCAACTGCTCGCCTTCCTGCCCTGGCTGCTCGTGCCGACCGGGGCCGGGCTGCTGCTGACGCTGCTCGCCCGGTGGTGGCCCGGCGCGGTGTGGGGCGTCGCGCTGCTCGCACCGCTGGCGTGGTTCATCGAGCCGTACGGCAGGACCGGCGCGCCCGCCGGGCCGCCCGTCGCCGAGCTGCGGGTGCTGACCTCGAACGTCGAGTTCGGGCAGGGCACCGGTGCACTGGTGTCCGCCGTGCGCCGGACCGAACCCGACCTCGTGTTCGTACAGGAGTGCGAGCACACGTGCGACGCGGCACTGCGGCGCGGGCTCGCCGCCGACTACCCCCACCGGCAGGCCGTCGAGGGCGGCGGCTCCGAGGGGTCGGTCATTCTGAGCGCCTTCCCGCTCAAGGCCACCCCCGGCGTCCCGGGCACCATGGGCATGCCCGGTGCCGTCGCCGACGTACGCGGCCACGCCGTACGGCTCCAGCTCGCCCACCCGATGCCACCGCTGCCGGACCAGGTCGGCCTGTGGCGGCGGGAGCTGGAGGCGCTGCGCGACGCCGCCGCCGGGGACGGCGACACCCCCGCCATCCTCGCCGGCGACTTCAACGCCTCCCAGGACCACGCCGCCTTCCGCCGCATCCTCGACACGGGACTGCGCGACGCGGCCCGGCTGGCCGGGGCCGGCCGTACGGCCACCTGGCCGGCCCGGACCGCCCCGGCGTTCGGCGCGCAGATCGACCACGTCCTGGTGTCGGACGACTTCGCCGCGCACCGCGTCCGCTTCCTGGACCTGGCGGACACCGACCACCGCGCGCTGGTCGTCGACCTCACGCTGCACGGGGCCGGCTGACACCGGCCCCGTGCGGAGAGCGGGCTCAGACGCCGATGTCGCGGCCGTCCGCGCGCCACACCGCCACGACCGCCGGGCGCACGTACGTGCCGGGCCCGTCGGGCCAGGTGCTGGCCGGCTGCTCCACGGAGGCGCCGTCGACCTCGCCCGGGTGCTGCACGGCGACCAGCACGCGCCGGTCCTGGATGACCGGACCGCAGGTCTCCGCGCCGGTCGGCACGGTCAGGAACTGCTTCAGCTCACCACGCCGGTCGCCCTTCGTCGCGACGCCGAACAGGCCGTCGTGGGTGCCGAGCGCGTTGCCGTCGGTGGACAGCCACAGGTTGCCGTGGTCGTCGAAGGCGACGTTGTCCGGGCAGGAGATCGGGCTGACCCGGTCCTTGGGGAAGCCCGCGAAGTAGGTCGCCGGGTCCTCCGGGTCACCGGCGACGAGGAACAGCGACCAGGCGAAGGTGGTGGCGTCGGCCCGGTTCCGGCGCTCGGTCAGCTCCAGGACGTGGCCGTGCTTGTTGCCGTTGCGCGGGTTGGCCTCGTCGGGGCCGGCGTAACCGGCCTTGCCGCGGTTGGTGTTGTTGGTGAGGGCGACGTACACCTTGCCCGACTGCGGCGACGGCTCGATGTCCTCGGGCCGGTCCATCTTCGTGGCGCCGACCTTGTCACCGGCGAGCCGGGTGAAGACGCACACCTCCTCGGCGGTCATGCCCTCGACGTGCGAGACGGCACCGTCGTCGGTCGCGGTGACCAGCGGAATCCACGTGCCGCTGCCGTCGAACTCGCCGTCGCCCGGCAGCGTGCCCGTGCCGTCGATCTCCGTCGCCGGGGAGTCGCCGGAGAGCTTGGCGACGTAGAGGGTGCCCTCGTCGAGCAGCGACAGGTTGTGCTCGCGCGCCGAGCGGGAGTTCCCGTGCCGCATCCGCTTGCTGCCGACGAACTTGTAGAAGTAGTCGAACCGCTCGTCGTCGCCGGTGTAGACGACCGGACGTCCGTCCTGGGTCAGCCGCACGGTCGCCGCCTCGTGCTTGAAGCGGCCGAGCAGGGTGTGCTTGCGCGGGGTGGACTCCGGGTCGTACGGGTCCAGCTCGACCACGTAGCCGAAGCGGTGCACCTCGTTCGGCTCCCGGGCGACGTCGAAGCGCTTGTCGAACCGCTCCCACTTGCGCTCGGTGGTGCCGGTGCCGATGCCGTAGCGCCTGTCCGTCTCCCGGCCGCTGTTGGCGAAGTACTGGTTGAAGTTCTCCTCGCCGTGCAGCGTCGTGCCCCACGGGGTGGTGCCGCCGGAGCAGTTGTTGAGGGTGCCGAGCACCTTCCGGCCGCTGCGGTCGGCGGAGGTCTTCACCAGGTCGGACCCGGCGGCGGGCCCGGTGAGCCGGAACTCGGTGGTGGCGGTGACGCGGCGGTTGAGGCGGTGGCGGGAGACGGGCGTCAGCTTCCCGCTCCTGTTCTCCTCCTCCACGGCGACGACGGACAGTCCGTGCGCGGCCCAGGCGATCTCGACCTGCTCGCGCGTCGGGTTCTCGGGGTCGTAGCCGCGGAACATGAGCACCTCGTCGGTGTACTCGTGGTTGGCGACGAGGATCTGCCGGTTGCGCTCGCCCTGCAGCGGCAGCAGCGCGAGGAAGTCGTTGTTGTAGCCGAACTGCCCGGCCTGCGCCTTGGCGGTCTGCTTCTCCGGGTTGAAGGCGGGCGCCCCGCGCAGAATGGGCTCGCCCCAGCGGATCACGACGTCCTGCCGGTACCCCTCCGGGACGGTGACGGCGTCCTTGGTGTTGGGCGCCACGGGCGTGAACCGCAGCCCGCGCGCACCCTGCGCCTTCGACGGCTTGCCGTGCCCCTGGCCGGCCGCCGGCGCGGCCTGCGCGGACGGCGCCCCGGCCACGCCCACGGCCCCGGCGCCCGCGGCGGCCACGGTGACGACGGCGGCGGCACGCATCATGGAGCGGCGGCTGAGCGCGCCGGCGATGACGTCGCCGACGTACTCGTTGGAGCTGGTGTTGGGCACCTCGTGGAAGCAGGCGTCACCACACCGGAAACGACAGGTCATGGCGGACCGGCCGCCGGGATGCGAACCGGACGGCGTTCCGATCAATGGCAGCAGCTTGCGCACTGTGTTCTCCCCTTGAGATGCCCTTGGATGCCCTTGGTGTCAGCGCGACCGTAAGTGCACATACGTGCGGGGGACGGGCGCCGCGGTGAACGACGGGTGAATCCGTGGAATCCGGACGGGAATCGCCGCGGCGTCTCGATCCCTCCTTGACGCGCCCGTGCTTTCGTGGCAGACCCTGCACAAGATCACAAGTGGGGGCCGCTAACCTTACGTGTCCGTCCTGGCCAGGGATCTACGGGCATCAACTCACGCGAAGGGTTGCGCACATGGGCATTCTCACCTCTCTGCGGAACGTGTTCGGCCGGTCACGCAAAGACCGGACCGCCCAGGCGGAGGGTGTGACGCAGGAGACGGCACCGCCGGCCACCGCGCCGGAGCCGAAGCTCCCGTCCCAGCCCACCGCACCCCCGGCACCGGCCGAGGCCCCGGACCGGGCCACCGCCCCCGAGGCCGGGACCACCGCCCCCTCCCCCAAGGCCGAGGCCGAGGCCGTGTCCAGCGGCCCCGACTCCGAGGGCGAGTCCACCGACCCCGCCCCCAAGGCGGCGGCCCAGGTGCCCGAGCCCCGCACGGCGGCGACCTCCTCCGACGAGCACGAACTCGTCAAGGCGGCCTTCGCCAACGTCACGGTCCCCAGGCCGGCCGACGCGCCGGACGAGGCCCCGAAGGCGGAAACGAAGCCGGAGCCCACCCCGGAACCGGCCCCGGAGCCGGAGGCCACCCCGGAACCGGAGGCGCAGGCGCAGGCCACCCCGGAACCGGAAGCGCAGGCCACCCCGGAACCGGAGGCCACCGTCCCGGAACGCGTCCCGGCCTCCGAGCCCCAGCCGGTCACGGAGCACGCCCCGGAGAACGAGGCCCAGGCCGACGCCGAGGCCCCCAAGGCCACCGAGGCGTCGGAGGCACCCGAGGCCACCGAGGCGTCGGAGACACCTGAGGCGCAGGAGACCTCCGTGGCCTCCGAGGCACCGGAGGCACCGGAGGCACCGGAGGCACAGAAGACGCCAGAGACATCCGAGGCACCCGAGACATCCGAGGCACTCGAAACCCCCAAGGCACCCGAGGCATCGGAGACGCCTGAGGCACCCGAGGCACCCGAGGCACCCGAGGCCACCGAGACGGTCGAGGCAGCCGAGACGGCGGAGCCCGCAGACACGGCGAAGCCGAAGGAGACAGAAGAGCCGGCCGACGCGGAGGAGCCGAACGACGCAGAAGAGCCGGCCGACGCGGAGGAGCCGAACGACAAGGCAAAGCCTGCCGCCAAGGCGGAGCCGAAGACGCCTGCCCCTGCCCCCACCCCCGCTCCCGAGCCCCCAGCCGCAGCCGCAGCCGCCGATGGCGACGGCGACGGCGACGGCGACGCAGCCCCGCAGGGACCACCTTCGTCGTCCGACGACGAAGGCAGCACGAACGACGCGGGCGGGAACACGACCGCCGAAGGCGAAGCCGAGGCGCCCCCGGCCCCCGAGACCCCCGCCGAGCCCCCCACCGAGGCCCCCGCACCCGCCACCCCCGCGGAGCACGTCCGTACCCGCGCCCCCGGCCTCACCACCGCCTACAAGGCCGCCGCCACCGCCCTCCAGAAGCACGACCTCACCGGCACCCGCGCCAAGGTCCACCTCGTCCTGGACCGGTCCGCCTCCATGCGCCCGTACTACAAGGACGGTTCCGCCCAGGCCCTCGCCGAGCAGACCCTCGCGCTCGCCGCGCACCTGGACCCCGAGGCGACGGTCCACGTCACGTTCTTCTCCACAGAGGTGGACGGCACCGGCGAGCTGACCCTCACCGACCACGAGAACAAGATCGACGAGCTGCACGCAGGGCTCGGCCGCATGGGCCGCACCAGCTACCACGCCGCCGTGGAAGCCGTCCTCGCCCACCACGCCGAGGAAGAGGCTCCCGGCACCCCCGCCCTGGTGGTCTTCCAGACCGACGGCGCCCCCGACGCCAAGACCCCGGCCACCCAGTCCCTCACCAAGGCGGCGGCCGACCACCCGAACGTCCACTTCTCCTTCGTCGCCTTCGGCGACCCGGAGAACAAGGCCTTCGACTACCTCCGCAAGCTCAAGACGGGCAACGCGTCCCACTTCCTGGCCGGCGAGACCCCCAAGGAGCTGACCGACACGGAGCTCTACGAGGGCGTACTGGCCACCTGGCGCCCATAAAACCGCACCCGACGCCCCCGCGCCCTCCGGCGGGGCCACGCCGCCCGCTTCTCAGCCCACAAAACGGGAAGCGGGCGGCGTACCCATGTCGGCTACGATTCCAAGGTTCCGTACGTTTCAACCTGGGAGCAGCCCGCGATGGCTCGACACCTCATCACCAGCGCCCTTCCGTACATCAACGGGATCAAGCACCTGGGCAACATGGTGGGGTCCATGCTCCCGGCGGACGTCTACGCCCGTTACCTGCGTCAGCGCGGCCACGAGGTGCTCTACATCTGCGCGACGGACGAGCACGGCACCCCCGCCGAGCTGGCCGCGAAGGAACAGGGCCTCCCGGTCGACGCCTTCTGTGCGCAGGCGCACGACGCCCAGAAGTCGGTGTACGACGGCTTCGCTCTCGCCTTCGACTACTTCGGCCGCAGTTCCTCGTCCCAGAACGTCGAGATCACCCAGCACTTCGCCCGCAGGCTCAACGAGAACGGCTTCATCGAGGAGCGCGCCATCCGGCAGGTGTACAGCCCCGCCGACGGCCGCTTCCTGCCGGACCGCTACGTGGAGGGCACCTGCCCCCATTGCGGCTACGACAAGGCGCGCGGCGACCAGTGCGAGAACTGCACCCGCGTACTGGACCCCACCGACCTGATCGACCCCCGCTCGGCGATCTCCGGTTCCACGGACCTGGAGGTGCGCGAGACCAAGCACCTCTTCCTCCTCCAGTCGAGGCTCCAGCACGAGGTCGAGGAGTGGGTCGCCCGGCACGAGGAGGAGTGGCCGCAGCTGGCCGCCTCCATCGCGCGCAAGTGGCTCACCGAGGGCCTGCACGACCGCGCGATCACCCGGGACCTGGACTGGGGCGTCCCGGTCCCGGCCGACACCTGGCCGGACCTGGCGGCCGAGGGCAAGGTCTTCTACGTGTGGTTCGACGCTCCCATCGAGTACATCGCCGCGACGAAGGAGTGGGCGGACTCGGCACCCGACGGGGAGACGAGGGACTGGAAGTCGTGGTGGTACGAGGCGGACGACACCGTTCGCTACACGGAGTTCATGGCGAAGGACAACGTCCCGTTCCACACCGTGATGTTCCCGGCGACCGAGCTGGGCGTCCGTGAGCCCTGGAAGATGGTCGACTACGTCAAGGCCTTCAACTGGCTGACGTACTACGGCGGCAAGTTCTCCACCTCGCAGCGGCGGGGCGTCTTCACCGACCAGGCCCTGGACGTCCTCCCGGCCGACTACTGGCGCTACTTCCTCATCGCCAACGCCCCCGAGTCGGACGACTCGTCCTTCACCTGGGAGCACTTCACCGCCACGGTCAACAAGGACCTGGCGGACACGCTCGGCAACTTCGTCAACCGCGTGCTCTCCTTCTCCAGGAAGCGCTTCGGCGAGGAGGTCCCGGCAGGCGGTGAGCCCGGCGAGGCCGAGACCCGGCTCGGCTCGGAGATCGCGGCGCTCCTCGCCGAGTACGAGTCCCAGATGGAAGCGCTCCAGTTCCGCAAAGCGGCCGCCGCGCTGCGCGCCCTCTGGTCCGCGGGCAACTCCTACCTGGAGGAGAAGGCCCCCTGGCTGGAGATCAAGACCGACAAGGACGGCGCCGCCCTCACCCTGCGCACGGCGATGAACCTGATCCACCTGTACGCGGTGGTCTCGGAACCGTTCATCCCGGCCACGGCGGCGGCGATGCGCCAGGCCTTCTCCCTCTCCGACGACACGGCTACCTGGGTCACCGCCGAGGAGGCCCGCGCCCTGACGGCCGTCGCCCCCGGTGTCCCCTTCACGGTCCCGCCGGTCCTCTTCGCCAAGCTGACCGACGAGGACCTGGAGACCTACAAGGAGCGCTTCGGCGGCGAGCCGCAGACCGCCTGAACGACGGCTCACCACGCACGCCGGGGCCCGGGAGCAACCGTTCCCGGGCCCCGGCGCGTCCGTCTGAGTGCGCGGCTCACGCGCGCGAGACATGTTTCCGGCCACACGGGGAGCCAGTCATGGCATTTTTCGGCAACGCACACAGCATCGACCCGGCCCAGGCGCAGCAGGAGTACGCACGGCTGCTCGGCCACGGTGAGCAGATCCACGCCGCGTACCTGCTGATCCGCGACACCATCCTGTTCACCGACCGGCGGCTGATCCTGGTCGACAAGCAGGGCATCACCGGCAAGAAGACCGAGTACCACTCGGTCCCGTACCGCAGCATCACGCACTTCGCGGTCGAGACGGCCGGCACCTTCGACCTCGACGCCGAGCTGAAGATCTGGCTCTCCGGCTCCCAGGCCCCCATCCAGAAGACCTTCACCAAGGGCGTCGACATCTACGAGGTCCAGGCGATCCTGACCCAGTTCGTGGCGCGGTAGGTCGCCCTGAATCCGTCACCGTCCGAGGTCGCGGTAGCAAGCCGTGACAAGCCCGTGAAGCGGTACGAGAGGGAGGACCCCAGGGTCACCGGAATCGACGCTTCGGCCGGAGCGGACCCTGCCGGCACATCGGCGGAGACCCTCACGATCCGCTTCTCACCTCTGTCCGTCCACTGAGCTTGCCCGACTCGGGGAAGACGCAGTGGGGGAAATCAGCTTCCGGACGCGTATGTCACGAGGTCCGCCCACGCCTTCGGCGCCACCGCGAGACGGGGGCTCGCGTCGCGGTACTTGGAGTCACGGACGTGGACGGTGCCGGGAGAGGTGGCCACCTCGACGCACGAGTCGCCGTCAGGGCCACTGCTGTAGCTGCTCTTGAACCACGCCAGTGCGGAGGCGTCGCCAGCGGAGGCCTTGCCGATCATGTGTCTCCCAGGAGTTGCTCGATGAAGGCCAGCGACTCCCCAGGTGGGAAAGCCTGCGCCCGGATGGTGCCATAGCGAAGCTCAAGGATGCGAAGCTGCCTCGGGTCATGCGTCGGGCGGCCGTTGAACGCCCCGTCGGAGCGTCCCACCGCCGTGCCGTCCTCGAACTTCAGCACCTCGATCCTGCCGCTCATGCCGGGGTGCGGTCCACTGTCCATCCGCATGACCTGGAGGGTGACGCTGTTCATCCGCCCCACCTCCAGCAAGCGTTCGAATTGCTGCCGTCGAACCATTGTGCCCCCAACCTTGCGCCGAAGCGTCCCCTCCTCCAGGACGAAGCTCAGCGCGGGCGCAGGAGACCGCTCAAACACGACCTGCCGAGCAATACGGGCGGCTACTCGACGTTCCAGGTCCTCCGGCGTGTAGGCGGGCTGCCACGACTCAAGCAGCGCCCTGGTGTACTCCGGAGTCTGCAAGAGACCAGCGATGTTGCTGTTCTCGTACACCTCGATCTCGACCGCCTTGGCCTCCATCTGCGCGAGATCCCGCACCTTCTTCGGATACCGGACCTTCGCCACGTCCTCCTTCATGGCAGCGAGCAGCCCACCGGCCTCCAGCACCTCGTCGGCCATCGACAGGTACTCCGGACGGGGAATCCGCTTCCCGCCCTCGATCTTGTACACCAGATCCTCGCCGTACCCCACGGCCCTGCCGAAGTCACCGGCCCGCATCCCCACGGCCTCCCGGCGCAGCTTCAACTGCCGCCCCACGGTGGCGACCACCGCCACGCCCCACTCGTCGTCCGGGTCCACATCCCACCCGGGCTCGTCAGCCTCGGTCCTGAGCTGCCGAACCTCACCGTCCACCGACATGCGCGCGCCCCTCCGTCGTACCGCCGCGTACCAGCCACGCCCTACCCGTACGCACCGCCCTGACAAGCCCGGACACCCCCGGACCACTGGCGGACAGTGTCCCTACGCGACGGCGTCGTCACTCCTGAACTCCGGAACTCCGGAACTCCGGAACTCCGGAACCCGACGAGGCGGGTGCCGGTCCCACCTGCGCCCTCTGTGAACCACCCACTACCGGAGCGAGGACCAGGTGTGACGACGAAGGACCCGGCCCCGGAGATCGATCCGGTGCCGGGCCCTGCGCCGTGCCGTCGGCGGACTACTTCGGCTGCGGCTTGCGCACCGTCAGGTGCAGCTCCCTCAGCCGGGTCTCGTCCAGCTCCGTCGGCGCGCCCATCATCAGGTCCTGGGCGTTGCCGTTGAGCGGGAAGGCGATGGTCTCGCGGATGTTGGGCTCGTCGGCCAGCAGCATGACGATGCGGTCGACGCCCGGGGCGATGCCGCCGTGCGGCGGGGCGCCGAAGCGGAACGCGCGCAGCATGCCGGCGAACTCGCGCTCGACGGTCTCGGCGTCGTAGCCCGCGATCTCGAAGGCCTTGAGCATGATCTCCGGCTCGTGGTTCCGGATGGCGCCGGAGGACAGCTCGACGCCGTTGCAGACGATGTCGTACTGCCAGGCCAGGATATCCAGCGGGTCCTGGTTCTCCAGGGCGTCCATGCCGCCCTGCGGCATCGAGAAGGGGTTGTGGGAGAAGTCGATCTTCCCCGTCTCCTCGTCCTTCTCGTACATCGGGAAGTCGACGATCCAGCAGAACCGGAAGACGTTCTCCTCGAAGTGCCCGGCGCGCTTGGCGGTCTCGACCCGCACCGCGCCCATGATCTTCGAGACCTCGTCGAACTCGCCGGCGCCGAAGAACACCGCGTGGCCGGGGGCCAGGGAGAGCCGCTTGGTCAGCTCGGCGACGTTCTCCTCGGTGAGGAACTTGGCGATCGGGCCGGTCAGCCCGCCGTCCTCGCCGACGCGGACCCAGGCCAGGCCCTTGGCGCCCTGCGAGACGGCGTAGTCGCCGAGCTGGTCGAAGAACTTGCGGGGCTGGCCGGAGACGTCCGGGACGGGCAGCGCGCGGACGTGCTTGCCGGCGAAGGCCTTGAACTCCGAGCCCGCGAAGACGTCGGTGATGTCGACCAGCTCCAGCCGGGCGCGCAGGTCCGGCTTGTCGGAGCCGTACTTCAGCATCGCCTCGCGGAACGGGATGCGCGGGAAGGGCGAGGTCACCTCACGGCCGCCGCCGAACTCCGTGAACAGCTCCGTCATCAGCCGCTCGACCGGCTGGAAGACGTCCTCCTGCTCGACGAAGCTCATCTCGACGTCGAGCTGGTAGAACTCGCCCGGCGAGCGGTCGGCACGGGCGTCCTCGTCGCGGAAGCAGGGGGCGATCTGGAAGTACCGGTCGAAGCCGGAGATCATCAGCAGCTGCTTGAACTGCTGCGGCGCCTGGGGCAGGGCGTAGAAGCGGCCCGCGTGCAGGCGCGACGGCACGACGAAGTCGCGGGCGCCCTCGGGCGAGGTGGCGGTGAGGATGGGCGTCGCCATCTCGTTGAAGCCGAGGGCCACCATCTTGTGGCGGATGGCGGAGATGACCGCCGTGCGCAGCATGATGTTGCGGTGCATGCGCTCGCGGCGCAGGTCCAGGAAGCGGTACTCCAGGCGCCGCTCCTCGTTCACCCCGTCCTCGGTGTTGATGGTGAAGGGCAGCGGCTGGGCGGCGCCGAGCAGCTCGACCTCGCCCACCTCGACCTCGACCTCGCCGGTCGGCAGGTCGGGGTTGACGTTGTCGGTGCCCCGGGAGACGACCTTGCCGTCGACCCGGACGGTCGACTCCTTGGTCAGCTTGTCCAGCGCCTCGTACGCCTCGGTGCCCGGACGGGCGACGAGCTGCGTGATGCCGTAGTGGTCGCGCAGATCGATGAAGAGGATGCCGCCCAGGTCGCGCCGATTGTGCAGCCAGCCACTCAGTCGGACGTCGGTGCCGACGTCAGAGGAGCGGAGCTCGCCGCAGGTGTGGGACCTGTACCGATGCATCGTCGTTCATCCAGCCTTCGTGGATCGGGGATGGTGTTTCGCGTTTCACGTGAAACAACCCCAGCGTACCGGGGACCCACCGTTGCGTTCCCCTTCATGGGCGCGGGGGCGGCGCGAGGGCGACCGGTGGCAGCCTGCGATCACCTCTTCTTACAGTGGGGCCATGCGCACTGGTGACCCCCTGCCGGAGGTGGGGGACGTCCTTGCCGCTCTCGCGACCGGCCTGTGGCAATGGGACACCGCCACGGGGGAGGTCACGGTCGACGCGGTGGCAGCCCGGCTGCTCGGGCTGCCCGCCCGGCGCGCCGTGCTCACCGAGGCCCAGGCGAGGGCCCGGCTGCACCCGGTGGACTGGAACGAGATCACCGGAGTGGTCCAGCTCGCCGCCACCGAGGGCACGCTCGCCGAGGTGCGGATCCGGATCATGGACGAGCAGGGGCGCATCGTCCGGACCGTGCGCAGCCGCTCCAAGCCGTCCTTCGACCCCCGGCGCAAGGCGTACCAGCTGATCGGCACCCTCCAGGAGGTCGCCGAGCCGACGCCGGGCACCCCCGCCGGACGCCGCGCGGTCACCGGCGACTGGCGCCGCTCGCGGGAGGCCTTCCTGCTCGACGCGGGCCGGGCCCTGGCCGAGGCACGGTCCACCGAAGAGGTGCTGCGGGTCGCGGCGGGCCTGTCGATGCCGGGGTTCTCGCCGGACGGGCTCGCGGTGTTCGGGGTCTCGAACGACCGTCTGACGGTCATCGGCCACCACGGGCAGCCGCAGAACGACATGAACCCGTTCGTGAACATGCCCCTGGAGACGCCCTACCCGGCCGCCGAGGTGGCCCGCACCGGCCGCGCCGTCTACCTCTCCTCCGCCGAGCAGTACAAAGCCCGCTATCCCCTCACCTGGCCGCTCGCCGAGCGCTTCGGCCGCCGCTCCTGGGCCTTCCTGCCCCTGACGGTGGCGGGCCGCACGATGGGCGCCTGGATGGCGGCCTTCGCCTACCCGGTCGCGTTCACGCCTGACGAGCGGTCGGTGCTGACCACGGTGGCGCGGATGCTGGCGCAGGCCCTGTCCCGGGCGGGCGCCGCCGAGACCCAGCGGGAGCTGACCGACGGACTGCAGCGCACCATGCTGCCCGTGCTCGGCCCGGAGATCCCCGGCATGGCCATCGCCGCCCGCTACGTCCCCACCGGCGGCGGCCTCCAGGTGGGCGGCGACTGGTACGACATGATCCCACTGCCCGGGGGCCGCTTCGCCCTGGTCATCGGCGACGTCCAGGGTCACGACGTGCGCGCGGCCGGGCTGATGGGCCAGTTGCGCATCGCCCTGCGCGCCTACGCCGCCGAGGGGCACCGCCCCGACGCGGTCCTCTCCCGCGCCTCCCACTTCTTCCACGGCCTCACCCAGTCCGACGACGACCCCGGCGACCTGCGCTTCGCGACCTGCTACTACGCCGAGGTGGACCCGGCCACCGGTACCCTGGAGAGCGCCCGCGCCGGGCACCTGGACCCGGTGGTGCGCATGGCGGACGGGACGGCGCTGATCCGGGCCACGGCGGGCGGGCTGCCCCTCGGCATCGACCCGGACTCGGACTACCCGACCACCCGACTGGCCCTGGAGCCCGGGGACACCCTGATGCTGTGCACGGACGGCCTGGTCGAGACCGGCGGCCACGACCTGCACTCCGGCTGGAACCGGCTCCGCGTCATCCTGGAGGAGCACGACGGCGCCCTGGAGGAGCTGGCCGACGCGCTGGTCCAGGCCGTGCACGGGCCCACCTCTCACCACACCACGGGCCCGCTCGCCGACCGGCGGGAGGACGACATCGCCCTGCTGCTGCTGTGCCGGCAGGGCGAGGGCTGCGGCTGCGGCGACAGCCCCGTCCTCCGGACGCCCCTGCGCCGCACGATGCTCACGGTCGCGCAGGCCGAGCCGGAGCGGATCGCCACCGCCCGGCAGCATCTGCGCGACCTGCTGCACGACTGGCCCAGCGGGGAGCAGCGGGACGCGGCGGTGCTCCTGCTCTCCGAGATGCTGACGAACGTCCTGGTCCACACGGACGCCGACGCCCTGCTGGTCGCCGAGGTCACCGGGGAGCCGGGCGAGCGGCGGATCCGGGTGGAGGTCACCGACAACGGCGACGACCTGCCGCACAAGCGCCGGCCGGGGGAGATGGCCTCCTCGGGGCGCGGCCTGATGCTGATCGAGCTGCTCGCCGACGAGTGGGGCGTCGCCCCGCGCGGCGAGGGCAAGAGCATCTGGTACGAGGTCTACGAGTCCGCGGACCCCGAGGACGGCTTCGCCGTGGACGCGGAGGGCGGTCCCGAGGCCGCGTAACGGCTCTGCAGCTCGTGCACGACGCCGAACGCGGCGGCGGTGAGCGGAACGGCGAGCAGCATCCCCAGGATGCCCGCCACCGACGCCCCCGCGGTGAGCGCCAGCAGCACGATCGCCGGGTGCATCTGCACGGTCCGGCTCTGGATCATCGGCTGGAGCACGTGTCCCTCCAGCACCTGCACGGCCAGCACCACCCCGAGCGCCCACAGCGCGATGACGAACCCGCGGTCGGCGAGCGCGACCAGGACGGCGACGGTCCCCGAGATGAAGGCGCCGAGGTAGGGGACGTAGGCGCCGACGAAGACCAGCGCGCCGAGCCCGACGGCGCCGGGGACGCGGAGCACGAGCAGCCCGACGGTGATGCAGACCGCGTCGATCAGGGCGATGAGGGTGGTGCCCCGCATGAAGCCCTCGACGGCCCCGAAGGCCCGCCGGGCCATCGCCTCCACCATGTCGGCACCGTGCGGCGGCGAGAGGCCCCGCACCGTGCCGACGGCCCGGTCGGAGTCGCGCAGGAAGAAGAAGACGAGCAGCAGGGCGAGTACGGCCATGGCCAGCATCTCGCCGACGACGCTGATCCCGGTGACCACCCCGGAGGCGGCCGTGCCGCCGAACCTGCCGAGCAGCTCGCGCGCGTTGGACGCGACGTCCTCCAGCGAGGTCCCGGCCGCCCCGAAGTGGTCGGCGATGCCCCGGGCCGCGTTCCGGAGCGAGGCGACGATCTGGTCGCCGGTCTCGACGAGCGCGGACACCACGATGTACACGGCCCCGCCGACCACGGCCACGACGGCGACGCAGGTGAGCCCGGCGGCCAGCGACCGCTGGACGTGCGCCTGCACCAGCCGCCGGTGCAGCGGTCGCAGCAGCGCGGTACCGAGCAGCGCGAGCAGCGCCGGCGTCACCGCGGTGCGGAACTCGACGCAGAGCCGGACCGCGAGGTAGACGACCCCGCCGGCGAGCAGGATGACGGCGCACCAGGCGGCGAACCGACGCACCGGACCGGGAAGCAGCTGCACCCCCTCAGCCGACCACGCACCGAGGCGGGCTGTCCTGCGCGGACGGCCCGCCCGGGTGACGCGACGACAGTGCGCCGTGCCGCCGACCGCCGTCAGGCCTCCGGCCCCGCCGCCGCCATCCCGTGCACCGCCGGGACCGTCCCCAGCCGCCCCTTCTGGAAGTCCTCGAAGGCCTGCTGCAGCTCGTCGCGGGTGTTCATGACGAACGGCCCGTAGTGCGCCATCGGCTCACGGATCGGCTGTCCGCCGAGAAGGACGACCTCCAGGTCGGGGGTGTGCCCGTCCTGCTTCTCGTCCGCGCGGACGGTCAGCGCACCGCCGGCGCCGAAGACGGCCGTCTGCCCGAGGTGGATCGGACGCCGCTCGGCCCCCACCGACCCGCGCCCGGCCAGCACGTACGCGAGGCCGTTGAACTCCTCCCGCCAGGGCAGGGTGACCTCGGCGCCCGGCGCGAGCGTCGCGTGGACCATGCTGATCGGCGTGTGGGTGATGCCGGGGCCCTCGTGGCCGTCCAGCTCGCCGGCGATGACGCGCAGCAGCGCGCCGCCGTCGGGAGAGGTGAGCAGCTGGACGCTGCCGCTGCGGATGTCCTGGTAGCGCGGCGCCATCATCTTGTCCTTGGCCGGCAGGTTCACCCACAGCTGGAGACCGTGGAAGAGCCCGCCGGACATGACCAGCTGCTCCGGCGGTGCCTCGATGTGCAGCAGCCCGGAGCCCGCCGTCATCCACTGGGTGTCGCCGTTGGTGATGGTGCCGCCACCGCCCTGCGAGTCCTGGTGGTCGAAGATCCCGTCGATGATGTACGTGACGGTCTCGAAGCCGCGGTGCGGGTGCCAGGGCGTTCCCTTGGGCTCCCCGGGCGCGTACTCCACCTCCCCCATCTGGTCCATCATGATGAACGGGTCGAGATGGCGGTAGTTGATCCCGGCGAACGCGCGGCGCACCGGGAAGCCCTCGCCCTCGAAACCGCCGGGCGCGGTCGTCACGGTGAGTACGGGACGTGCCACGGCGTCGGCGGGTGCGGATACGCGGGGCAGCGTCAACGGGTTCTCGACGGTCACGGCAGGCATGTCGTCCTCCTCGGGCGGCGTGCGCCCCACTTTAGTTGAGCGTTGAACTTCTTGCCACCTCAAACGGCGAAAGCCCGGAGGGCATTCCCTCCGGGCTCTCCATGGCGGCGGTCGCGCCTAGCCGTACATCCGGCGCATCGCGAAATCGACCATCTGTTCGACGGCCTTCGCGTCGAAGACCATCCGGTGCTCGCCCTCCATGTCCAGGACGAAGCCGTAGCCGGTCGGCAGCAGGTCGATCACCTCCGCACCGGTGATCACGAAGTACTTGGACTCCTTGCCGGCGTACCGGCGCAGCTCCTTGAGCCCGGTGAACATCGGGATCACCGGCTGCTGGGTGTTGTGCAGCGCGAGGAAGCCCGGGTTGTCACCGCGCGGGCAGTAGACCTTCGAGGTGGCGAAGACCTGCTGGAAGTCCTCGGCGGACATCTGGCCGGTGGTGAAGGCGCGCACCGCGTCCGCGAGCGAGGGCGGGGACGGCTCGGGGTACAGCGGCGGCTGCTGGCCGTATCCGCCGGACATCGGCTGCTGCGGCGGGGCGTACTGCTGCTGGCCCGCGGTCTGGTCGTAGCCGTACATGCCGCAAAGAGTAGCGAGTAACGAGTCACAGTTGCCCCGCCCGGGGTTGCTTCTTATTACCGACGGGTAGCATCATCGTAGCTACTGCTCGGTACGCGCAGTCGGTATGTGTACGGATGCGAGGAGACAGTGCCTCGCCGATCTCTCAACGGAGCCGTCGCCATGGGGCACTACAAGCCGAATCTCCGGGACATCGAGTTCAACCTCTTCGAGGTGCTCGGCCGCGACAAGGTCTACGGCACCGGCCCGTTCGCGGAGATGGACACGGACACCGCCAGGAGCGTCCTGGAGGAGCTGACCCGCCTCTCCGAGAACGAGCTGGCCGAGTCCTTCGCCGACGCCGACCGCAACCCGCCGGTCTTCGACCCGAAGACCAACACCGCACCGGTCCCGGCGTCCTTCAAGAAGAGCTACCAGGCCTTCATGGACTCCGAGTACTGGCGCCTGGGCCTGCCCGAGGAGATCGGCGGCACCACCGCGCCGCGCTCCCTGATCTGGGCCTACGCGGAGCTGATCCTCGGCGCCAACCCGGCCGTGTGGATGTACTCCTCCGGCCCCGCCTTCGCGGGCATCCTCTTCGAGGAGGGCAACGAGGTCCAGAAGCACATCGCCTCGATCGCCGTCGAGAAGCAGTGGGGCTCCACCATGGTGCTCACCGAGCCGGACGCCGGCTCGGACGTCGGCGCCGGCCGCACCAGGGCCGTGCGGCAGGAGGACGGCTCCTGGCACATCGAGGGCGTCAAGCGCTTCATCACGTCCGGCGAGCACGACATGTCGGAGAACATCCTCCACTACGTCCTCGCCCGCCCCGAGGGCGCCGGCCCCGGCACCAAGGGCCTGTCCCTCTTCCTCGTCCCGAAGTACGAGTTCGACTTCGAGACCGGCGAGCTGGGCGAGCGCAACGGCGTCTACGCCACCAACGTCGAGCACAAGATGGGCCTGAAGGCCTCCAACACCTGCGAGATGACCTTCGGCGACCGCCACCCCGCCAAGGGCTGGCTGATCGGCGACAAGCACGACGGCATCCGCCAGATGTTCCGCATCATCGAGTTCGCCCGCATGATGGTCGGCACGAAGGCGATCTCCACCCTCTCCACGGGCTACCTCAACGCCCTGGAGTACGCCAAGGAGCGCCTCCAGGGCCCCGACCTGGCCGATTTCATGGACAAGACGGCCCCCAAGGTCACCATCACGCACCACCCGGACGTGCGCCGCTCCCTCATGACGCAGAAGGCGTACGCCGAGGGCATGCGCGCGCTGGTGATGTACACCGCCTCCGTCCAGGACGAAATCCAGGTCAAGGAGGCGAACGGCGAGGACGCCTCGACCGAGCACGCCCTCAACGACCTGCTCCTGCCGATCGTCAAGGGCTACGGCTCGGAGAAGGCCTACGAGCAGCTCGCCCAGTCGCTCCAGACCTTCGGCGGCTCCGGCTTCCTGCAGGAGTACCCGATCGAGCAGTACATCCGCGACGCCAAGATCGACACCCTGTACGAGGGCACCACGGCGATCCAGGGCCAGGACTACTTCTTCCGGAAGATCGTCCGCAACCAGGGCGCGGCGCTGAACTCGCTCGCCGAGGACATCAAGAAGTTCCTGGCCCTCGCCACCGGCGGCGAGGAGCTGGCCGGCGCCCGCGAGCACCTGGCCAAGGCGGCCGTCGAGCTGGAGGCCATCGTCGGCGTCATGCTCACCGACCTCGCCGCCACCGAGCAGGACGTCAAGAACATCTACAAGGTGGGCCTCAACACCACCCGCCTGCTGCTGGCCTCCGGTGACGTGATCGTCGGCTACCTGCTCCTCAAGGGCGCGGCCATCGCCGCCGAGAAGCTGCCGACCGCCTCCGCCAAGGACAAGGCCTTCTACACCGGCAAGATCGCGGCGGCGAAGTTCTTCGCGGCCAACGTCCTGCCCGGCCTCACGCTGGCCCGCAAGGTGGCCCAGGGTGTCGAGCTGGACCTGATGGAGCTGGACGAAGCGGCCTTCTGAGGCCCGTCCGGCACCCTCCACCAACCCCTCACACCCTTCACGAGGGCCCGCTCCCGCTTCCCGGGGAGCGGGCCCTCGCACGTCGTTAAGGTGAACCCATGAGCGCACCCTCCCGCCCGTCTCCCGCCGCCGCCCCCGCACGGAACGCTGCGCGCGCCCCCCGCGCCTTCGACCGCGGCCACACCGACGACCTCATGTCCTTCCTGGCGGCCGGCCCGACGCCGTACCACGCCGTGGCGAACGCCGCCGAGCGGCTGGAGAAGGCCGGCTTCCGCCAGGTCGCGGAGACGGACGCCTGGGACGGGACGGCCGGTGGCGCGTACGTGCTGCGCGGCGGCGCGATCGTGGCCTGGTACGCCCCCGAGGGCGCCCGGCCGCACACCCCCTTCCGCATCGTCGGCGCCCACACCGACTCCCCCAACCTGCGCGTGAAGCCGCGGCCCGACACGGGGACGCACGGCTGGCGCCAGATCGCCGTGGAGATCTACGGCGGACCGCTGATGAACTCCTGGCTGGACCGGGACCTGGGCCTGGCCGGCCGCCTCACCCTGCGGGACGGCTCGACCCGCCTGGTGAACGTCGACCGCCCGCTGCTCCGCGTCCCCCAGCTCGCCATCCACATGGACCGCAACGTGTCCGCGGAGGGCCTCAAGCTCGACAAGCAGCGCCACCTGCAGCCCGTGTGGGGTCTCGGCGACACCGTCCGCGACGGCGACCTCATCGCCTTCCTGGAGGAGGAGGCCGGTCTGGCGCGCGGCGAGGTCACCGGCTGGGACCTGATGACCCACTCCGTGGAGCCCCCGGCCTACCTGGGCCGCGACAGGGAGCTGGTGGCCGGCCCCCGCATGGACAACCTCCTGTCCGTGCACGCCGGGGTGGCCGCCCTGGCCGCGGTCGCGGCCTCCGGCGCGGACCTCCCGTACATCCCCGTCCTCGCCGCCTTCGACCACGAGGAGACCGGCTCGCAGTCGGACACGGGCGCGGACGGCCCGCTGCTCGGCAGCGTGCTGGAGCGCTCGGTGTTCGCGCGCGGCGGCTCGTACGAGGACCGGGCGCGCGCCTTCGCCGGCACGGTCTGCCTCTCCTCCGACACCGGCCACGCCGTGCACCCCAACTACGCGGAGCGGCACGACCCGACGCACCACCCGCGCGTCAACGGCGGCCCCATCCTCAAGGTCAACGTCAACAACCGGTACGCCACGGACGGTTCGGGACGCGCGGTGTTCGCCGCCGCCTGCGAGAAGGCGGGCGTCCCCTTCCAGACCTTCGTCTCCAACAACACCATGCCGTGCGGCACGACCATCGGACCGATCACCGCGGCCCGGCACGGCATCAGCACCGTGGACATCGGCTCCGCCATCCTCTCGATGCACAGCGCCCGGGAGTTGTGCGGCGCCGACGACCCGTACCTGCTGGCGAACGCGCTGGTGGCGTTCCTCCAGCCGTAGGACCGGCCCGTCGGCCGTCAACCCGGAACGGCGCGCCACGGCATGGGGGTTGACACGCGGGGTACCCGAACGGAACCGGATCGCCCGGAAACCCGGAACCGACCGGATCTACAGGGAGGCAACAGTCATGGGCCTCGGCGGGTGCATCATCCTCATCGCCGTGGGAGCCATCCTCACGTTCGCGACCGACTGGGACATGCAGGGTGTCAACGTCGACCTGGTCGGTGTCATCCTCATGATCGTCGGTCTGATCGGTGTCGCGACGTTCAGCAGCATCGCCCGGCGCCGCCGGCTCGTGATGCCGCCGACGACCCCGGTCGTCGAGGAGCGGCCCCACCACCCCACGCGCGACGGCTACCACAACGGCTACGGCGCCTGATCCGCCCGCGGGCCGGGCACCCGGGCCGGCCGGCGCGGGGCGGACGGCTCACGGGGCGGACGGCCCGTGACCGACGCGGTGGGACGGACCACGGCTCCCCGGTCCCGGCCGTGGACGGCCGCTTCGGCGCGCAGGGCCCCTCGGGGTGGCCGAACCGGAGGGGCGGGTGCCGGGCCGTGCCGGCCCGACGACCGTGAGAGCGTCGCCGCCACGCCCAGCGCCGGGTCGTGGCGGCGCAGGGGGTGGCCGTCAGCCTGTCGGCCTACCGGCCGCGTTCCCCGTCGTCGCGCGGGGAAGCGATCACGCCATGAGATTCCTCGTGTACGACCGGCTCCTCGGCTTCGGTGACGACTACTGGATCGAGGACGACAACGGCGACAAGGTGTACCTCGTCGACGGCAAGGCGATGCGGCTGCGGGACACCTGGGAGCTGAAGGACACCCAGGGCCGGGTCCTCGTCGACATCCACCAGAAGATGCTCGCCCTGCGCGACACGATGGTGATCGAGCGGAGCGGCGAGCCGCTGGCCCGGATCAGGCGCAAGCGGCTGTCCCTGCTGCGCAACCACTACCGGGTCTCCCTGGCCGACGGCACCGAGCTGGACGTCAGCGGCAGGATCTTCGACCGGGAGTTCGCCATCGAGTACGACGGCGAACTCCTGGCCGTCGTCTCCCGGCGGTGGCTGACCCTGCGGGACACCTACGGCGTGGACGTCGTACGGGACGACGCGGACCCGGCCCTGCTGATCGCGCTGACGGTGTGCGTGATCCACCTCGCGGAGAAGGAACGCGAGAAGGACGGGGCGGACGGGGAGGACGGAGCGGACGCCGGGAACGGCTGACGGTCAGGTCAAGGGGCGGGGCGGCCCTGCGGCGGTTCGACGGCGGTCCGGCGGCGGCCCCGGGGACGGCTCAGCCGCGCGGCCGGTCCGGCCCCCGGGCCGCACGCACGTCGACCGGCCCGGAGCGGGCGCACGGCCGGGCGCCGGTGCCTCACCGCCGCGGCGCCTCCAGCCCCAGCATCCGGTCCTTGAGGGCCGGGAACTGCTCGCGGGTGCGTGCCGCCTTCGCCGGATCGAACTCCACCGTGAGGACCTCCTCGCCCGCACCGGCCTCCGCCAGCACCTCGCCCCAGGGGTCGACCACGATCGAGTGACCGGCCTGCGGAACTCCGGCGTGTGTCCCGGCCGTTCCGCAGGCGAGGACGAACGCCTGGTTCTCCACCGCCCGGGCCCGCGCCAGGAGCGTCCAGTGGGACCGGCGGCGCTCCGGCCAGCCCGCCGGGACGACGAGGGTCTCGGCACCGGCGTCGACGAGGCCGCGGAAGAGTTCGGGGAAGCGGAGGTCGTAGCAGGTCGCCACACCGGCGGTCGTCTCCGGCAGACGGACCGTCACCAGCTCGCTGCCCGCGCCCATCAGCACCGCCTCGCCCCTGTCGAAGCCGAACCGGTGGATCTTGCGGTAGGCCGCCGCCAGCTCACCGGAGGGGGACAGGACGAGGGAGGTGTTGTAGAGCTGCCCGTCGGCGGCGCGCTCGGGGACCGACCCCGCGTGCAGCCACACGCCCGCCTCGCTCGCCGCCTCCGCCATCACCTCGTACGTCGGGCCGTCCAGCGGCTCGGCCTCCGCGTCGAACGAAGCGAAGGCGAAGGCGCCCGTGGTCCACAGCTCCGGCAGGACGACGAGATCGGCGGCGCCCGCCTGCTCCCGTACCAGCGAGGCCGCACGCCGACGACGCGCTTGAACCGATTCGTCCTCGTTCACGGCGATTTGGATCAAAGAGGCGCGCACACTACCACCGTCCTGGCATTCGAGCCGTCCACACGGGCCTACGATCGTCACACGAAAGCACTGCCGGGGTGCCGCACAGCAGCGTAACTTGGGGGTTCCCCCGGTTCGAGCGGAGTCGAGGGCCGGGGGACCCGAGACGACGCCGACCGCAGCCACCTCCCACTGGCACCGCCGCCACAATCTGCCCGCGTACCGACCGCCGAGGGGTCCCGTTCCGTGAGTCTGCATCCCACCCTCCAGCCCTACGCCGACGCCTGGACTCACTCCATCGAGGCGATATCCGAGCTGGTCCAGCCGCTTGTGGAAGCAGAGTGGAACCGCCGCACGCCCTGCCCGGCCTGGTCGGTGCGCGATGTCGTCTCCCACGTGATGGGCCTGGACTCGGAGATGCTGGGCGACCCGCGCCCCATCCACACGCTCCCGCGCGACCTCTTCCACGTCACCAACGACCACCAGCGCTACATGGAGATGCAGGTCGACGTCCGCCGCCACCACACGGCGCCGGAGATGACGTCCGAGCTGGAGTACATGATCATCCGGCGCAACCGCCAGCTGCGGAACGAGTCCCGGGACCCCGGCACGAAGGTGCGCGGCCCGCTCGGCACCGAGCTGACCCTGGAAGAGGCGATGCGCCGGCACGCCTTCGACGTGTGGGCGCACGAGCAGGATCTGCGCACGGCTCTCGGCCGCCCCGGCAACCTCGACTCCCCCGGCGCGCTCGTCGCCCGTGACGTGCTCCTCGGCGAGCTGCCGGGCGTCGTCGCCGAGCGCGCGGACGCGCCCCGCAGCTCGGCCGTCGTCTTCGACGTCCACGGCCCGGTCGAGTTCCTGCGCACGATCCGCGTCGACATCCAGGGCCGCGGCACCCTGGAGACGGCCCCCGCCCTCGGCCCCGCCGCCACCCTCTCCCTCGACTGGGAGACCTACGTCCGTCTGGCCTGCGGCCGCGTGACCCCGGAGGCGGCGGCGGACCGCATCAAGGCGGAGGGCGACCCGGACCTGACGGCGGCGATCCTGCGGAACTTCGTCGTCACCCCGTAGCGCCGGAGCGGGCGGGCAACTGGGGGCAGGGCCCCCAGCCGCGCCCCCCACCACGCCGACGCCAGCCGCGCCCCCCGCCGGCACCGGGCGACCGCGCACAGGGCGCCTACACCGGCACGTGCGCCGTCTCCACCCGGCTCGCGACCAGCCGCTCCCGCTCCCTGCTCGCCGCCCGCCCGCGCAGCCGCAGGATCTGCGTCACGCCGAGCGCCTGGAGGACGAACACCGAGGAGAACGCGACCCGGTAGTCGTCGCCGGTGGCGTCCAGCAGCACCCCGATCGCGAACAACGTGGTCATCGACGCCACGAAGCCCCCCATGTTCGTGATGCCGGACGCCGTCCCCTGCCGCTGGGGCGGATTCGCCGGCCGCGCGAAGTCGAAGCCGATCATCGACGCCGGCCCGCACGCGCCGAGCACCGTGCACAGTACGACGAGCAGCCACATCGGCGCCCGGTCGGCGGGGTAGGCGAGCGTCGCCGCCCACAGGAGGGCCGTCGCGCCCACCGTGCCGAGCGCCAGCGGCAGCCGCGCCGCGTGGTGCCGGGCGATGACCTGGCCGTAGACCAGGCCGACCGTCATGTTGGACAGCACGACGAGGGTGAGCAGCCCGCCGGCCGTGCCCCGGGACAGCCCCTGCGCCTCGACCAGGAACGGCATCCCCCACAGCAGCAGGAACACCATCGCCGGGAACTGGGTGGTGAAGTGCACCCACAGACCGAGCCGCGTCCCCGGCTCCCGCCAGGACGTGGCGATCTGCCGCCGTACGTAGGCGGCACCCTGGTGCGGCGGCGGCTCAGGCTCGTGGCCCTCCGGGTGGTCCTTCAGGAACAGCAGCAGGAGGACGAGGACGACCACGCCCGCCAGCGCGCTGCCCGCGAACGCCGCCGTCCACCCGATGCCGTGCAGCAGCCGGGCGAGGACGAGGGTGGAGACCAGGTTGCCCGCCATGCCGACCAGTCCGGCGACCTGGGCGACCATCGGCCCGCGCCGGGCCGGGAACCAGCGGGTGCCCAGCCGCAGCACGCTGATGAACGTCATCGCGTCCCCGCAGCCGAGCAGCGCCCGGGAGGCGAGCGCCATGCCGTACGACGGTGAGAGGGCGAAGCCCAGCTGCCCCACCGTGAACAGCACCACGCCGATGCCCAGCACCCTCTTCGTGCCGAGCCGGTCGACCAGCAGGCCGACGGGTATCTGCATGCCGGCGTAGACCAGCAGCTGGAGGATGGAGAAGGTGGACAGGGCCGAGGCGTTGACGTGGAAGCGGTCGGCCGCGTCGAGGCCCGCCACCCCCAGCGACGTACGGAAGATGACGGCGACGAAGTAGACGGAGACGCCGACGCCCCACACGGCGATCGCGCGGCGACCGCCCGGAGGATCGCCCGGCAGACCCCCCGAGCCGCTCATCGGACCTCGCCCCGGGCCAGGTGCGAGAACCAGCCCACGTGCCGGTGGACCACACCGACGGCCGCCTCGGCGTCCCCGGAGCGCAGCGCGCCCAGGATCTCCTCGTGCTCGGCCAGGGTCTTGGCGATCCGGTCGGGGTGGGAGTGCATGACGGCGACGCCCATGCGCAGCTGGCGATCGCGGAGCTGGTCGTAGAGGCGGTTGAGGATCTCGTTGCCGCCGCTGCGGACGATCTCGGCGTGGAAGCAGCGGTCGGTGACGGCGGCGGCGGCGTAGTCACCGGCGGCGGCCTGTTCCCGCTGCCGGGCGAGCAGCTCCTCCAGCCGCTCGACGAGGCCGGGCGGCGCGGGCACGGCCTTCCTGGCCGCGTGCTCCTCGACCAGCAGCCGGGTCTCCACCACGTCCGCGATCTCCTGCGCGGAGACGGGCAGGACCAGGGCGCCCTTCTTCGGGTAGAGCCGGATCAGCCCCTCGGCCTCCAGCCGGAGCAGCGCCTCGCGCACCGGTGTGCGGGAAACCCCCACTGCCTCGGCCAGCTCACCCTCGGTGAGCAGGGTCCCGCCCTCGTAGCTGCGCTCCAGGACACCCTGTTTGACGTGGGTGTAGACGCGGTCCGCCGCGGGGGGTTGCTTCACTGCCGTGATCATGCCGACAGGATAGATACAACAGAGACGCAAGCGGCGGGCCGTCCATCATGCGGACGCCGGACCACCCGTCAGAGGGGACGCGGCGGCCTCTGCCGACCGCCGCGCAACCATCCGTGCTATTCACGTGTCGCACAGACGCGGTCCGGGCCACACCGACCACAACTGGGCCGCACTCCAGGGGAATTCACAGCAATCGGGGTAATCGACTTGATACACACCATTCAGGGCACCCGCCTCCGCAGAGCCGTTGCCGTCGCCCTGACCAGCGGCGCCGTGCTCGCGACCGGAGCCCTCTCCACCGTGCCCGCGCAGGCCGCACCCGCGCAGGCGGCACCCGCACAGCCCGCGACCGCGCAGGCGGCGTCCGCGAAGACGGCGTCCCTGAAGACGGCGTCCCTGAAGGCCGTCGCCGTGCCCTCGGTGGCCGCCAAGGGCGGCTTCGTGATGGACCACGCGAACGGCACGTCGCTCTACACCAAGGCCGCGGACACCAAGCGCGCCACCGGCTCCACCACCAAGATCATGACCGCCAAGGTCGTGCTGGCGCAGCCGAAGCTGAACCTGGACGCCAAGGTCACGATCCAGATGGCGTACAGCGACTACATCGTGTCGAAGAACGCCTCCTCGGCGCGTCTGATCGTCGGCGACAAGGTGACGGTGCGGCAGCTGCTCCACGGGCTGATGCTGCCGTCCGGCTGCGACGCCGCCTACGCGCTGGCCGACAAGTTCGGCACGGGCACGACGCGGGCGGCTCGGGTGAAGTCGTTCATCGGCAAGATGAACGCCACCGCCAAGAGCCTCGGCCTGAAGAACACGTACTTCGACTCGTTCGACGGCATCGGCAACGGCAGGAACTACTCCACGCCGCGCGATCTGACGAAGCTCGCGAGCAGCGCGATGAAGAACTCCACCTTCCGCGCGATCGTGAAGACGAAGAAGTACACGGCGAAGACGGTCACCAGGACGGGCGGCACCCGCACGATGGCGCCCTGGACCAACACCAACACGCTGCTGGGCAGTTACAGCGGCGCGATCGGCGTGAAGACCGGGTCGGGTACGGAGGCCAAGTACTGCCTGGTCTTCGCCGCGACCCGCAAGGGCCGGACCGTCATCGGCACGGTACTGACCTCCTCGTCGTCGGCGCAGCGCGCCAAGGACGCGACGAAGCTCATGGACTACGGCTTCGCCAGGCTCGGCTGACGCCCCGCCACCCCACCCCCGAACGGGCCCGTCGCCACGACGCCGGGCCCGTTCTGCGTCCCGGTGGATCCCATGGTGGTGATACGGCCCCGGGGCCACCGTGCCGACTTCGCGGTGAGCGTCGACGACGCGGAGCGGGGCGCGGCCCTGCTCAACGCGCCGGCAACCGGAGGCCGGCCCCGGCGCTGAGGGCCCGCGCGAACGCGGGCGCGCGTCACCGGAACGAGGGGGAAGCGGACCGGCACCGGCACCGGCACGGCGGAGCCGCGTGGCCCCTCGGGGTCACGCGGCTCCGTCTGTCGCGCCTGCGCCCGGGTGAGGCGGGCGCTTGGGCTGTTCCGTCGTGCCTACGCCCAGGTGAGCAGGCGCTTGGGCTGTTCCAGGATCGCCGCCACGTCGGCGAGGACCTTGGAGCCCAGCTCCCCGTCGACCAGGCGGTGGTCGAAGCTCAGCGCCAGGGTGGTCACCTGACGCGGCTTCACCTTGCCCTTGTGCACCCACGGCTGGAGCTTGATCGCGCCGACCGCGAGGATCGCGGACTCGCCGGGGTTCAGGATCGGCGTACCGGTGTCGACGCCGAAAACGCCGACGTTGGTGATGGTCACCGTGCCGCCCTGCATGGCGCCGGGACTCGTCCTGCCCTCCCGGGCCGTCGAGACCAGCTCGCCCAGGGATGCCGCCAGCTGCGGCAGCGTCTGGGCGTGGGCGTCCTTGATGTTCGGCACGATCAGGCCGCGCGGGGTCGCGGCGGCGATGCCCAGGTTGACGTAGTGCTTGACCACGATCTCCTGCGCCGCCTCGTCCCAGGACGCGTTGACGTCGGGGTTGCGCTTGATCGCCACCAGCAGGGCCTTGGCGATCAGCAGGAGCGGGTTCACCCGCAGGCCCGTGAACTCCTTGTCCTGCTTCAGCTCCTCGACCAGCTTCATCGTGCGCGTCACGTCGACCGTGACGAACTCGGTGACGTGCGGCGCGGTGAACGCGGAGCCGACCATCGCCGCGGCCGTCGCCTTGCGGACACCCTTGACCGGGACGCGGGTCTCACGCGCCGTGTCGTACGACGCCGCGGCCGGGGCCGGGGAGGAGGCCGCGGGCTTGGCTGCGGGTGCCGCCTCGGGCTCCGGGGCCGGGGCCGAGGCCGGGGCCACCGCCGCGTGCACGTCCTCGCGTGTGATGACGCCGTCCGGGCCGGTCGGCGTGACCGTGGCCAGGTCGACGCCGAGGTCCTTGGCCAGCTTGCGCACCGGGGGCTTGGCGAGCGGACGCTCCCGGGTGACCGGCACGGCCGGCCCGTGGCCGTTCAACTCCGCCTGGATCGAGGCGGACGCCGCCGCCTCCGGGCCCGGGGCCTGAGCGCCCTTGCGGGGGCGGCGGCGGGTCGCGGAGGTGGACACCCCGTACCCGACCAGGACCGGCTGGCGGCCCTCCGGCTTCTTCTCCTCCGCCTCGGCCGGCGCGGACGCCGCGCCCTCCGCGCCCCCGACGGGTGCCTGCGCCGGCTCCGGCACGGGCGCCGCCGCCGCGCCGCCGACGGCCACCGCGATGATCGACGTGCCCACGTCGACCGTGGTGCCCTCGGGGAAGTGCAGCTCGCGGACCACGCCGTCGTAGGGGATGGGCAGTTCGACGGCGGCCTTCGCCGTCTCGACCTCGCACACCACCTGGCCGTCGGTGACCGTGTCACCGGGCTGGACGTACCACTTGAGGATCTCGGCCTCGGTGAGTCCCTCGCCCACGTCGGGCATCTTGAACTCGCGTACGGACCCTTCGGTCATCGTCGTCACGGCCCTCTCCTCAGTACGCCAGCGAGCGGTCGACGGCATCGAGCACCCGGTCCAGGTCGGGCAGGTACTCCTCCTCCAGGCGGGCCGGCGGGTACGGGGCGTGGTAGCCGCCGACCCTCAGCACCGGGGCCTCCAGGTGGTAGAAGCAGCGCTCGGTGATCCGGGCGGCGATCTCCGCGCCGGAGCCCAGGAACACCGGCGCCTCGTGGACCACGACCAGGCGGCGGGTCTTCTCCACCGACGCCTGGATCGTGTCGAAGTCGACCGGGGAGATGGACCGCAGGTCCACGACCTCCAGCGCGCGGCCCTCCTCGGCCGCCGCGTCGGCGACCTCCTGGCAGAGCTTCACCATCGGGCCGTAGGCGGCCAGCGTGAGGTCGGTGCCCTCGCGGACCACGCGCGCGGTGTGCAGCGGGCCGGGGATCGCCTCGGGGTCGACCTCGCCCTTGTCCCAGTAGCGCCGCTTGGGCTCGAAGTAGATCACCGGGTCGTCGCTCTGGATGGCCTGCTGCATCATCCAGTAGGCGTCCGCCGCGTTCGACGGCGAGACCACCTTCAGGCCCGCCACGTGCGCGAACAGCGCCTCCGGCGACTCGGAGTGGTGCTCGACCGCGCCGATGCCGCCGCCGTAGGGGATGCGGATGACGACCGGCATCCTGACCTTGCCCAGCGAGCGGGCGTGCATCTTCGCCAGCTGGGTGACGATCTGGTCGTAGGCCGGGAAGACGAAGCCGTCGAACTGGATCTCCACCACCGGGCGGTAGCCGCGCAGGGCCAGGCCGATGGCGGTACCGACGATGCCGGACTCCGCCAGCGGGGTGTCGACGACCCGGTCCTCGCCGAAGTCCTTCTGCAGGCCGTCGGTGACCCGGAAGACGCCACCGAGCTTGCCGACGTCCTCGCCCATGATCAGGACCTTGGGGTCCGAATCCAGCGCGCGGCGCAGCGACTCGTTGATCGCCTTGGCCAGCGCCATCTTTACCGCCGCCATGTCAGACCCCCTCGGTCTCTGCGAACGACGCCTGGTAGGCGGCGAACTGGGCCCGCTCCTCGTCGACGAGCGCGTGCCCGTCCGCGTACACGTTCTCGAAGATGGCGAAACGGTCCGGGTCCGGCATGGCACGGACCACTTCGCGCACTCGTTTGCCCAACGCCTCGCTCTCCGACTCCAGTTCCCCGAAGAATCCCTCGTCCGCGTGGTTTGCGGACTCCAGGAAGCGGCGAAGGCGCAGGATCGGGTCCTTCGCCTCCCAGGCGGCCCGCTCGTCGTCGTGCCGGTAGCGGGAGGGGTCGTCCGAGGTGGTGTGGGCACCCATGCGGTACGTGTACGCCTCGATCAGCGCCGGGCCCTCACCGCGCCGCGCCCGCTCCAGCGCCCACCGGGTGACCGCGAGGCAGGCCAGCGCGTCGTTGCCGTCGACGCGCACGCCGGGGAAGCCGAAGCCCTGGGCGCGCTGGTAGAGCGGCACCCGGGTCTGCTTCTCGTTGGACTCGGAGATGGCCCACTGGTTGTTCTGGCAGAAGAACACCACGGGGGCGTTGTAGACGGCGGCGAAGTTGAACGCCTCGCTCACGTCGCCCTGGCTGGAGGCGCCGTCGCCGAAGTAGGCGATCACGGCGGAGTCCGCGCCGTCCTTGGTGATGCCCATGGCGTAGCCCGTGGCGTGCAGCGCCTGCGAGCCGATGACGATGGTGTACAGGTGGAAGTTGTTGCCGTTGGGGTCCCAGCCGCCGTTGTTCACGCCGCGGAACATGCCGAGCAGGTTGGTCGGGTCCACCCCGCGGCACCAGGCGACGCCGTGCTCGCGGTAGGTCGGGAAGACGTAGTCGTCCTCGCGGGTGGCCCGGCCGGAGCCGATCTGGGCGGCCTCCTGGCCCAGCAGCGAGGCCCACAGGCCCAGCTCGCCCTGGCGCTGCAGCGCGGTGGCCTCGGCGTCGAAGCGCCGGGTGAGCACCATGTCGCGGTACAGGCCGCGCAGCTCGTCGGGGGTGATGTCGGCGACGTACTGGGCGTACTCGGCGTAGGGCGAGTTCGCGGCGGTCTCGACGCGTTCGCCCTCGGGCGTCAGCAGCTGCACCAGCTCCGTCGCGGAGTCCTTCGCGGCAGCGGTGCGGGGGGTGCGCCTGGCGCCGGTGGCGCCGGCCTTCGCGGCTGCGGCACCGGCCTTGGTGCCGGTGCTACCGGTCGCCTTGCTTCCGGCGCTGCGTCGCGGCTTGCGCGCGGCAGTGCTCTCGGTCACGTGTGCTCCTCCGTCGGTCCGGCCCCCGGGTTCGCCGGAAGCCAGTGCGGCTCACCTGCGGCCCGGCGGACGCACGAGGGTGGGTGCGGCCCGGTCGGGAACAGGCGTGACAGGTGCCCCGGCGAGCGCCCTGCGAACAGCACGTTACCCAGTGCTCCACATTTCTGTGAAACCCCTCCTGACCTGCGTTTTTACTCGGATTTCCAAGTAAATCGGCGAAGCGCGGAGGTTTTGCTGGTCACAGCCTCGCAGGGGGCCGGAACAACGGCACGTTATCCCGGCCACCCCGGGCACGGGAAGAGTCGGTGTGCGAGACCGGGCGTGTGCGTGAAGCCGGACATGTCCGGGTATTTCTTTTCGACGACCACGAGGTCGTCCGCCGGGGGCCACGATCTGCTCGCGGGCGAGGCCGGTGTCGAGGTGGTGGGCGAGGCCGGTACGGCGGCCGAGGCGCCGGCCCGGATGCCGGCCACCCGTCCGGACGTGGCGGTGCTGGACGTCCGGCTGCCGGGCGGCAGCGGCGTGGAGGGGTGCCGGGAGATCCGCTCCCGGGACGAGTCCGTCCGGTGCCTCGCGCCGACCTCCTTCGCCGACGACGAGACCCTCTTCGACGCGATCATGGCGGGCGCCTCCGGCCACGTCCTCAAGGACGCCTGACGCCCGGACGAACGCGACGTGCGCGTGGAGCCCGTTTCCGGGCCGCACGCGCGCGTGGAGTGGCTTCCGCGTCAGTCGCTCACCGGGTCGACGCCGCCCGGGTCGCCGGTCGCCCCGCCGACGGTGCCGCCGGTCGGGTCACCGGTCGCGCCGCCGTCGGTGCCGCCGGTCGGGTCACCGGTGGGGTCGCCCGTCGGATCGCCCGTGGGCGTCGTCGGGTCCCCGGTCGGGTCGCCCGTCGGATCGCCGGTCGGGTCCTGGGTCACGCTCTGCGAGGGCGTGTACGACGGTGTGTACGACGGCGTGTAGTCCCCGCCGCCCGTGCCGCCCCCGCCGTTGCCCTGCCCCGTGCCCGGGTCGGCGGACTCCTGCGTCTCCTCGCTGCTGGGCGACGTGCTGGGCGACTCCTTGTCGGAACTCTGCGAGGTGGAGGCCGACGGGCTCTTGTCCGTGTCGGTGCCGCCCTCGCCGCCGCCGTCGTTGTTCATGGCCAGCGCGACGCCCGCGGCGATGGCGATCACCGCGAGGACGGCCAGGATCCACAGCTTGCCGCGGCCGCCGCCTTTGGCGCCGTGGCCCTCGAAGCCGCCGTCGTCGCCCCCGCCGTAGCGGTTCGGCAGGATCGGCTGGGGGATCTGCTGGGTGCCCGAGGCACCGTGGTCGGGGTGCGGCAGCACGGAGGTCCCGGCGAGGCCGGCCGCCGCGGCGTACCGGCCGTCGTGCGCGGCGACCGGGCCGGTGTTCCAGGTGCCGGTGTGACCGCCCTGCTCGTACAGCATCTGCAGCCCGTACTGGACCAGGCCGCGCATCTCCTCGGCGGTCTGGAAACGGTCGTCGGGCTCCTTGGCCAGCGAGCGCATCACCAGGCCGTCCAGCTCCGGCGGGGTGGCGTCGGAGACCTCGGACGGGGGCGTGGGGATGTCCTGGACGTGCTGATAGACCACCGACAGCGGGGTCTCGCCGGTGAACGGAGGGCGCAGCGCGAGCAGTTCGTACAGCAGGCAGCCGGTCGCGTACAGGTCGGAGCGGTGGTCGACGGCCTTGCCGAGGGCCTGCTCCGGGGAGAGGTACTGCGGGGTGCCCATGACCATGCCGGTCTGCGTCATCGTCGTGGACGCGCCGTGCAGGGCGCGGGCGATGCCGAAGTCCATGACCTTCACCGCGCCGTTGTGCGTGATGATCACGTTGGCCGGCTTGATGTCGCGGTGGACGATGCCGTGCTGGTGCGAGTAGGCGAGCGCCTCCAGGACACCGGAGACGATGATCAGCGCCTGCTCGGGGCCGGGCGCCTCGGCGTTGAGGAGGAGGTCGCGGATGGTGCGGCCCTCGACGATCTCCATCACGATGTACGGCACGGACTGGCCGCCGACGAAGTCCTCGCCGGAGTCGTACACGGCCACGATGGCGTGGTGGTTGAGCCCGGCCACCGACTGCGCCTCGCGCGTGAAGCGCGCCTTGGAGACCGGGTCCTCGGCGAGGTCGGCGCGCAGCAGCTTGACGGCCACGGTGCGTCCGAGGCGGACGTCCTCGGCGGCGAACACCTCGGCCATGCCGCCCCGCCCGAGCCTGCGGGTCAGCCGGTACCGGCCGTCGCCGACCAGGCCGCCGTTGCCCCAGGTCTCCGGCGCGTCAGACATACCGCCGCCAGTCGCCTCGGGATCGGACGGGCCCTGGGCGCGCTGCTGCTGTGCCATCAGTCCTCGCCGTCGTTTCTGCCCGCGGTGCGCGCGGTGTTGTTACGGTCTCCGTCGGCCACGCTACAGCCTTCACGGGGGCCATCGGTCCGAGATGGGCGCCGGAACCGGCATCGAGACGGACCGGTCATGAAACCCTGGTTCCGTACTGTCGTGCAAATTCCGTGTACCGGCGGTACGCCGGCTGTAACGCTTCCGCGACGCTTCTTCCGCGTACGGTCACGGAACGGGCACCGCGCTTGACGTGTCAGTGCCCTGGGGCAGACTTGGCCGGGAATAGCACTTTCGAACACGAGCGTGCGTGCCGCCTCCAACGGCGCCAACGCCTACGGGGGACACGGACACATGAGCCAGGACGCCGGACAGGGCCGGTACGCGGGGCGGGCGCTCGCCGGCGGCCGCTACCAGCTGCGCGACTTGCTCGGCGAGGGCGGCATGGCCTCGGTGCACCTGGCGTACGACTCGGTGCTGGACCGTCAGGTCGCGATCAAGACGCTGCACACCGAGCTGGGCCGCGAGCAGGCCTTCCGCGAGCGTTTCCGCCGCGAGGCCCAGGCCGTGGCCAAGCTCACGCACACCAACATCGTCTCCGTCTTCGACACCGGCGAGGACGAGCTGAACGGGCTGACGACGCCCTACATCGTCATGGAGTACGTCGAGGGGCGCCCGCTCGGCTCGGTGCTCGACGAGGACGTCCGGCAGCAGGGCGCGATGCCCGCCGACAAGGCGCTGAAGATCACCGCGGACGTGCTGGCGGCCCTGGAGATCAGCCACGAGATGGGCCTGGTCCACCGCGACATCAAGCCCGGCAACGTGATGATGACCAAGCGCGGCGTCATCAAGGTCATGGACTTCGGCATCGCCCGCGCCATGCAGTCCGGCGTGACGTCGATGACGCAGACCGGCATGGTCGTCGGCACCCCGCAGTACCTCTCGCCGGAGCAGGCCCTCGGCCGCGGCGTGGACGCCCGCTCCGACCTGTACTCGGTCGGCATCATGCTGTTCCAGCTGGTCACCGGACGCCTGCCGTTCGACGCGGACTCGCCGCTGGCCATCGCGTACGCGCACGTGCAGGAGGAGCCGGTCGCCCCGTCCTCCGTCAACCGCGCCCTGCCGCCGGCCGTGGACGCGCTGGTGGCCCGCGCGCTGAAGAAGAACCCCAACGAGCGCTTCCCCAGCGCCGAGGCCATGCGGGACGAGTGCCTGCGCGTCGCGGCCTCCTTCCGGCCGGCCGCGCCGAGCATCGTGCCCGGCACGCACGCGGCCAGCGGTGCGGGCGTCGGTTCCGCGGTGTTCCCGCCGGTCGACCAGTCCGCGCCCGCGCCCACGGGCCCCGTCCAGACGCCGTACCAGCCGACGCCGGCCCCGAACCCGTACGGCCCCCCGACGCCGGCCGCGCACTCACCCGCGTACGGCTATCCGCAGCAGGGCGGTTACCAGACGCCGGCCCCGTCGCCGTACGCGCCGCAGCAGCACCAGGCCGCGCAGACGCCGCCGCCGTACAACCTCACGCCCGCCACCTCCGTGTCCGGTTCCCCGGGCGGCGGCAAGGGCAACAAGAGGGTGATCATCGGGTCGGTGGCGGTCGCCGTGCTGGTGGCCGGCGGTCTGATCGGCACGCTGATGATGAACAACGGCGAGGACGACCCCGAGGGCGGGGACGCCACCGCCACCGCCAGTGCGTCCGCGTCGCAGGAGAAGGCGGCGGGCTACCGCGGGCCGGACAGGACGAAGACGATCGAGAAGGACGAGTGCACGGAGCCCGAGGAGTCGTACAACGACCCCGACAAGATCCAGGTGCCGGACTTCACCTTCAAGTACATCGGCTCGGTCAAGGAGTGCTTCCAGGCCGCCGGCTGGACGATGGAGGTCGTCGAGGTCGACGAGAACACGTACGGCGAGGGGTCGGTGCGGGACCAGTTCCCGACCCCCGGTACGGACGTCGACCCGAAGGACATGCCGGAAATCCAGCTGAAGGTCTCGACGGGCAACCCGCCGTCCGCCTGACCACGGCATGACGAAGGGCCCGGCGGCAGGTGCCGCCGGGCCCTTCGTCATGCCGTCGAGTGGGTGTTCCTACAGGTAGGGGCCGCCGATGCGGCCGCCCGGGTGCGGCGGCTCCTCGCCGTCCTGGCCGACGCCGGGCGGCAGCGCGCGGCGCATCTGCTCCAGCTGGGCCCGCGCGGCCATCTGCTGGGCGAACAGGGTGGTCTGGATGCCGTGGAACAGGCCCTCCAGCCAGCCGACCAACTGCGCCTGGGCGATCCGCAGCTCGGCGTCGGTCGGGGTCACGTCGTCCGTGAAGGGCAGGGAGAGCCGCTCCAGCTCCTTGACCAGCTCCGGCGCCAGACCGTCCTCCAGCTCCTTCACCGAGCTGGCGTGGATCTCCTTGAGCCGGGCCCGGCTCGCCTCGTCCAGGGGTGCGACGCGCACCTCCTCCAGCAGTTGCTTGATCATGCTGCCGATCCGCATGACCTTGGCAGGCTGCTCCACCTGCTCGGTCACCGGGATCTCGCGGGAGTCGTCGTCCCCGCCGCTGCCGCCGCCGCTGAGCGCCATACCGTCCTGGCCGACGACCAGGATCTGGGGGTTCTCCGGCGACCTGTCGTTCCTCGGCATCTCCATGGGGCCATTGTCGCGCACGCGTCCGCGCCGACCGTGCGGTGCCCCCCGGGGAAGGGCGGCCCGACACGATCGGCGGCGCCCGACATGCCGGTGAGACGGGCGGGGGTGAGGCTTGTTCCGTCTCTTTCCTGCGACTGGTACTCACCGGGAGGGGGTCACGGACGTGACTCCATGGCTGCGCACCCTGCGAGCGACGGGGCTGGTGGGGGTGGTGGGGGTGGTGGGGGTGAGCGTGCTGGTGTCGCCGTGCGGGGCGGAGGCGGCGTACGGCACCGGGGCGGCGGTGTCACGGGCCGCCGTGGCTCCTTCTCCGTCCGGGTCGGCCCCCGTTGGGGGGGCGGACTCCGACGAGCACGGTTCCGGTGGCCGGGATCGTCCCGAAGGCCCCGGGGGCGACGACGGGCACCGAGGCCCCGGGGAACTCGAGGGGCAGGACGGCCACAAGGGCCCCGACGGTCCCGACGGTCCCGAGGGCCACGACGGAGGCGAGGATGCGGCCGGGCCCGGCGCCGGCCCGGCCGCTCCGTCCGCCGGGGAATCCCGCCCGTCCGGCCGGCCGCCCTCCGGCCCGGCGGGCGACGGGGCACGCGGTTCCCGGTCCCCCTCCCCCTCCTCCTCGGCAGACGGTCCGGCCCCTTCCCGGGCGGGGAGCCGGCCGGGCGAGGGGCGGCAGCGTCCCGGGCGGCCCGGGGAGCGGGTGTCCGAGGACGACGGCGCGGACGAGGCCCCCGCTCACCACGCGGAGGAGGACGCCGAGGACGTCCCCGACGACCCGGCCACCGCCGTACCGTCCGGGGAGGCCGTCGCGGTGCCCTCCGCGTCCCCGGGCCGGAGCCGCGCCGGTGCCGGGCGGGCCGCCGAACCCGTCCTGCGGGTCCTGCCCCTGGGCACCGGGCTGGTCCTCGTCGGTCTCGGCCTGGGCCTGGCCTTCGTCGGCCTGCGCCTGCGCCGCGGCTAGGCCACGGCGGGCTCCCCGTCCGCGGCACGGCCCGCCGGGGCCGGGCCGCGGGACGAGGACCGGCACGCCCCTACGACGAGGTGACGAGCAGCACCTTCCCGATGTGCCCGCTCTCCTCCACGACCCGGTGGGCGGCACCGGCGTCGCTCATCGGGAGTTCGCGGTCGACGATCGGGCGGACGTGCCCCCCGGCCAGCAGCGGCCAGACGTGCTCGCGCACGGCCGCCACGATGGCCGCCTTCTCCTCCGGCGACCGGGCGCGCAGCGAGGTCGCGCTGACCGCGGCGCGCTTGGCGAGGAGGGTGCCGATGTCCAGCTCGCCCTTGCGGCCGCCCTGCATGCCGATGATCGCGAGCCGGCCGTTGACGGCGAGGGCCCGCACGTTGCGGTCCAGGTACTTGGCGCCCATGTTGTCGAGGATGACGTC
Source organism: Streptomyces sp. JK94 (assembly GCF_053613315.1). Lineage (NCBI taxonomy): Bacteria > Bacillati > Actinomycetota > Actinomycetes > Kitasatosporales > Streptomycetaceae > Streptomyces > Streptomyces sp. JK94. Next base: position 293,896 of record NZ_JBSICH010000007.1, on the reverse strand, counting down.
GGCGCCGGCGCCGCCCGTCGCCTCCTTCACCTCGGCGACGAAGTCCTGCTCCCGGTAGTTGATCAGGATGTCGGCGCCCAGCTCGGCACAGCGCTCCAGCTTCTCCGCGGTGCCCGCCGTGACGGCGACCACGGCGCCGACGGCCTTGGCGAGCTGGATGGCCATGGTGCCGATGCCGCTGGAGCCGCCGTGCACCAGCAGCGTCTCGCCGGGACGCAGGTGGGACACCATGAAGACGTTCGACCAGACGGTGCAGACCACCTCGGGCAGCGCCGCCGCCCGCTTGAGGTCGATGCCCTCGGGGACCGGCAGGAGCTGGCCGGCCGGGACGGCGACCTTCTCGGCGTAGCCGCCGCCCGCGAGCAGCGCGCACACCTCGTCGCCGACGGACCAGCCGGTCACGCCGGTCCCGACGGCCGCGATCCGCCCGGAGCACTCCAGGCCGGGGTGGGGGGAGGCTCCGGGCGGAGGGTCGTAGAAGCCCTGGCGCTGCATGATGTCCGCGCGGTTGACGGCGCTGGCCGTCACCTCGACCAGGACCTCGCCCTCGCCGGGCACCGGGTCGGGGGCCTCGGCCCAGACCAGCGCCTCGGGGCCTCCGGGTTCGGTAATCGTGATCGCATGCATGAGGGCGACGCTACTCCTCCGGCCCCGGCCGGGCCCTCCCACCTGGTTCCCCGGACGGAGCACCCTCGGACTTTCGGACGGTGGGCCGGGAAATCCGGTGCGGAACCGATGAGTTTGCGCGACGGTGAAGGTCTTCCCCTGCATAGACCGAGAACGCACGGCCGAGAACGCACGGCCGAGAACGCAGCCGAGAATGCACGGCCAAGAACGCGTGGCCACGAGCGTGGAAGGACCACCAGGCATGAGCACGCAGACGTCCGGACCAGCGATCGAGACCGCAGGACTGGTGAAGACGTTCGGTGAGACCCGAGCCGTGGACGGGGTGGACCTCGTAGTGCCGGCCGGCACGGTCTACGGCGTCCTCGGGCCGAACGGCGCGGGCAAGACCACGACGGTGAAGATGCTCGCCACCCTGCTGCGGCCGGACGGCGGCCAGGCGCGCGTCTTCGGCCACGACGTCGTGCGCGAGGCCGACGAGGTGCGCGGCCGGGTGAGTCTCACCGGCCAGTACGCCTCCGTGGACGAGGACCTCACCGGCACCGAGAACCTGACCCTGCTGGGCCGTCTCCTCGGACACGGCAAGACGGCCGCGCGGCAGCGGGGCGAGCAGTTGCTGGCGGCCTTCGGGCTGACGGACGCCGCGGGGAAGCAGGTCAAGCACTACTCCGGTGGCATGCGGCGGCGCATCGACATCGCCGCGTCCATCCTCAACACCCCGGACCTGCTCTTCCTCGACGAGCCGACGACCGGCCTCGACCCGCGCAGCCGCAACCAGGTGTGGGACATCGTGCGCGCGGTCGTCGCCCAGGGCACGACCGTGCTGCTGACCACGCAGTACCTCGACGAGGCCGATCAGCTGGCGTCCCGGATCGCCGTCATCGACAAGGGCCGGGTGATCGCCGAGGGCACCAAGGGCGAGCTGAAGGCGTCCGTCGGCGCCGGCTCCGTCCATCTGCGGCTGCGCGACGCGGACCGGCGCCCCGAGGCCGAGCGGCTGCTGCGCGACCTGCTGACCGCCGAGGTGCAGCTGGAGCCCGACCCGGTGGCCCTGACCGCCCGCCTGGGGGTGACGGCGAGCGACACGGCCGCCGACCAGGCCGCCAAGGCGCTCGGTGAGCTGACCCGGCAGGGCATCACCGTCGACAACTTCTCCCTCGGACAGCCCAGCCTCGACGAGGTCTTCCTGGCGCTGACCGGACGCCACACCGGCCAGAGCACCGGCAACGGAACCGGCCCCGAAACGAAGGACGAGGTGGCGGCATGAGCACGGCCACGAGCACCGGGAACAAGGAACTCGCGGCGGTCAGCACCGAGTCGCTGGCGGCCCTGCTGGTCGCCAAGGAGCGGCCGCCGCGGCCCAGCGCGCTGTCCACGTCCGTGACGTTCGGCTGGCGCGCGATCCTCAAGATCAAGCACGTGCCGGAGCAGTTGTTCGACGTCACCGCCTTCCCGATCATGAACCTGCTGATGTTCACGTACCTCTTCGGCGGCGCACTGGCGGGTTCGCCCAGTGACTACATCCAGTTCGTGCTGCCGGGCATCCTCGTGATGTCGGTCGTGATGATCACGATGTACACCGGGATCTCGGTGAACGTCGACATCGAGAAAGGCGTCTTCGACCGCTTCCGCTCGCTGCCGATCTGGCGGCCCTCGGCGATGGTCGGCTACCTGCTCGGCGACGCCCTGCGCTACACCATCGCGTCCGTCGTCATGCTCGCCGTGGGCCTGCTGCTCGGCTACCGGCCGGACGGCGGGGTCGCCGGTGTGGTCGCCGGGGTCGCGCTGCTGCTGGTGTTCTCGTTCGCCTTCTCGTGGATCTGGACGATGTTCGGGCTGATGATGCGCACCGAGAAGTCGGTGATGAGCGTCAGCATGATGGTGATCTTCCCGCTCACCTTCCTGTCCAACGTCTTCGTCGACCCGAAGACCATGCCGGGCTGGCTGCAGGCGTTCGTCAACAACAGCCCGATCACGCACCTGGCGTCCGGGGTGCGCGGTCTGATGGCCGGTGAGTGGCCGGGGGCCGAGATCGCCTGGACACTGGGCTGGGCGGGCGTGCTCCTCCTGGTCTTCGGCCCCGTCACGATGCGGCTCTACAACCGCAAGTAGCCCTCCGCGTACGGGGCCGGCGCTCCGTCAGTCGCGGGGCAGCGGGCGGGCGTCGGGTGCCACGTGGGTGGCCGGTGTCGCCCGCACGATCGTGATCAGGCGGTCCGCCGGCTCCAGTCCGCCCACGGCCGGATCGTCGTAGCCGAGTACCCGGTGCCCGCGCAGGACGCTCACCACGAGGTCGTCCGTCTCGCGCGGCTTCTTGCCCACCTCGGCCTTTATGACCGGCCGCTCGATGAGGTCGAGCCCGCTGCCCTGGCTGATGAGGTCCTCCATGACCATGCCGGCGGCGGGGCTGAGCACGGAGAGCCCGAGCAGACGGCCCGCGGCGCTGGCGCTGGTGATCACGGCGTCGGCGCCGGACTGCTTCAGCAGCGGCGCGTTCTCCTCCTCGCGGACCGCGACCACGATCTTCGCGCCCCGGTTGAGCTGCCGGGCCGTCAGGGTCACCAGTACGGCCGTGTCGTCCCGCTGGGTGGCGATGATGATCTGCTTCGCCCGGTACACCTCGGCGCGGTTGAGCACGTCACTGCGTGTCGCGTCCCCTATGACGCCCGCGTAACCGTGGGCCGTCGCGGCCTCGATGGCCTTCCCGCTGGGGTCGACCACCACGACCTGCTCCTTGCGCAGGCCGGTCGCGCAGACGGTCTGGATCGCCGACCGCCCCTTGGTTCCGAAACCGACGACGACGGTGTGATCGCGCAAGGTGGACCTCCAGCGGTTCAGGCGCCACTCCTCCCGAGTGCGCTCGGTGAGGGCTTCCAGGGTGGTGCCGACCAGGATGATCAGGAACATCACGCGCAGGGGCGTGATGACGAAGATGTTGGTCAGCCGGGCGGCGTCGCTGACCGGCGTGATGTCGCCGTAGCCGGTGGTCGAGAGCGTGACGGTGGCGTAGTAGAAGGCGTCGAGGAGGTCGACGGAGCCGTCGGAGTTGTCGCTGTAGCCGTCGTGGTCGGTGTAGACGATGAAGGCGGTCGCCACGAGGACCACCAAGGCCAGCGACAGCCGTTTGCCGACCTGGCGGATCGGGTGCTCCACCAGCTTCCGCGGGAGTTTCACGCGATGGGTCACGAGATGCTCGTCCGCCTGACGGGCGATCGCGTCCTGGCCCGGAAGTTTCACGTGAAACACACCCCGATCCCACCGGTGGTCCAGGGCAGGTCGAGCAGTTCGGCCTCCTGACCCGCCCGCGCACCGCCCGGGGGTACGACGGCCAGGGCGTCGGCGGCGGCGACGCCGCGCAGCATGGCCGGTCCGTTGTAGCGAAGCGGCACCGCGCCGTCGCCGCGCAGGACCACGGGGACGAGCCGGGTGTCGTACGGGTGCCCGTGCACCGCGTCCCGCAGCGGCAGGGTGTACGGCTCGGGCGCCGGGCGGGCGGCGAGCGTGCGCAGCAACGGCGCGGCGAGGGTGAGCAGTCCGGAGACGGCGGCGAGGGGGTTGCCGGGGAGGCCGACGAGGTGCTGGTCCTCCTGGATCCGGGCCAGCAGCATCGGGTGGCCGGGGCGCGCCTTGACGCCGTCCACGAGGAGGTCGGCACCGATCCGGCGCAGGACCGGGTGGACGTGGTCGACGGGGCCCGCGGCGGTACCGCCGGTCGTGACGATCAGGTCGGCGTCGGAGGCCGTGACGGTGCGGTGCAGGGCCTCGGCGTCGTCGCCGATCCGGCGGACCGTGCGGACCTCGGCGCCCAGGGCCCGCAGCCAGGGCGGCAGCATCGGGCCGAGCGCGTCCCGGATGAGGCCGTCGTGCGGGAGGCCCGCGGTGAGCAGCTCGTCGCCGAGGACCAGGACGTCGACGCGGGGGCGGGGGGTCGCGGCGAGGGTGTCGTAGCCGGCGGCCGCCGCGAGGCCCAGCACCGCCGGGGTCACGAGGGTGCCGGCGGGCAGCAGTTGGTCGCCGCTGCGGCACTCCTGCCCGCGCGGGCGGATGTCCTGGCCGTACGCGGCCTCGCGGACGGCCTGGAGCCGGTCCTTGTCGTCGGTGCGGCCGTGCTCGGTGCGCAGTACGGCGGTGGCGCCGTGGGGGACGCGGGCACCGGTGGCGATGCGGACGGCCTCGCCGTCGGTGAGGGGCGCGGGCTCCGCGTGCCCGGCCAGCACGCCCTCTTCGCGGACCGTCCAGGGGCCCGGACCGGCGACGGCCCAGCCGTCCATCGCGGAGGTGTCGAAGGGGGGCAGGTCGGTGAGGGCGGCCAGGGGCGCGGCCAGGGCCAGGCCGAGGGCCGCGTCGAGGGGGACGTCGAGAGGTGCGGAGACCGGGGCCCGGCGGGCGGCACGGACGGCGGTGCGCGCGGCACGCTCGGCGGTCGCCCTCGCTTCGGGCCAGGGCGTCGCGCGGTGGTGGGGATCCGCCTGCTGCCGCGGGGCGCCGTGGTGACCGGGGTGCGCGGTGTGCGGGGGCGTCGCCGCCCGGCCGGAATCGCCGTGCGGAGGGCGGGGGGTCTCGTTCACGAGGGCGAGCGCCTCCTCCACGTCGAGGTCTTCCGCCTCCTCGTCGGCGCGCGTGCCGGGGGAGGCCATCACGCGTCCGGGCGGGTGTCGGAGGCGGCGCCGGGAGCCTCGCCGGGCTTGCCCGCGTCGGGGGCGGGTGCGGTGCCGGCCGGCGCGGCGTCGACGGCGGACGAGGTGCCGTCGGGCGCGGAGGCGGCGTCGGGGGCAGATGCGTCGGCGGGCGCGGAAACGGCATCGGGCGCAGACGCGTCGGCGGGCGCGGAGGCGGCGTCCGGCGCAGATGCGGGCGCGGAGGCGGATGCGGTGCCGGCGGGGGCGGTGCCGGCGGCCTCCTCGGCCCAGCGCTCGGCGAGGGCCGCGGCCTTGCGGGCGGCCTCGGCGACGGCCTCGGGGCCGCCCCCGGCCCGCCCGGCCACGTAACCGACCAGGAAGGTGGTCAGCGGCGCAGCGGGCCGGGCCACCCCGTGGGCGGCGTCCCGGGCGAGGTCGAGCAGGAGGCCGGTGTCGACGTCGAGGTCGATGCCCAACTCGTCCTTGGCTGCGGAAATCCATTCATCCAACACGTGCCCATGCTCCCTGATGCGTGCCCTTGCGATGGCGATGTCGTCCCAGGTGTCGCAGTCGAAGGACGCGACGGCGCCGGGGATGCGAGTGAGGCGGAGGGTGCCGGTCAGACGTCTCAGCGGCAGCCCGGTGAGGTCTGCCCGGTCCCGGGTGAGCGCGGCCGTCCCGCGGCGCAGCGCGGACGCGCGATAGGCGGCGACGAGGGGCTGGTCGCGGCCGTCGGCGTCGGTGAGCAGCACGCCGTCGGCGTCACCCGCGGTGAGGGCCGACAGCAGGTGCCCGACGGTGGGCCCGGCGAGGAACGGCAGGTCGGCGGAGAGCACCACGACGTGCTCCGCGGTGGTGTGCCGCAGGCCGGCGGCGAGGGCGGCGAGCGGTCCGCCGCCGGGCGGGTCCTCGCGGGCCCAGGTGACCGGGCGCGCGGCCGGCCTCGGGTCGGCGACGACGACGGTGGTCCGTGCTCCGGCGCAGGCGGCGAGCACGCGGTCCAGCAGCGCGCGTCCGCCCACGCGCAGGCCCGGCTTGTCCGCGCCGCCGAGCCGCCGGGCGGACCCGCCGGCGAGTACGACGGCGTCGTATCCGGCGGATGCCGGGTCCGGCGCGGGCTCGGTGCCGGCGCCGGGTTCACCGGGGGGCTCGTACGCGGTCACCCCCTGAGTATGCGTCCCTGCGCGATCACGGGGAACGCGGGGGAGCCCGCGCGATCGCGGGGCGCCCCCGGCGCCGCCGTCACAGGGTGCGCAGCAGCACCGCCGGCTGTTCCACGCAGTCCGCCACGTACCGCAGGAAACCGCCCGCCGTGCCGCCGTCGCACACCCGGTGATCGAAGGTCAGCGACAGCTGGACGACCTGACGCACCGCCAATGCGCCGTCGTGCACCCACGGCTTGGGGACGATGCGGCCGACACCGAGCATCGCCGCCTCCGGGTGGTTGATGATCGGCGTGGAGCCGTCCACGCCGAACACGCCGTAGTTGTTCAACGTGAAGGTGCCGCCGGTCAGTTCACCGGGTGACAGCCGGCCCTCGCGGGCCGCCCCGGTCAGCCGGGCGAACTCCGCGGTGAGCGCCTCGGCGTCGCGCGCGTGCGCGTCCCGGACGACCGGCACGACCAGCCCCCGGTCCGTCTGCGCGGCGAAACCGAGGTGGACGTGGTCGAGCCGGACGACCTCCCTGGCCTCCGTGTCGACCGTGGAGTTCAGCTCGGGGAAGCGGGCCAGTGCGGCCGTGCAGATCCTGGCCAGCAGGGCGACGAGGGAGATCTTCGGCCCGCCCGCCGCGTTCATGGCCGAGCGCGCCCGCATCAGTTCGGTCGCGTCGGCGTCCACCCAGCAGGTCGCGTCCGGGATCTCGCGCCGACTGCGGGAGAGCTTGTCGGCGACGGCACCGCGGACCCCCTTGAGGGGGGTGCGGACGCCACCGGAGCGCGGCGCGGCGGACGGTGTCCCTCCCACCGCGGCCGCGACCTGCCCGTTCTCCTGGCCCGCCGTACGGCCGCCCTGCGCGGCGGCGGCACGCAGCGCGTACTCCACGTCCGCCCGCAGGATCAGCCCGTCGGGGCCGGAACCGGTCAGCTCGCGCAGGTCCAGGTCGTGCTGCCGGGCCAGCCTGCGCACCAGCGGGGAGATGACCGGGACGGGGCCCTCCACCACCGGGCCGGCGGTACGGACCCGGCCGTTCGCCCGCCCGTCCGCCACGACGGACGCCTGCCGGTCGGGCCGCACCCGGCGCCGGCGCGCGGGCGCCTCGGAGGTGCCGTATCCGACGAGGACGTTGCCCGAGCCCCCGGTCTTCGCCTCTTCCGCCCTCCCCTCCCCGGCCTCCGGCTCGCCGGCTCGTGCCGGTCCGGCCGCCTCGCCGCCGGTGCCCGAGTCCCGCGCCGGACGGGCGGCGGCGCCCTCGCCCACCGCCACCGTCAGCAGCGGCGCCCCGACGGGCAGCTCCGCGCCCTCCTCGCCGAAGCGGGCGGTGACCACGCCCCCGTAGGGACAGGGCACCTCGACCATCGCCTTGGCCGTCTCGACCTCGACGACCGGCTGGTCGACGGTGACGACGTCGCCGACCTCCACCATCCAGCGCACGATCTCCGCCTCGGTGAGCCCCTCACCGAGGTCGGGGAGCTTGAACTCCAGCACCTGTGCCATCAGCTTTCGGCCTCCCACTGCAGGCGCCCCACGGCGTCCAGGATCCGGTCCACACCGGGCAGGTGGTGACGCTCCAGCATCGGCGGCGGATACGGGATGTCGAACCCGGCCACACGCAGCACCGGCGCCTCCAGGTGATGGAAGCAGCGCTCCGTGACCCGGGCCGCGATCTCCCCGCCCGGGCCCCCGAAGGAACCCGACTCGTGGACGACGACCGCGCGTCCCGTCCGCCGCACCGAAGCGCACACCGTCTCGTCGTCGAACGGCACCAGGGAGCGCAGATCGACGACTTCGAGGTCCCACCCCTCGGCCCGGGCCGCCTCGGCCGCCTCCGTGCAGGCGACCAGCGACGGCCCGTACGTGATGAGTGTGGCGCTCCGTCCGGGGCGCCGCACCACCGCGCGGCCCACCGGTTCAACGGTCGTCGGCTCCTCGGGGTTCCAGGCCTCCTTCGACCAGTACAGACGCTTGGGTTCGAGGAAGACCACCGGGTCGTCGGAGGCGATGGAGGCGCGCAGCAGCCCGTAGGCGTCGGCGACGGTCGCGGGCGTGACGACATGGAGCCCCGGAGTCGCCATGTAGTACGCCTCGGACGAGTCGCTGTGGTGCTCGACGCCGCCGATGCCGCCGCCGTAGGGGACGCGGATGGTCAGCGGCAGGGGCATCCTCCCGCGCGTGCGGTTGCGCATCTTGGTGACGTGGCTGACGACCTGCTCGAAGGCCGGGTAGGCGAAGGCGTCGAACTGCATCTCCACGACCGGACGCAGCCCGTACATCGCCATGCCGACGGCCGTGCCGAGGATGCCGGCCTCGGCGAGCGGAGTGTCCGTGCAGCGGTCCTCGCCGAACTCCGCGGCCAGTCCGTCGGTGACCCGGAAGACGCCGCCGAGGGCGCCCACGTCCTCGCCCAGGACGTGCACGCCCGGGTCGGCGGCCATGGCGTCGCGCAGCGCGCGGGTGAGGGCCTGCGCCATGGTGGCCGGCTTGGCGGCGACCGTGGTCATCGGTGCGTCCCTTCCGGCCCGGTCCCGCTCTCGGCCTCCGCCGCCAGCTCGGCGCGCAGCCGGTCCCGCTGTTCCCGGAGCTGCGGCGTGGGCTCGGCGTAGACGTGGGCGAACAGGGCCATCGGGTCGAGCACCGGGTCCTGGTTCATACGGGCGCGCAGGTCGGCGGCCATCGCCTCGGCGTCCTCGCGGGCCGCCCGTTCGCCGTCCTCGTCGAGCAGGCCGCGCTCGGTCAGCTCCCGCCGGAGCAGCTCGACCGGGTCGTGCCGGCGCCAGGCCTCGACCTCGGCGTCGCCCCGGTAGCGCGTGGCGTCGTCGGCGTTGGTGTGCGCCTCGACGCGGTACGTCACCGCCTCCACCAGCGTGGGGCCGCCCCCCGCGCGCGCGTGGCGCACGGCGTCGGACAGGACCTCGTGCACGGCGGCGGCGTCGTTGCCGTCGACCAGGCGGCCGGGCATCCCGTAGCCGACGGCCTTGTGGGCCAGCGACGGGGCCGCGGTCTGCCTGTCGAGCGGCACGGAGATCGCGAAGCCGTTGTTCTGCACGAGGAAGACGACCGGTGCCTGCCAGACGGCGGCGAAGTTCAGCGCCTCGTGGAAGTCGCCCTCGCTGGTGCCGCCGTCGCCCACCATGGCGAGCGCGACCACGTCGTCGCCCTTGAGGCGGGCGGCGTGCGCGAGCCCGACGGCGTGCGGCAACTGGGTGGCGAGCGGCGTGGACAGGGGGGCGACCCGGTGCTCGTAGGGGTCGTACCCGGTGTGCCAGTCACCGCGCAGCAGGGTGAGCGCCTCGACGGGGTCGACCCCGCGGGCGATCACGGCGAGCGTGTCGCGGTAGCTGGGGAAGAGCCAGTCCCGCTCCTCGATGGCCAGTGCGGCGGCGACCTCGCAGGCCTCCTGACCGGTGCTGGAGGGGTAGACGGCCAGCCGGCCCTGCTTGGTCAGCGCCGTGGCCTGCGCGTTGTAGCGCCGGCCGCTGACCAGCCGGGCGTACAGCGTGCGCAGCAGCTCGGGGTCGGCGTGCCCGGCGGCCTCCGTGCCGAGGACGCGGTACGGCTCCTCGTCGGGCAGCAGCGGCGCGGGGTCGGTGCGGGGCTGCCAGGCGGGCGGCGGTGTGGGCCGGTAAGCGCCCCGCTGCTCCATGACCGTCATGACGGCACCTCCTCGTGGGAGCGGCTTCGGGCTCGCCACGGATGTGACGGGCCTCACCTACCGATTGTTCGGTCGCCGGCGCACTTTGGCTACACGCGGCCCCAGGCTGTGGACAAACGGTTCTCCACAGCCTGAGATGGACGCACTACGTCCACGGCGGGAAGGCGGGGGCCCATGGCATCTGAACAAATGGCCGAACGCCCGGGGGAAGCCGACGGCCCGGACGACGCCGGCCCCCCGCCGCCCCCGCGCCCGCTGGACGCCATCGACCAGGACATCCTGCGCATGCTCCAGGCGGACGGCCGGGCCTCGATACGCTCGGTCGCCGAGCGGGTGCACGTCTCCCGCGCGAACGCCTACGCGCGCATCAACCGGCTCGTCGAGGACGGCGTCATCCGCGGCTTCGGCGCCCGCGTCGACCACGAGCGCGCGGGGCACGGCACCTCGGCCTACATCACCCTGAAAATCGTCCAGAACTCCTGGCGCACCGTCCGGGCGCAGCTGCGGCAGCTCCCCGGCGCCTCCCACATCGCCCTGGTGGGAGGCGACTTCGACGTCCTGCTCCTGGTGCACACCCCCGACAACCGGGCCCTGCGCGAGCTGGTGCTCACCCGGCTCCAGGCCATCCCGGAGGTGCTCAGCACGCGCACCCTGCTGGTATTCGAGACCGAGGACCTGGAGCCGCAGAGCTGACCGCCGGACGGGGGCCGGACCGAGGTCCGCACGGCTCAGGAGACCTTGCGCAGCCCTCCGAACACCAGGCGCGCCACCGCGTCGACCACCTCCCGCTCCCGCGCGCCGCCCCCGCCGACGGCGCCCTCGGGGCGGTACCACTCCACGATCGAGTTGATCATGCCGAAGACCAGACGGGTCGCGAGCCGCACCTCCACGTCCGCGCGCACGTCCCCCTCGGCCGCCGCGGCCCTCAGCAGGTCGGCGACCCGGTGGTCGAACGCGCGCCGCCGTTCCAGCGCCCACCGCTCGGTGTCCGTGTTGCCGCGCACGCGCAGCAGCAGCGTCACGTAGGGCAGTTCCGCCATGAGCACCTCGACCATGCGGCGCACGACGTACTCCAGCCGCTCGGCGGCGGACCCCACGCGCGCGTGCTCCTCGTCGAGGATGCCGAACAGCTCGTCAAGGGCCCGGCTCACGGCCCGGCGCAGGAGTTCCTCCTTGCCCGTGACGTGGTGGTAGATCGACGACTTGGAGATGCCGGCCGCCCTGGAGAGGTGCTCCATGGAGGTGCCGTCGTAGCCGCGCTCGATGAAGACCTGCACGGCGACGGACAGCAGCGTCTCGGGTGTGTAGGTGTCGCGCTTGGCGGTGCTCATGAGCAGGTGCCCTCCCCGGCGTCGGATGCGTGCGCCTGGCGGTGGAGCGCGAGGGACGGGGCGTAGCGCCCGGACGGCTCGCGCAGGTGCAGCTCGCCGAGTAGTTCGTACACCCACCGGAGCCCCAGCGCACGACCCCATGCGACGGGTCCGAGCGGGTAGTTCACGCCGAGGCGCATCGCGGTGTCGACGTCCTCGGCCGACGCCACGCCCCGGGACACCGCGTCGAGTGCCAGGTCGACGATCCGCGCGACCGTGCGCGCCACGATCAGGCCGGGGACGTCGCCGATGACGCTGACCTTCTTGCCGAGCGCCTGGAAGAGGCCGGTGGCCTCGGCGAGGGTGCGGGGCGAGGCGGTCGCGGAGGAGGCCAGGGCGATGCGCGTGGCCGTCCGGTAGTCGAGGGCGAGGTCGAAGTGGACGACGTCGCCGCGCTCCACCGCGGTCCGCCCGTCGGCGAGGTGCAGCGCGCCCCCGCCGGGCAGCACGAACGATCCGGTGCCGCCGTGCTCCTCGCGGACCTCGACGCCCGCCTCGCGGATCAGCGCGACCAGCCCGGCGGCGGGCCCGGGGTCCCCGTCGACGACGACGTACGCGGGCGGGCCGGCGGGCTCGGCGGTGTGCGGCGCGGGGCGCTCGGCCCCGCCCCGGTGGTCGTACCAGCCCCGCCCGCTCTTGCGGCCGAGCCGGCCGGACTCCACCAGGCGGCGCTGGGCCAGCGACGGCGTGAAGCGCGCGTCCTGGAAGAACGCCTGCCACACGGAGTGCGTGACGGACTCGTTGACGTCCTGCCCGATGAGGTCGGTCAGTTCGAAGGCGCCCATCCGGAAGCCGCCCGACTCGCGCAGCACCGCGTCGACGGTGGCGGGGTCGGCGGCGCGCGCCTCGAACACCGCGAGGGCCTCCGCGTAGAAGGGCCGGGCGATGCGGTTGACGACGAAGCCCGGGGTGTCGGCGCAGGCCACCGGGGTCTTGCCCCAGGCGCGAGCCGTCTCGTACGCGCGCGTGGCCGACGCGGCGTCGGTCCCGAACCCGGAGACCACCTCCACCAGCGGCAGCAGCGGCGCGGGGTTGAAGAAGTGCAGGCCCACGAAGCGGCCGGGGACGCGCAGCGCGCCGCCGATGGCGGTGACGGACAGGGAGGAGGTGTTGGTGGCGAGCAGGCAGTCGTCGCCGACGACGTCCTCCAGCGCGCGGAACAGCTCCTGCTTGACGTCCAGCCGCTCCAGTACCGCCTCGACGACCAGCGCGCAGTCGGCGAGGCCGGTGAGGTCCTCGGCGGGCTCCAGCCGGGCGCGGGCCGTGTCCCGCCCGGCGCCGGTGAGCCGTTCCTTCTCGACGAGCCGGTCGAGCCGGGCGCCGATCGCGTCGGCGGCCTCCCGGGCCCGCCCGGGGACGGCGTCGTACAGCCGTACGGGGTGGCCCGCGACCAACGCCACCTGGGCGATGCCCTGACCCATGGTGCCGGTACCGACGACGGCCACGGGACTGCTGAGGTCGAGTGCTGTCATGTGCGCGATCCTCCCGCACGGGGTTTTCCACAGATGCGGCGGTCCCCCTTGTCCCGACCGATCGTTCGGTTACTCTAGCCGTATCCGCCCGTCCGTCGCCCACCACCGCCCCGAACGAGGCGCTTCGCGCCCCGCCTCCGACTGTTTCTGCCCAGGTTTCCCCCAGGTCACGACTCGACGGAGAGCTCGTGAGACGAGGAGTTGGTCCCGCATGGCCGCCGCACTCACCGCGCACCAGCTGATCGACCGGCACCGGCCGACCCTGGACCAGGCGCTGGAGACGATCCGCACCCGCGCGTACTGGTCCCCCCACCCCGAGCACCCGAAGGCCTACGGGGAGAACGGCAGCCTGGACACGGCCGCGGGCAAGGCCGCCTTCGACGCCCTGCTCGGCACCCGCCTCGACCTCGATCAGCCCGGCACCGACGACTGGGTGGGCGGCGAGGTCTCCCCGTACGGCCTCGAACTGGGCGTGACGTACCCGCACGCGGACCTCGACGTGCTGCTGCCCGCCATGAAGGCCGGGCAGCAGGCGTGGCGGGACGCGGGCCCGGAGCTGCGCGCGATGGTCTGCCTGGAGATCCTCAAGCGGATCAACGACCGGACGACGGAGTTCGCGCAGGCCGTCATGCACACCTCGGGACAGGCCTTCATGATGGCCTTCCAGGCCGGCGGCCCGCACGCGCAGGACCGCGGCATGGAGGCCGTGGCGTACGCGTACGTGGAGCAGACCCGCACCCCCGGCACCGCGGAGTGGACCAAGCCGCAGGGCAAGCGCGACCCGCTGGCGCTGACCAAGCGGTTCACGCCGGTCCCGCGCGGCATCGGCCTCGTGATCGGCTGCAACACCTTCCCGACCTGGAACGGCTACCCGGGCCTGTTCGCCTCCCTCGCCACCGGCAACGCGGTCCTGGTCAAGCCGCACCCGCGCGCGGTGCTGCCGCTCGCGCTGACCGTGCGGGCCGCCCGCGCCGTCCTCGCCGAGGCCGGTTTCGACCCGAACCTGGTCGCGCTGGCCGCCGAGCGCCCCGGCGAGGGCATCGCCAGGACCCTCGCGACCCGCCCCGAGATCCGGATCATCGACTACACCGGCTCGACCTCCTTCGGCGACTGGCTTGAGTCCAACGCCCGCCAGGCACAGGTCTTCACCGAGAAGGCCGGCGTCAACACGGTGATCGTGGAGTCGACCGACGACTACCAGGGGATGCTCGCCAACCTGGCCTTCTCCCTGTCCCTCTACAGCGGCCAGATGTGCACCACCCCGCAGAACCTGCTGATCCCCCGCGACGGCATCCGCACCGACCAGGGCGCCAAGTCCTACGACGAGGTGACCGCCGACCTCGCGCGGGCCGTCGACGGCCTCCTGGGCGACGACGCGCGCGCCAACGCCCTGCTCGGCGCGATCGTCAACCCGGACGTCAAGGCCCGCCTGGAGGCCGCCGCCGGCCTCGGCGAGGTCGCCCTGGCCTCCCGCGAGGTGGCCAACCCGGACTTCCCCGACGCGGTCGTGCGGACCCCGGTGATCGTCAAGCTGGACGGCGCGAAGCCGGACGACGAGGCCGCCTACACCAGCGAGTGCTTCGGCCCCGTCTCCTTCGCCGTCGCCGTCGACTCCGCCGGCCACGCCCTGGAGCTGCTGCGGCACAGCATCCGGACCAAGGGCGCGATGACGGTGGGCGCGTACACGACCGACAGCGAGGTCGAGCAGGCCGTCCAGGAGGTCTGCCTGGAGGAGGCGGCCCAGCTCTCCGTCAACCTCACGGGCGGGGTGTACGTCAACCAGACGGCGGCCTTCTCCGACTTCCACGGCTCGGGCGGCAACCCGGCGGCCAACGCGGCCCTGTGCGACGGCGCGTTCGTCGCGAACCGCTTCCGGGTGGTGGAGGTCCGCCGGGAGGCGTAGCCCGCCCGCCGTCCCCGTCCCGCCGTCCCGCCCGCCCGGAGCGCGGGCGGGCGGGGTACGGGGAAGACCGGCCCCGGAATGCCGGGCGGACCGGCCTCCGGGGTGCCGGGCAGACTGGCCCCGGGTGCTGGACCGGCGTCCTAGGAGGCCCGGACCGCGTCCCCGGTGGCGCTCCAGTGGTACAGCGTCATGGCCACACTGGTCGCGAGGTTGTAGCTGGAGACCTGGGGACGCATCGGCAACGCCACCAGGCGGTCGGCACGCGCGCGCAGCTCACCCGACAGCCCGCTGCGCTCGGAGCCGAACGCGAGCAGCGCGTCGTCCGGCAGCGTCAGCCCGCGGATGTCCTCGCCCTCCGGGTCCAGGGCGAACACCGGCCCCGCGGGCAGTTCCCCGACGTCCAGCCGCTCCACGGCGGTCGCGAAGTGCAGCCCCGCCCCACCGCGCACCACCGTGGGGTGCCACGGGTCGAGCGTGCCGGTGGTGACGACACCCGTCGCCCCGAAACCGGCGGCGAGCCGGATCACCGCTCCCGCGTTGCCGAGGTTGCGCGGCTGGTCGAGG
This sequence comes from Streptomyces sp. JK94, assembly GCF_053613315.1. NCBI lineage: Bacteria > Bacillati > Actinomycetota > Actinomycetes > Kitasatosporales > Streptomycetaceae > Streptomyces > Streptomyces sp. JK94. The sequence goes on along the minus strand of NZ_JBSICH010000007.1, from coordinate 278,534 downwards.
ACCACGACGGGCGCGGTGCGGGGCACGTGCCCCAGCGCCCTCAGGCTGGCCGTACGGGCGGGCCGTACGGCCAGGGCGGCCACCGCGGTGGGGTGCGGGCGCGGCACGAGGGAGGCGTACGTCCGATGGGGCACCTCGGCCAGCAGACCGTCCAGGGCGTCCCGTACGTCCGGCGCCAGCTCGTCGGCGAGGGCCAGGGCGCCCGCGCGGTCGCCGGTGACGGCCACCGGAACCTCGGCGCCGAAGCGCAGCGCGTGCTTGAGGACGTGGAAGCCGTCGAGCAGCACGCACGCACCGGCGTGCCGGCGCCAGGCGCCCAGCGGGTCGGGGTCGGTCATGCCCCGAAGCCTACGTGCGCCTGCCCGGCGTCCTTCGCGTCTCCGGCCCCGTCCCCCGTGCCGCTCCCTGCGGCGTCCCTGGCACGCTGCTCACCGGATTTGTATCCTGCCCCCTGCACCACCGCCGCCGCGCCGCCCCCGCGGCCGGCCCGCGGCCGGCCCGTCAGCCGGTCCCGCACGCGCGCCGCCCGGCCCCCCGCGCGGCGCAGGAACGAGGTCGGCAGGAAGACGGCGTCGGCGGCGATCATCGCCAGCGAGAAGAACGGCAGTCCCAGCACCACGGCGATCACCGCGTGCTCGGTCATCATGACCGCCAGCAGCACGTTCTTGACCCGCCGGTTGAACAGCGTGAACGGGAAGGCGACCTGCACGGCGACCGTGCCGTAGGTGATGAGCATGACCATCGTGCCGCTGGCGGACAGGGCGTCGGAGAGCGCGGGCCAGGGCGAGAAGTAGTCCAGGTGCAGCGGGTAGTAGACCGCGGTGCCGTCCTGCCAGCGCGATCCCTGGATCTTGTACCAGCCCGCGGTCGCGTAGATCAGGCACGCCTCGGCCATGATCACGACCAGCGCGCCGTTGTGCACGATGTTGGTGACCACGTCGAGCAGCAGGCGCGGCTCAACGTTTCCGGCGACCCGCCCCACCGCCCACCACAGGCCCTGCGCCGCCCAGACCGCCCACAACAGCGCCGGGACGAACCAGTCGCCGTCCAGCCCGCCCGCCAGCGTCACCGTGAGCAGCGCGAACCCGAACACGCACCACAGCGCCGGACCGACCCGGTCCACGACCCGCTCCCCGCGCGCGCGTGCCGCGTTCTCCCGCCGCGCCCGTCGCGCGTCCAGCGACCACACCCGGCCGCAGCGCGTGAGGACCAGGTAGATGCTCATCAGGTGCAGGACGTTGTCGCCGCCGTCCCCCATGAAGACGCTGCGGTTCTGCAGCGAGAGCACGCCGACCATGAAGAGGACGGACATGGTCCGGGTACGCCACCCCAGCAGGAGCAGCACGCTGCTCAGCACGGCCAGCGCGTAGACGATCTCGAACCAGGCCCGCCCGTCCGACCACATCAGCGCCGTGAAGGCACCGTTGTCCGCGACCAGTTGCTCGGCGAGACCGTGGCTCCAGGGGCTGCCGGGCCCGTACAGCTCGTCCCGGTGCGGAAGCTCGCGCAGCAGGAAGAGCAGCCAGGTGGCGCTGAAACCGATGCGGATCACCGCGGTCTGGTACGGGCCGAGGGCGGCCCCGGTGAGGCGGGCGACGCCGCGGGAGACCGAGGAGGCGATGCCGTTCACGCGGCGCCCCCTTCCTTCTCGCCGGCGGGCACCGGCCACCAGGGCAGCTCACGGTACGTCGCCCGGCCGGAGACCTTCTCGCCGCTCCACGAGGGCGGCTCCACGGGGGTGGTCCGGGAGCGGTACTGGACGCGCTCGACGACGCCGCCCGGTTCGGCGGCCTGGGTGCGCTCCAGGCGCACCGTCGCGATGCGCCGCAGGTAGGTCTCGGACAGGGTGCCCCGCAGGCCCACCGGGCGGTCGTCGGAGTCGTGGCTCGCGATGAAGAAGTCCCAGGCCCGGCGCAGTTCGTTCTGCTGGGTGTGGCTCGGCAGCGGGTTGCCGTCGATGGCCCGGCCGTCCTCGGCGGACAGGTCGTACCAGCCGGTCGTGCGTACCGAACCGTCCGCCGTGCTCACCTCGGCGCGGAGCTGTACGGCGACGTTCTGCTGGAGCGGGTTGGGCGCGAACAGCTTCCAGTTCTGCTCGAACTCCGGGAAGACCCACTCGTCGACCGCGGCACCGTGCTGCTTGGTGAGCGTGTTGGACGGGGCCACGTGCAGGAACACCAGGCCCAGGTGGGCGCAGACGGCGGCGGCGACGACCGCGAGGGCGGCCACGGCACCGATCCGGTAGCGCGGGGAGAGCGCGGCGACACCGGTACGGGGCTCGGCGGCCCTGGGCCCGGCCGGCTCACCGGGCTCACCGGGCTCACCGGGCTCACCGGGCTCACCGGGCTCACCGGGCTCACCGGGCTCACCGGGCTCACCGGAGGATCCGCGACCACCGCCCGCCCCGCCCGGTCCCCGCGACCGTTCCGGCTCGCCCGTCCCTCCCGGCCGTACCGGCTGCCCCGGCAGGTCGGACCGTTCGGGCGGACCGGACTGCCCCGGCGGACCCGACTGCCCCGGCGGCTTCGACTGTTCCGGCCGGTCGGGCGGGCCTGGCCGGTCAGGTCCGTCCGAGCGCTCCCGCCCGGCCCGGCCCTCCCGCTCGTCCCGCCCCCGCCGGGCGTCCGAGCCCGTGTCGTACGCGTCCATCCCGCCCCGTTCCGGTCCCGATCCGTCGTTCCACCCCGCCCCCGCCCCACCGCGGGGCACGCGGGCGCCACTCGTGCGGCTGCTCGGCGGCGTTCGAACGGGAACGGTACTCAGGACCGCCCGCCCGCACAGCCCCTGCCGGACCGGCCGTACCGTGGCCGTCGCCACACCCCCGCCGCGCACCGGCGCCCGCGGTGGCGCGGAGACCGTCCGGACGGCCGTGGAGGGCCCGTCCGGACGGCCCTAGAGGACGTACCCCGGCTCGCCCTTCCCGTCCACCACGGGCCGCCCGGCCGCGGCCCACACCTGCATGCCGCCGTCGACGTTCACGGCGTCGACGCCCTGCTGGACCAGGTACATGGCGACCTGGGCCGAACGTCCGCCGGACCGGCAGATCACGTGGACCCGGCCGTCCTGCGGCGCGGCCTCGGTCAGTTCGCCGTACCGGGCCACGAACTCGCTGATGGGGATGTGCAGCGCCCCGGCGGCGTGTCCCGCCCGCCACTCGTCGTCCTCGCGGACGTCCAGCAGGAAGTCGCCGTCCTCGAGGTCCGCGACCTCCACCGTGGGCACACCAGCTCCGAAACTCATGCCCCAGACGCTACCGGAGCCACCGCCCGCCTCAGTCCCGCCCGAGCGCCGCCGCCAGCTCCGACTCCCGCTCCCGCACCTGGGCCGTCAGCTGCTCGGCGATCTCCTCCAGCAGACGGTCGGGATCGTCCGGAGCCAGCCGGAGCATGGCGCCGATCGCACTCTCCTCCAGCTCCTTGGCGAGCAGTGTGAGCATCTCCTTGCGACGGTCGAGCCATTCGAGGCGGGCGTACAGCTCCTCGCCACGGCTGGGGCGCCGCTCGGGCGCCGGGCCGGCTGCCCACTCCTCGGCCAGTTCCCGCAGCCGAGCCGCGTCACCGCGGGCGTAGGCGGCGTTGACCCGGGTGATGAACTCCTCACGCCGGACCCGCTCGTCCTCCTCCTGCGCCAGGTCGGGGTGGGCCTTGCGGGCCAGCTCGCGGTAGAGCCGACGGGCCTCCTCGCCGGGCCGCACCCGCTGCGGCGGGCGCACCGCCTGGTCCGTGAGCATCGCCGAGGCCTCCGGGAAGAGCCCGCTCCCGTCCATCCAGCCGTGCAGCAGCTCCTCGACACCGGGGATCGGCATCACCGCGGCCCGCGCCTCGTCGGCCCGGCGCCGGTCCTCGGCGTCCCCGGTACGGGCCGCCCGGGCCTCCAGGATCTGCGCCTCCAGCTCCTCCAGCCGGGCGTAGACCGGGCCGAGCCGCTGCTCGTGCAGCCGCGAGAAGTTCTCGACCTCCACGCGGAAGGTCTCCAGCGCGATCTCGTACTCGATGAGTGCCTGCTCGGCGGCCCGTACGGCCTGTTCCAGCCGTTCCTCGGGACGCGGCGCACCCCCCTGCTCGGGCTCAGCTTCCGGCGTCGTCACCCGTCCAGCCTAGGCCACGATCCGCCCGCCCCGTCCGGCCCGCGCGGCGGACCGCGGGAGGTTCGGGGCCGTCCTCACACCCCCAGCTCCGCCGCGAGCCGCCCCGTCCGCACCGCGGCGACCAGCTCGGTGTGGTCGGCCTCCGTACGGTCGGCGTAGGCCACGGCGAAGGCGGCCACCGCCTCGTCCAGTTCGCCGTTCCTGCCGCAGTAGCCGGCGATGAGCCGCGGGTCGGCGCTGTGCGCGTGGGCGCGGGCCAGCAGGGCCCCGGTCATGCGCCCGTAGTCGTCCATCTGGTCGGCGGCCAGGGCCGTGGCGTCGACGCTGCCCTTGCGGTTGCGGAACTGCCGTACCTGGTAGGGCAGTCCGTCGGCCGTCGTCCAGCCCAGCAGCATGTCGCTGACCACCTGCATCCGCTTCTGCCCCATGACCACCCGGCGCCCCTCGTGCGCGACCCCGGGGGCTTCGAAGCCCGCGGTCGCCAGGTGGGGAAGCAGCGCGGAGGGCCGGGCCTCCTTCACCTGGAGCACGAGCGCCTCTCCTCGGTGGTCCAGGAGCAGCACGACGTACGACCGCGTGCCCACGCTGCCGGTGCCCACGACACGGAAGGCGACGTCGTGCACCGCGTACCGGGCCAGCAGCGGAAGCCGGTCCTCGGACAGGGTGGTCAGGTACTGCTCCAGGGAGGCCGCGACCGCCGCCGCCTCCCGGTCCGGGACCCGGCGCAGCACCGGCGGGGCGTCCACGAAGCGCCGCCCGCCGTCCTCGGCCGGCTCGGTCGACCGGGCGGCGAAGCGCCCGCTGGTGTTGGCCCGCGCCTTCTCGGAGACGCGTTCCAGCGTGCCGAGCAGGTCGTGGGCGTCGGTGTGGGAGACGAGTTCCTCGTCCGCGATGGCGTTCCAGGCGTCCAGTGCCGGAAGCTTGGCCAGCAGCCGCATGGTGCGCCGGTAGGCGCCGGCCGCGTCGTGGGCGGCCTCGCGGCAGGTGTCCTCGTCGGCGCCGGCCTCCCGGCCCGCGAGGACGAGGGAGGTGGCGAGCCGCTTGAGGTCCCACTCCCAGGGCCCGTCGACCGTCTCGTCGAAGTCGTTCAGGTCGATGACCAGGCCGCCGCGGGCGTCTCCGTAGAGACCGAAGTTGGCGGCGTGCGCGTCGCCGCAGATCTGCGCGCCGATCCCGGTCACGGGCGTGCGCGCCAGGTCGTACGCCATCAGCCCGGCCGTCCCCCGCAGGAAGGCGAACGGCGTGGCCACCATCCGTCCGACCCGCAGGGGCACGAGTCCCGGTATCCGGCCGCGGTTGGACTCCTCGACGGCGCTCACCGCGTCCGGCCGGCGGGCGTCCAGGTCGAGGACGGCGTGCGCGGACCGCGGGACGCGCGTGCGCAGCGCCTTGCCCTCGGCCTTCGGCGAGCCGCCCCCGCTCCTCCGCGCGAACCCCGGTACGACCGGCAGCCGCCCGCCCTCCTCCGCGTGCGCCCCCGCGCCCTCACGCTCCTGCGCGCCCGCACCCGACATCGACTCGGTCATCCCGGCCACCCTCCCCGCTCTCCGTACCTGCACCACGCCCGGACCGCAGCGCCCAAAGCGAACATGCCCGGACCGCAGCGCCCAAAGCGAACACGCCCGGACCGCAGCGCCCGAAGCGCCCCACGCCCGGACCACACCGCGCCCGAAGCGCCCCACGCCCGGACCACACCGCGCCCGAACCGAGCCGCTCCCGGACCGGCCCGGACCGACCCCCGACCGAAGCGAGCCGCACCCGCCCGCACCACGCCCGACCGAGCCGTCCGCCCCGTCCGGCACCGTGCCGGGTCCACCGGCGTCGACGCGCCACGACCGTACCCCCGGACGGACCGCCGGTACACGGCCCCGCCCCACCGCCCGCACACCGCCGGGCAGAGGGCGGGACAGGGGTGCCCGCACCCCATCGCCCCGTCGACCGACCCGTCGACCGACCCGTCGACCGACCCGCCGAGCGGCACTTGGAGGGCACTTGGCCGGCCGACCGTACGCGGCGGGCGACCGCGCGACCTACGGCGCCGGCTCCTGCCGCTGCCTCCGGGCGCACACCTCGACGGCGGCGGGCTGGGAACCGCCCTGCGTGCCCGCCCCGTGGCGCCCGCTGCCCTGAGACTTTCCTCACAGGCACCCCTCACCACCGCACCACGCGCAGACATGCGAAAGCCCCCCAGGTCCGGGACCTGGGGGGCTTTCGGCTGGTGCGCGAGGGGGGAGTTGAACCCCCACGCCCTTTCGGGCACTGGAACCTGAATCCAGCGCGTCTGCCTATTCCGCCACCCGCGCATTGGGTGTGTCCTCGGGGCCTTTCCTTGCGGTCCGGCGCCTTCCGACACGAGAACATTAGCACGCTGGAAGGGGTGGATTCACATCCCTTCCCAGGCGGGAGAGGACCGGACCGGGGCGCCCGCCCTCCTTCGGGCACGTGCTCCGGCCCCCGCCCGTTCACGTATCAACCTCGTACCGGTCCGGCCCGTCTCCCCGGGAGCCGGTAGGGGTCCGCGGTGAGGTGCGGGACACTGGTCTGCGGCCGCCTCTACGATCCTGGGCATGAGTATCCGTGGGAGCGCGTCGCGCAGGACTCGGGGAAGTTCGAAGACGAGCTCCGGCGGGAACTCCGAGAGGCGTCGACACCCGCCGACCGGGCCGACGGGGGAACCGGCCGATCGACCGACGCGTGGATACGATCAGTAAGCAGTACCAGGTGGACAGTGCGCGGGTGAGCGGTACGCACCCGGGCGCCATGCGCGACAGCAGGACGCAGGACCGCAGGACGCAGGACCGCAGTACGCAGGGCAGTGGACAGGACGACAGCGACGGAGGAGGTGCCCCATGGGAGTCCTGAAGAAGTTCGAGCAGCGTCTCGAAGGTCTGGTCAACGGCACCTTCGCGAAGGTGTTCAAGTCCGAGGTGCAGCCCGTGGAGATCGCGGGAGCGCTCCAGCGCGAATGCGACAACAACGCGACCATCTGGAACCGCGACCGCACCGTCGTGCCCAACGACTTCATCGTGGAGCTGAGCACGCCCGACTTCGAGCGCCTCAGCCCCTACTCCGGACAGCTCGGCGACGAGCTGGCCGGCATGGTCCGGGACTACGCCAAGCAGCAGCGCTACACCTTCATGGGACCGATCAAGGTCCACCTGGAGAAGGCGGACGACCTGGACACCGGTCTGTACCGGGTGCGCAGCCGTACGCTCGCCTCCTCCAGCAGCCACCAGGGCGGACCGGCACCCGCGGGTCCGGCCGCCCCCGCCGACCCGCCCGGGCGGCCCGGAGCGCCGGGCGGTGGCTACGGGTACCCGCAGCCCGCCGCCCCCGCGGGCCCTCCGCCCATGCCGAGCGCGCCGCCGCCCGGCCGGCCCGGCGGATACGGCTACCCGCAGCCCGCGGGCGGCCAGCAGCCCCCGGCCGCCGCCGCGTCCGGCGGACGCACCCGCCACTGGATCGAGATCAACGGCACCCGCCACCAGATCTCCCGCGCGACCCTCGTGCTCGGACGCAGCACCGAGGCCGACGTGCGGATCGACGACCCCGGTGTCTCCCGCCGGCACTGCGAGATCCGGACCGGAACGCCCTCGACGATCCAGGATCTCGGGTCCACCAACGGCATCGTGGTGGACGGGCAGCACACCACCCGCGCTACGCTCCGCGACGGCTCGCGGATCGTCGTGGGCAGCACCACCGTTATCTACAGGCAAGCCGAAGGGTGATCCGGGGGCAATGTCAGAGCTGACCCTCACGGTCATGCGGCTGGGTTTTCTCGCCGTACTGTGGCTGTTCGTGATCGTGGCCGTGCAGGTCATCCGCAGTGACCTGTTCGGCACGCGGGTCACCCAGCGCGGGGCGCGGCGCGAAGCCGCCCGACCACAACAGGCCGCCACGCGCCAGGGCCAGGCGCCTCCACCGCAGCGCCAGCAGCAGAGCGGCGGCCGGGGCCGCCGGGGCGCTCCCACCAAGCTGGTCGTGACGGAGGGCACGCTCACCGGCACCACCGTCGCCCTCCAGGGCCAGACCATCACGCTCGGCCGGGCACACGACTCGACGATCGTGCTGGACGACGACTACGCCTCCAGCCGCCATGCCAGGATCTACCCGGACCAGAACGGCCAGTGGATCGTCGAGGACCTGGGCTCCACGAACGGCACCTACCTGGACCGGTCCCGGCTGACGACTCCCACGCCCGTCGCGCTGGGCGCGCCGATCCGCATCGGCAAGACCGTCATCGAGCTGCGGAAGTAGTGCTACACCAATGAATGAGCGCGAGCGGAGCGAGCACGCAGCGGCGGCCGGCACCCCGGGCCCCGGCGCGCTCCCGACCGGAGGGTGGGCAGTGTGGCTCGACACGACCGGCTGCAGTCGGAGCCGACGGGCGAGGTGCGCATGAGTCTGTCACTGCGTTTCGCCGCCGGATCGCACAAGGGCATGATCCGGGAGGGCAACGAGGACTCCGGTTACGCCGGTCCGCGCCTGCTCGCCATCGCCGACGGCATGGGCGGCCAGGCCGCCGGCGAGGTCGCCTCCTCGGAGGTGATCTCCACCATCGTCGCCCTCGACGACGACGTGCCCGGCTCCGACATCCTCACCTCCCTCGGCACCGCCGTGCAGCGCGCCAACGACCAGCTGCGGCAGATGGTCGAGGAGGACCCCGCCCTCGAAGGCATGGGGACCACCCTCACCGCCCTGCTGTGGACCGGCCAGCGCCTCGGCCTCGTGCACGTCGGCGACTCCCGCGCCTACCTCCTGCGCGACGGCGCCCTCACCCAGATCACGCAGGACCACACCTGGGTGCAGCGCCTCGTCGACGAGGGCCGCATCACCGAGGAGGAGGCGGGCACCCACCCGCAGCGCTCCCTGCTGATGCGCGCGCTCGGCAGCGGCGACCACGTCGAACCCGACCTGTCCATCCGCGAGGTGAGGGCCGGCGACCGCTACCTCATCTGCTCCGACGGACTCTCCGGCGTCGTCTCCCACCAGACGATGGAGGACACCCTCGCCAGCTACCAGGGACCCCAGGAGACCGTGCAGGAGCTGATCCAGCTCGCCCTGCGCGGCGGCGGCCCCGACAACATCACCGTCATCGTCGCCGACGTCCTCGACCTCGACACCGGCGACACCCTCGCCGGACAGCTCTCCGACACCCCCGTCGTGGTCGGCGCCGTCGCCGAGAACCAGGCGCAGTTCGGCGACAACGGCATCATGCAGACCCCGGCCGGCCGCGCCGCCGGCCTCGGCCGCCAGGGCGGCGGCGGACAGCGCGGCGCAGGCGGCGAGTTCGGCCCGCCCGGCAGCGGCGACACCACCGGCTACGTCCCCGACGGCGACTTCGACGACTACGGTCCCGACGACTTCGTCAAGCCCCGCAAGAACCGCCGGTGGCTGAAGAGGTCCCTGTACACCGTGCTCGCCCTCGCCGTCATCGGCGGCGGCGTCTACGGCGGCTGGCGCTGGACCCAGACCCAGTACTACGTCGGCGCCAAGGACGACCACCTCGCGCTGTACCGGGGCATCAGCCAGGACCTCGCCTGGGTGTCGCTCTCGAAGGTCCAGAAGGACCACCCCGAGATCGAACTCAAGTACCTGCCGCCCTACCAGCAGAAGCTGGTCGAGGCCACCATCCCCGAGAGCGACCTGAACAACGCCCGGGCCAAGATCGAGGAGCTGGCGGTGCAGGCGTCCGCCTGCCGGAAGCAGGCCGACCGGCGCACCGCCGAGACCGAGCAGAACGCGCAGACGGGCGAGGGCGAGGCCGGAGGCACCACGGGAACCACTCCCGCCTCCTTCACGTCCAAGGCCTCACCGACACCGAACGCGTCACCGAACGAGTCGCAGTCGCCGAAGGCACCCGAATCGTCCGAGTCCCCGTCCACGACCGCACCCACTCCAGGCTCAGGACCGACCCTCTCGGAGGAAGAGCAGAAGGTCGTCTCGTTGTGCGGTAAGCAGTAGGCAAGCCGTGAGAGGCCCTGTCACACGATGAGCAGTACTACCAACTCGCCGACGCACCACACGTCCACGATCGGCGCCATCGGCGCCCCGAGCCGGCGCAACACCGAGCTGGCCCTGCTCGTGTTCGCCGTCCTCATCCCGGTCTTCGCCTACGCCAACGTGGGACTGGCCATCAACGACGAGGTGCCCGCCGGCCTGCTGAGCTACGGCCTCGGCCTCGGCCTCCTGGCCGGCGTCGGCCACCTCGTCGTGCGCAGGTTCGCGCCCTACGCGGACCCGTTGCTGCTGCCGCTGGCCACCCTGCTGAACGGACTCGGACTCGTCGCCATCTGGCGCCTGGACCAGTCCGAACTCCTCCAGGAGATCAAGCAGGCCGGCACCGCCGCGCCCCGCCAGCTGATGTACACCGCGATGGGCATCGCCCTGTTCGTCGCCGTGATGGTCTTCCTCAAGGACCACCGCGTCCTGCAGCGCTACACCTACATCTCCATGGTCACCGCGCTGTTCCTGCTGCTCCTGCCGCTGGTGCCGGGTCTCGGCAAGAACATCTACGGCGCCAAGATCTGGATCCAGGTCGGCTCCTTCTCCATCCAGCCCGGCGAGTTCGCCAAGATCGTCCTGGCGATCTTCTTCGCCGGCTACCTGATGGTGAAGCGCGACGCGCTCGCCCTGGCCAGCCGCCGCTTCATCGGCCTCTACCTGCCCCGCGGCCGCGACCTCGGCCCCATCCTGGTCGTCTGGATGGTCTCGATCCTCATCCTGGTCTTCGAGACCGACCTCGGCACCTCGCTGCTGTTCTTCGGCATGTTCGTGATCATGCTGTACGTCGCCACCGAGCGGACGAGCTGGATCGTCTTCGGTCTGCTGATGTCCGCCGTCGGCGCGGTCGGCGTCGCCACCTTCGAACCCCACATCCAGCAGCGCGTCGACGCCTGGCTCGACCCGATGAAGGAGTACACGCTCTCCCGCGCCGGCCAGGGCGGCCACTCCGAACAGGCCATGCAGGCCCTGTGGGCGTTCGGCTCCGGCGGCACCCTCGGCACCGGCTGGGGCCAGGGCCACTCCGAGCTGATCCGCTTCGCCGCCAACTCCGACTTCATCCTCGCCACCTTCGGCGAGGAACTGGGCCTGGCCGGCCTCATGGCCCTGCTCCTGCTCTACGCGCTGATCGTGGAACGCGGTGTGCGCACCGCCCTCGCCGCCCGCGACCCGTTCGGCAAGCTCCTCGCCATCGGCCTCTCCGGCGCCTTCGCCCTCCAGGTCTTCGTCGTCGCCGGCGGCGTCATGGGCCTCATCCCGCTCACCGGTATGACCATGCCCTTCCTGGCGTACGGAGGCTCCTCCGTCATCGCGAACTGGGCCCTGATCGGCATCCTGCTGCGCATCAGCGACACCGCCCGCAGACCGGCACCCGCCGCTCCCGCCAACCCGGATGCCGAGATGACCCAGGTGGTCCGACCGTGAACAAGCCACTGCGCCGCATCGCGATCTTCTGCGGCCTCCTCATCCTCACCCTGCTCGTCCGCGACAACTGGCTCCAGTACGTCCAGGCCGACGAGCTCAAGGAGGACGAGCACAACCGCCGCGTCGCCATCGAGCGGTACGCCACCCCGCGCGGCGACATCATCGTCGACGGCAAGGCCATCACCGGGCACGCCACCACCAAGGGCGACTTCAAGTACAAGCGCACCTACAAGGACGGCGCCATGTGGGCGCCCGTCACCGGCTACGTCTCCCAGGCCTACGGCGCCACCCAGCTGGAGGCCATCAACGACGGCATCCTCACCGGCAACGACGACCGGCTCTTCTTCCGCAACACCCTCGACATGATCACCGGTAAGAAGCGCGAGGGCGGCAACGTCGTCACCACCCTCAACAGCGCCGCCCAGAAGGCCGCCTACGACGGCCTGAAGAAGCAGGGCGCCAAGGGAGCCGTCGTCGCGCTCGAACCCTCCACGGGCAAGGTCCTGTCGATGGCCTCCTACCCGTCGTACGACCCCACCTCGATCGCCGGCAGCAACGAAGCGGCCGGGGAGGCCTGGAACGGGCTCCAGAAGAAGAACGACCCGGACGACCCGATGCTCAACCGCGCCCTGCGCGAGGTCTACCCGCCCGGCTCCACCTTCAAGGTGCTCACCGCGGCCGCCGCCCTGGAGCACGGGCTGTACGACTCGGCGGACGAGAAGACCGACTCGCCGCTGCCGTGGACGATGCCCGGCACCACCACCGAACTGCCCAACGAGGGCGACCTCCCCTGCGAGGACGCCACCCTCCGCGAGGCCCTCCGGGTGTCCTGCAACACCGTCTTCGGCAAGATCGGCGCCGACCTCGGCAACGACAAGATGCTCGAGACGGCCAAGAAGTTCGGCTTCACCGAGGAGCAGTTCGTCCCCGTCCGCTCCAGCGCCTCGGTCTTCTCCGACGACATGGCGCCCTCGGAGGTCGCACTCTCCTCCATCGGCCAGTTCAACACCGCCGCGACCCCGCTGCAGATGGCCATGGTCGCCTCCGCCGTCGCCAACAACGGCACCCTGATGAAGCCGTACATGGTCGACGAACTCCAGGCCCCCAACCTCGACACCATCGAGAAGACGGACCCCGAGGAGATGAGCGAGCCGCTGTCCGCGGACAACGCCCGGATCCTCCAGGACATGATGGAGACCGTCGTCGAGGACGGCACGGGAACCAACGCGCGGATCGACGGCGTCACCGTGGGTGGCAAGACCGGTACGGCGCAGCACGGCGTGGACAACAAGGAGAACCCCTACGCCTGGTTCATCTCGTACGCCAAGGGCGACGACGGCAGCTCGCCCGTCGCCGTGGCCGTGGTGATCGAGGACGAGAACGCCGTCCGTGACGACATCTCCGGCGGCGGCCTCGCGGCCCCGATCGCGAAGAACGTGATGGAGGCCGTTCTGGACAGCAGGAAGTGACCACGGGCTGAACAGGACGTGACTCCTGTCACGTCCCCTTCACATAGGCGCACGTTGCGATACCGGTCCGGTATCGGGTATCGAGCTTGGCCAGGTCACCCGGAACGAGCCGGGTACGGTAGGCCGGACGGCAGCCTCCGACCGTACACGCGTGCCGGTCGGGACCGACGGAGAGGGCTGGTAGTAACCATGGAAGAGCCGCGTCGCCTCGGCGGCCGGTACGAGCTGGGCCCGGTGCTCGGCCGTGGTGGCATGGCGGAGGTTTACCACGCGCATGACACCCGGCTCGGTCGCCAGGTGGCGGTGAAGACGCTGCGCGCGGACCTCGCGCGCGACCCGTCCTTCCAGGCCCGCTTCCGCCGGGAGGCCCAGTCGGCCGCCTCGCTCAACCACCCCGCGATCGTGGCGGTCTACGACACGGGCGAGGACTACATCGACAACGTGTCGATCCCGTACATCGTCATGGAGTACGTCGACGGCTCCACCCTCCGCGAGCTGCTCCACTCCGGCCGCAAGCTGCTGCCCGAGCGGACGCTGGAGATGACCATCGGCATCCTCCAGGCCCTGGAGTACTCGCACCGGGCCGGCATCGTCCACCGCGACATCAAGCCGGCCAACGTCATGCTGACGCGGGGCGGCCAGGTCAAGGTCATGGACTTCGGCATCGCCCGCGCCATGGGCGACTCCGGCATGACGATGACCCAGACCGCGGCGGTCATCGGCACCGCCCAGTACCTCTCCCCGGAGCAGGCCAAGGGCGAGCAGGTCGACGCCCGTTCCGACCTGTACTCCACGGGCTGCCTCCTGTACGAGCTGCTCACGGTCCGGCCGCCCTTCGTCGGCGACTCCCCGGTCGCCGTCGCCTACCAGCACGTGCGCGAGGAACCGCAGGCACCCAGCGTCTTCGATCCCGAGATCACGCCCGAGATGGACGCGATCGTGCTGAAGGCCCTGGTCAAGGACCCCGACTACCGTTACCAGTCGGCCGACGAGATGCGCGCCGACATCGAGGCCTGCCTCGACGGCCAGCCGGTCGGCGCCACCGCCGCGCTGGGCGCCATGGCCGCGGGGGGCTACGGCGCCTACCCCGACGAACAGCCGACCACCGCCCTGCGCTCCGACGCCGGCGCGGGCGCCACCACCATGCTGCCGCCGATGAACCCGGACGACGGCGGCTACGGCTACGACGACCGCCCCGACCGGCGCCGCCAGCAGCCGCGCAAGTCGAACACCTCCACCATCCTCCTGGTGCTGGCCGGCATCCTCGTCCTCGTCGGCGCGATCCTCATCGGCAAGTACGCGGTCGGCGGCGGCGGACCGGACAACGACACGGTCGGCGTCCCCGCCTTCGTCGGCCTCACCAAAGCCGACGCCGAGCAACAGGCCGTCAACGCCGACCTGGAACTGGCCTTCACGCAGAAGCCCTGCGAGGACCAGAAGAAGGGCGACATCTGCTCGCAGGATCCCGAGCAGGGCACCGAGGTCGACAAGAAGACCACCGTCAACCTGGTCGTCTCGACCGGCGCCCCCAAGGTCGCCGTCACGAACGTCATCGACAAGAACGTCGACGAGGCCACCCGGCAGCTCGAGGACAAGGGCTTCAAGGTCGAGACCAAGCAGACCGAGTCCTCCCAGGACGAGGGCACCGTCCTCAGCCAGGACCCCGACCCGGGCACCGAGCTGGAGAAGGGCTCCACGGTGACCCTGGAGGTCGCCAAGGCCGAGGAGAAGGCCACCGTGCCGGACGTCGTCGGCCGCAGCTGCGACGAGGCCAAGGCCCAGGTGGAAAGCAGCGGTGACTTGGAAGCCACCTGCACCGAGCAGCCGACGAACGACCCGAGCCAGGTGGACAAGGTCATCTCCACCACGCCCTCGGCGAACCAGCAGGTCGACCCGGGTTCGAAGGTCACGATCGTCGTCGGCAAGGCCGTGGAGAAGACGAAGGTGCCGGAGGTCCGCACCAAGTCCCTCGCCGAGGCCCGGCAGATCCTGCAGCAGAGCGGCTTCACCAACGTCCAGGTGGCGGCGGGCGCCCCGGGCGAGGACGACGCGCTGGTGATCGCCATGGACCCGCAGCCCGGGACCGAGGTCGAGGACCCGGCCGCCACGCAGATCACGCTCACGACCACGGGCGGCAACGGCAACAACAACGGCGGCGGTGACAACGGCGGCGGCTTCATCGGCGGCCTCCGCGGCGACGACGACTGACGCGCCCCGGCAACACCCGGACACGGTGAGAGCCCCGGTCCCTCCGAGCGGAGGGACCGGGGCTCTCACCGGTCCAAGACGGTACCGCGCGCTCCTCCTACGCCTCCTACGCCTCCTACGCCTCCTACGCCTCCTACGCCGAGCATCGTGCGAAGGCCCGCCGTGCGGGATCGAACGCGTCCGTCGCGCCGGCGCCCTCGTCCCCGGGGCCCTGCCGCCGGCCGCCGATCTTGCGGGCGGCCCCCTTCAGCCGCGGGTGTCCGGGCCTGACGGCATTCTCGAAGTGGGACTCCTTCGCCGGCGTGAAGTCCCCGCCCCAGGCGACGACGCCGTCCAGCTCGGCGAGGATGTCCCGCACCACGACGAGCTCGTTCGGGTACAGGCCGTTCACCGGACCGACCGGGTACGACAGCGGACGGACGGCGATCGCCGTGCCCGACAGATAGTTGGACTCGTAGTCCGCCGAGACCCGGCGCTCCCGTGCCCAGCCGTGGACGTCGCCGTCCCGCAGCGTGCCGATCTCGTAGTGGAACCGGCGCGCCACGTGCAGCAGGACCACGGCCGCGTCACCGCCGGCGAGTCTGACCTCCTGGCCGCTGCCCTCGACACCGAACGACTCCGCCTCCTCCAGGACGGGCCAGCCGTTGCCGGTGCGGTCCCTGGTCCGGGAACCGGCGGCGCCGGACCCCTCGGCCGCGGCGGCCTGCCCGGCGGCCGGCAGCGGCCCCAGGGCCGCCGTACCCGCCACGCCGGCCGTGACGCCGACGACACGGCGCCTCGTCAGTTCGCCCCTCTTCATCCGTCTCTCCTTGGTCTCAGAGCAGTCACCACCGCGGCGGCGAGGCACAGCACGCCGATCGCCGCCAGCAGGGCGAAGAACACAATGGCCGGGTTGACCCAGAAGGGAACAAGGTCGAAGTCCTCGTTGCACTTGCTGTGCAGCGGGAACCAGCGGCTGAACTCCTGCGCGTGCGCTCCCCGGTAGGCGTCGTCGTAACGGACGCCGTGGCCGTGGACGCAGGCCTCCTCGACGTCCAGTCCCCCGGAGAGAATGCCGGTCAGGTAGGCGACCGCGAATCCGCCGACACCGGTCGACACGCAGGCCACGCCCAGGGCCAGCCAGGTTCGGGGGTGCGCCCATCTGCGCGCGCGGACGGCCCGGACGCCGCTGCGGCCTCCCGCGACCATACCGAGGCACAGGCTCCCGGCCACGGCGGCCACGACGAGACCGCCGGTGCCGAGCAGGAGAAGCAGCGCGATGCCCATCGCCGCGAGCCCGCCCAGGCAGGCGAGCCGCTCGGGCCGGAAGGTCTTGTTCCCCTCAGTCATGCGTCAGCCCTCGGCGGAACGCGAGGCGGTACGGCTGCGGGCCGCCTCGAGGAAGGCCTCGTGGCGGGACCGGTACTGCGCCGCCCTGCTCTTCTCCATGCCCATGCGGGCGAGAAGAGCGTCCACGAATCCCTGCTCGAAGTTCTGGAGCTTGTCGAAACCACCCGGGGCATTCTGGTAGACGGCCGGCAGCACCGCACCCTTGAGGCTGATGAGCTGCTTGCGGGCCGGGCCCGGGACGGTGTCGGACGCGGCCAGCGCGTTGTGGGCGGACTGCTTGCAGTCGGTGGCGTTGCCCCAGCGCCGGATGAAGTAGTCATGTACGCAGCAGTGAAGCAGCCGGTGTCGGTGATGCGGATCGGACCGGCGTACGAGGCGTAGTCACCGTGGTCGGTGCCGCACCCCGCCCCGCTCGTCCTGCCGGGGCAGACGGTGAAGTACATCTCGTTCGCCCCGCCCGGCGTCCCGTTGCAGAAGACGACGCACAGGTATCCGGTGCCGCCCGCGTGGGCGACCATGTCGCCGTCGTCGTTGCCGCTGTCGCCCGGCAGCCGGCCGTCGACATGGGCGATGGCCTGGTACGGGCCGCCGCACGGGTTCGACGCGGCCTGGGCCGGCGCCGCGCTCAGGGGCAGAAGGGCGGCGGCGAGCGCGAAATATGCCTGCGACCAGCGACTTCTTGGTCATACGGGAGCTCCTCCTGGCTTGTTTTCGGGCATGGCGGAGCGGCCCCGGGCACGCCGGAGCACTTCTCTTCCGTTGGATCGGGCGTGACCGGGCGCGCCGGGCCGGCCGGCTCGTGCGGCGGGGCCCGGGGTCCCGGGAGCGGCCGGCCGGGAGCGGCCCCTCGCACGCGTTCCACCACGGCCAGGGGTACGAGGAGTCGCGCCGCGCCGCGTCAGCGGCATGGATCCGATGACGTCCGCGCAGGACGGGACGGCAGCGGCACGGCGGTCGAGAACAGCGTCTCCCCCAGGTGGTCAGCCCGAGGATCACCCTGCCGAATTCGCTGGACATGACAAGAAGGAGGCGTTGCCGTAGCAACGACCACGGGCACGTCCCGGCGCGCGGCGGCCACGGGGCCGGCGGTCAGCGCAGTTCCACCGGCGGGGTCCGGTCCCCGTCCACCTTCTCCGTGCGCACCAGCTCCCCCCACACCACGTACCGGTACCGGCTCGTGTACACCGGCGTGCAGGTCGTCAGCGTGATGTAGTGGCCGGCCTTCTTCCTGCCGGACTCCTCGGGGACCGCGTCGAGCACCTTGACGTTGAACTTCGACGTCTCGGGAAGGACCGCGTAGGTCTTGTAGACGTACCACTTGTCCTTCGTCTCGAAGACGATCGGGTCGCCCTTCTCGATCTTGTCGATGTTGTGGAACTTCGCCCCGTGCCCGTCCCGGTGCGCCGCCAGCGAGAAGTTGCCCTTCTTGCCCGAGGTCGGCAGCACCGACTTGACCGGGTCGGTGTAGTAGCCGGCCACACCGTCGTTGAGGACGTCCATCGACGTGCCCTTCTCCACCAGGATGTCGCCGTCGCCCATCGCCGGCACGTGCAGGAAGCCGATGCCCGCCCTGGTGTCCAGCGCACCCGGGCCGTCCGGTCCGACCCGGTCCTGGGCCCAGTCGTCGCGGACCTTGTCGGCCTGCTCGTCCGCCGCGCGGTCGGCGACCACGTTCGTCCACCACAGGGAGTAGACGACGAACAGACCGAGCACCAGACCCGCGGTGATGAGGAGTTCGCCCAGGACGCTGACGGCCTGGGCGACGACCCGCCCGGGACCGCGTCCGCGGCGGCGTGCCGCGGGCTCCGGCGGGCCGTCCTCGCCGGCGTGCTCCTGGTGCTGCGTTTCGGTGGTCGATGCCACTGGTCATCCGCCCTTAACTGACGAGCGCATCCGGCTTGCCCTTGCTGCGCGGCCGTTCCTCGACCATCTTGCCCCAGACGATCATCCGGTACTTGCTCGTGAACTCCGGCGTGCAGGTGGTGAGGGTGATGTAGCGGCCGGGCTCCGTGAAACCCGACTGCTCCGGCACCGGGTCGAGGACGCTGACGTTGCCCGGTGACGTCACCGGGAGGATCGACGCCATCTTGTAGACGAAGTACTCGTCCTGCGTCTCCACGACGATCGGATCGCCCGGGCTCAGCTTGTTGATGTACCGGAACGGCTCCCCGTGGGTGTTGCGGTGCCCCGCCAGCCCGAAGTTGCCCGCCTTCGCGTCCGGCATCGCCGTCTTCAGCGCACCCTCGGCGTAGTGCCCGACCATGCCCCGGTCCAGCACCTTCTTGCTGTCGATGCCCTCCGCGATCGGCACCACGACGTCCAGCTTGGGAATGTGCAGCAGTGCGAACCCCTGCCCCGGCTCGAAGGCCCCCGGGTTCCGTCTGCCGTTCGCCCAGTCGTCCTGCAGGCTGCTCGCCGCCCGGTCCGCCTGCGCCTGCGCCCGCACGTTCGTCCACCACAGCTGGTACGTGACGAACAGCAGCATCAGCACACCGGTCGTGATGAAGACCTCGCCTATCGCCCGGCTGGCGAGCACCGCGGCACCCGGCTTGCGCGCACGGGCCTGCCGCCGCGCCTCCACCCGCGACAGGTGTGCCTTCGGCTCCGCGGCGGACTCGGACACCGGCGACGGCCCCCGGGAGGCCGCACGACGCCCGTGACGCCCCTTCGCGGCCTTCCTGCGGGCCGCGCGCCCGCCCCCCGCGGGGGAGGCGGCGGGCCCGTGCTCCGGCGGCGGTTCCGGGAGCCGCAGCGCCACCGTCTCGTCGTCGACGACCGGCCGGTGCGCCCCGCCGGACGGGAAATCCTCGTGCCAACCGCCCCCGAACGCACCGGAATCCCCGTACGGCCGCCCGTACGAGGATCCCTGGTCACCGGCCGCGCCGGAATCACGCTCGGGGCGCAGCGCGGTCACGCCGTGGCCCTGCCCACCACCGGGGCGAGCCCCGCCGACCTCGCCACCGCGTCCCGGTCGCCGCACTCCGCCAGCCAGTTGGCCAGCATCCGGTGCCCGTGCTCGGTCAGCACCGACTCCGGGTGGAACTGCACGCCCTCGACGAGCAGTTCCCGGTGGCGCAGGCCCATCACGATCCCGTCGGGCGTACGGGCCGTCACCTCCAGCTCCGCCGGCACCGTGGCCGGCCGGGCCGCCAGCGAGTGGTAGCGCGTCGCCGTGAAGGGCGAGGGCAGGCCCGCGAAGACGCCCCGGCCCGCGTGCTCGACCGGCGAGGTCTTGCCGTGCAGCAGCTCCGGTGCCCGGTCCACCACACCGCCGTACGCCACCTGCATCGACTGCATGCCGAGGCAGACGCCGAAGACCGGCACCCCGGTCGCCGCGCAGTGCCGGACCATGTCGACGCAGACCCCCGCCTGCTCCGGCGCGCCCGGGCCGGGAGAGAGCAGTACGCCGTCGAAGCCGTCCTGCGCGTGGGCCGTCGACACCTCGTCGTTGCGCAGCACCTCGCACTCGGCGCCCAGCTGGTAGAGGTACTGGACCAGGTTGAAGACGAAGCTGTCGTAGTTGTCGACGACGAGGATGCGCGCGCTCACTGGTTGTCCACCGTCACATCGTTGAAGGGAAGCAGCGGTTCGGCCCACGGGAAGACGTGCTGGAAGAGGACGTAGACCACGGCCACCGCCAGCACGAGCGAGAGCAGCGCCTTCACCCACGCGTTCCCCGGCAGATGCCGCCAGATCCAGCCGTACATGCCGTCCCTTCCGTCGCACCACGGCGCCAGACTCACGCCGTACCGCACCAGACTAGCGGCGCGGGGCCCTCCGGAAAGGCGTCACTCCACAGGCTGGGCATAGTGCAGGTCCGCCGTGCCCGCGTACCCCGGCAGCGTCACCGCCCCGTCCTCCTCGACCTTCCAGCCCAGCCCGTAGACGTTGACGTACACCATGTAGTTCTGGATCGCCGGGGAGGCGGCCAGGGCCTTCTTCAGCTGCTTCGGATCACCGACCGCCTGGATCCTGTACGGCGGTGAGTAGACGCGTCCCTGCAGGATCAGGGTGTTGCCCACGCAGCGCACCGCGCTGGTGGAGATCAGCCGCTGGTCCATGACCTTGATGCCCTCGGCGCCGCCCTGCCACAGCGCGTTCACGACCGCCTGGAGGTCCTGCTGGTGGATCACCAGGTAGTCGGGCTGCGGTTCCGGGTAGCCGGGCAGCTTGGCGGTGGCGTCCGGCGGGGCGTCGTCGAGGGTGACCGATATCGCCTCGCCCTCCAGCTCGTGCGTACCCGCCTTCCGTTCCAGCGCCGCGAGCTTGTCGTCCTCCGCCTTCGTGCTGCCGTCGTCCCGCTCGGCGAGCGCCTCGATGTCCTCGCGCAGGGCCGCGTTGGACTCCTCCAGCCCGCCGTTCGCCTGGCTGCGCTCGTGGATGAGGTCGGACAACTTGAGCAAAGAGGCGTCCGTCCGGATATTGGTGCCTTTCGCGGTGTTGAAGCTGGTGAAGAAAATGAGTCCCGCGAGAGCGAAGACGGCTGCCGTCAGGACCCGCACGGGCCGGAAACGGCGCCTCGGGACAGGGCTGGATCCCGCCCGGGGGGAGTCGGCAGAATTGCTCAACGTACCCTTATCTCCTTCGGCGCCGCGGAAGCACTACGCTAACGGACGCCCGGGGGAGCGCTCCAAGTCCCCGACCCCGTTCCCTGCGCGGCCACGCAGCGCATCGACAGGAGAGACCCTCGTGCCGAAGTCACGTATCCGCAAGAAGGCCGATTACACGCCGCCGCCCTCGAAGCAGGCGACCAACATCAAACTGACGAGCCGCAGCTGGGTCGCGCCCGTCATGCTGGCCCTGTTCGTCATCGGCCTCGCCTGGATCGTCCTCTTCTACGTCACCGACGGTTCGCTTCCCGTCGACTCGCTGGGCAACTGGAACATCGTGGTGGGCTTCGGTTTCATCGCCGCCGGATTCGGTGTCTCCACGCAGTGGAAGTAGCGCGGGAGTAGCTCTGCCCAGGGCTATCCACGGAGTTATCCACAGGCCCTGTCCACACGGTGGGGAAAAGAAAGACGATCTGTGGATAACCCGCCGGGCATTGACGCCGGTGTGACGGAAGTACCGGTAACCGAAAACATGTTCGCCCCCTGCCTGACCTGCGGAAACACTGGTCAGCGACAGGGGGCACACCTGTTCCCGCACACTGTGCACAAGATTCGCCACCCGCTGTGGACAACGCGCGCTCAGGTGAGCTGGGCGGTCCTCAGCAGGGTCAGTCCGACGACGGCCACGAGGACCAGCGCACAGGTGCCGTACTGAATGAGGGACCGCCGCTCGCGCGGGGCGTGCAGCATGGCGTACCCGACCACGGCACCGGCGACCAGGCCGCCGATGTGGGCCTGCCAGGCGATGTTGGCCCAGGTGAAGGTGAAGACCAGGTTGATCGCCAGCAGGATGACGACCGGGCGCATGTCGGCGTTGAGCCGGCGCACGAGCGCCGCGGTGGCTCCGAAGAGGCCGAAGACCGCACCGGAGGCGCCGAGGGTGGCGGTGGTGGGCGAGGCGAGCAGGTAGGTGAAGGCGCTGCCGGCCAGGCCGGAGACGAGGTAGAGCGTGAGGTAGCGGGCTCTGCCGAGCGCCGCCTCCAGGGGCCCGCCGAGGAACCAGAGGCTGAGCATGTTGAAGCCGATGTGCCAGATCTCCTGGTGCGTGAACACCGTGGTGACCAGGCGGTACCACTCGCCCTCGGCGACGCCCTCGGTGGGGACGTAGGGGGCGGGGGGCCAGCGTCCGATCAGCACCATGTCGCCCAGGAACGACTCCGACAGGGCGTGGACGGCGAGGAACACCGCCACGTTGACCCCGATGAGGATCTTGGTGACGAGATGGGGGTCGGCGGCGATGGTGCCGCCCGCCAGGGTGCGGGGCCGGGACGCGGCCGGGGCGGGTCCGTGGCCGCCCGTGCGGCCGGCGGCGCAGTCGGGGCAGTGGAAGCCGACGGACGCGTTGACCATGCAGTCCGTGCAGATCGGGCGTTCGCATCGGGTGCAGCGGATGCCGGTCTCGCGGTCCGGATGGCGGTAGCAGCCGGGCAGGCTCCGGGCATCGGGTGAGCTGGCTGCCGCGTGGTCCATGGCTTCCCCTCGGTCGTCGTGCGAGCGGTGTGCGCGCATGCACCGCCCCGCCCATCTTTACGGATGAGCGGGGCGTTTGGTTCCTGCCGGTGCCTGCCGCCTCCGGTCAGCCTGCGCGGGTCTCGACGAGGACCGACTCGATGACGACGTCGTTGAGGGGGCGGTCGGTGCGGGGGTTGGTCGGTACGGCGGCGATGGTGTCCACGGTCTTGCGGCCGGCGGTGCCGGTGACCTCGCCGAAGATCGTGTGCTTGCGGTTCAGCCAGGTCGTCGGGGAGACGGTGAGGAAGAACTGCGAGCCGTTGGTGCCGGGGCCGGCGTTGGCCATGGCCAGGAGGTAGGGCTTGTCGAAGGCGAGGTCGGGGTGGAACTCGTCCTCGAACTGGTAGCCGGGGCCACCGGTGCCGTTGCCCAGCGGGTCGCCGCCCTGGATCATGAAGCCGCTGATCACCCGGTGGAAGACCGTGCCGTCGTAGAGCCTGCCCGTGGTCTTCTCCCCGGTCTCGGGGTTGGTCCACTCACGCTCGCCCGTGGCGAGCCCGACGAAGTTCCTGACCGTCTTGGGGGCGTGGTTCGGCAGGAGCCGGATCTCGATGTCGCCGTGGTTGGTCTTCAGGGTGGCGTAGAGCTGCTCGGCCACGAGGTGCCTTCCGTCGTCTTTTCGTGCCCACCGATCCTCGCACGGTCCAAGACGCGTACGTCGTCCGGCGGGCGGGTCCTGCTCCGATTCGGGGAGGCCGGTTGTGGATACCCGCCCGGAGGACGAGAGGAGGGGGTCGCGACGAGTACTACTGGGTCACGAGCGCGGGGCGCCGATCCGTGACATGGTCGTCGGCAGGCTCCCGTTGCCCGGTATTCATCCGTTGTTGAGATTGATCGGCTCTTGTTCGCACGTTCATCACCCTGTGCCCCACAGAGCCCGGAGACATCATCCGTGACCCGGATGCCCGCCCTCACATGCCTGGCAGTGCGTCCGCAGGCATGATCCGTAAAAGGGTGGAAAGTCGAATTACCGTACGCCACCGAGGAGGAGGAACCCGTGACCCGCATCGACAGCGTGCGCGCCGCGACCGGTTCGGCGAAGGACAGCGTGCTGCACGCCGCGGAAGTGGTGGCGCCCTACGCCGACACGGCCAAGGACAGGGCCGCGCACTACGCACAGGAGGCGCGCGTACGGCTGGCGCCCAAGGTGTCGCAGGCGGCATGCCAGGCTCGTCTCCAGTACGGCGCGTACGTCGCGCCGCGGCTGGAGCAGGCCCGTACGCATGTGCCGCCGAAGATGGACGCGGCCGCTCAGGAGGCTGCCGTCCGTACCCGTCTGGCCGCCCGGCAGGCGGCCGACTACTCCAGGCCGATGATCGAGCAGGCGGTGGCCGCGGCGACGCCCGTCAGGGACGAGGCCGCCGCGCGGGGTGCCGCCGCACTGGCCGCGCTGCGGGGCCAGGTCACGGCCAAGGAGATCGAGAAGCTGACGCGCAAGCACCGGCGGCGGGCGAGGGCCGGGCGTCTCGCCAAGGCCCTGGCGGTGGCCGGTGTCGTCGCGGGCGGTGCCTTCGCCGCCTGGAAGTGGTGGGACAAGCAGGCCAACCCGGACTGGCTGGTGGAGCCGCCGGAGGCGACCGAGGTGCCCGAGTCGGGGCGGCTGACGTCGGTGGACGGCACCGGTGAGGCGATCCTCGACCCCGAGGTCCAGGCCAAGCAGGCGCAGGACGAGGCGGTGGAGGGCGAGGAGCCCCGCTGACCTTCGCCGGGCGGATGTGCGACGCCGTTGGGGCGGGAGACTTCAGGGTCTCCCGCCCCACGGCGTCGTTTCACGTGAAACGTGGTTCAGCGGCCGTAGCGGCGCTCGCGCAGGGAGTAGGAGCGCAGGGCACGCAGGAAGTCGATCTCCCGGAAGTCCGGCCAGTAGGTCTCGCAGAAGTGGACCTCGGCGTAGGCGGACTGCCAGAGCAGGAACCCGGAGAGGCGCTGTTCGCCCGACGTGCGGATGATGAGGTCGGACTCGGACCGGGTCTTGGAGTACAGGTGCTTGGAGATGTGCTCCATGGTGAAGGTCTCGATGAACTCGTCGATGTCCCCGCCCTGGGAGCTGTGCTCGGTCAGGGCGGAGCGTACGGCGTCGACGATCTCCCGTCGGCCTCCGTAGCCCACGGCGACATCGACCTTGGTGCCGCCCTTGCGGCCCTGGGTGGCCGCGGTGGCGGTCTTCAGGCGGCTCGCGGACTCGGCGGGCAGCAGGTCCATGGCACCGACCGCTTCGACGGGCCAGGGGTTCCCGGGGGCGGCGAGCTGCTCGACGACCTCGGCGATGATGTCGATGAGCGGGTTCAGCTGGTCCTCGGGCCGGTGGAGGTTGTCGTCCGAGAGCATGAACAGGGTGACGTGCTCGATCTGCGCGGAGTCGCACCAGCGCAGGAAGTCCAGCACCTTCGCTCCGCCGGCCCGGTATCCCTCGCGGGGGTCGTCGATGCCCGACATCTTGGCCCACCGGCGGTTGCCGTCGAGCATGATGCCGATGTGCTGGGGGCGCGGACGTCCCTCCAACTCCCTGACCAGGCGCTTCATGTAGAGCTTGTCGAGAGCGGCTCGTACCTTCGCCCGCATGGTTACCCCTTCCACCTCGTCGGCAGCGACCGGACGGCTCCGACGGCGATGAGCCGCGTGGCACCGCGCCGCAGGGGTGTGGCGCTGGTGCCCTGTGGGGTGACGATATCAAGAGCAGACAGCGCGGCCCCCGTGCTCGGCCGGGCCTGCGGCGGTCCGTCCGGTCAGGCCTGCGGCGGTTCACCCGGCCGGGCCCGCAGGCGGGTTGATCCCCTGCGGGGGCGCCGGTTCGGGCGACCGCGGTGAGCCGTCGGACGATGCCGTGGACGGGTGGCGTGGGGGCGTGGGCGCGGCGCCGTCCCGCGGGAGCAGGGAAACGGTGAGACGGGCGGGGCCCGGTTCCTGGGCGGAGGTCGTGGTCGAGGGCTCGTCCAGCCCCTGGCCGTGCAGCTCCCGCTCGACGGCCACAGCGATGAACCCGGAGAACTCACCCTTGCCGACCCGGGCGCGGTCGCCTCAGCGGTCCCCCCGGAGTCGGCCGGTGGGCACCGACGCGCCCCGCCGATGGGCACGGAAAATGCCCCCTGAAACCGCTTTTCGCAGTTCAGAGGGCATTTCATGGGTGGAGCCTAGGGGAGTCGAACCCCTGACATCTGCCATGCAAAGACAGCGCTCTACCAACTGAGCTAAGGCCCCGCAGGTGGCTCCGGCCGGAGGTACCGCGTACCGGCGGGCGCCGCAGACAAGAGTACCGGGTCGCCCCCCGTATCTCACAAATGATTGGGGCTCCCGGGGAACAACCACGCTCCGTAAGATGCTCGGCGTGGTTCGCTGGAGCGAACTGCGGTTTATGGGGAAGCGATGGGGAGACGCAATGGACGCCGCACAGCAGGAAGCCACCGCAAGAGCGCGGGAACTGCAGCGGAACTGGTACGGGGAGCCGTTGGGGGCGCTCTTCCGTAGGCTCATCGACGATCTCGGCCTCAACCAGGCTCGTCTCGCGGGGGTGCTGGGGCTGTCCGCGCCGATGCTGTCGCAGCTGATGAGCGGTCAGCGGGCCAAGATCGGCAATCCCGCGGTGGTCCAGCGGGTGCAGCTGCTGCAGGACCTGGCGGGGCAGGTCGCGGACGGCAGCGTGAGCGCCGCCGAGGCGACGGAACGCATGGACGAGATCAAGAGGTCCCAGGGGGGCTCGGTGCTCAGCAACACCACCACGACCACGACCGGTTCGGGCGCACCCACGGTCAAGCGGGTGGTCCGCGAGATCCAGTCGCTGCTGCGTTCGGTGGCGGCGGCCGGGGACATCATCGACGCGGCGGACGCCCTGTCCCCCTCCCACCCGGAGCTGGCGGAGTTCCTGCGCGTGTACGGCGCGGGCCGCACCTCGGACGCGGTGGCGCACTACCAGTCCCACCAGAACTGATCCCGGACCCGGTCGCCGCGAGGGGGTGTGGCGGCCGGGCCGCGGGAGTGGCGCGACAGGTCCCAGGGGAGGAGCGGCGCACAGCCATGGGTGAGGTCTTCGCGGGCCGGTACGAGCTGGTCGACCCGATCGGCCGGGGCGGGGTCGGTGCCGTCTGGCGTGCCTGGGACCACCGCCGCCGGCGCTACGTGGCCGCCAAGGTGCTCCAGCAGCGGGACGCGCACTCGCTGCTGCGGTTCGTACGCGAACAGGCGCTGCGGATCGACCACCCCCATGTGGTCGCGCCCGCCAGCTGGGCCGCCGACGACGACAAGGTCCTGTTCACCATGGACCTGGTCACGGGCGGTTCCCTCGTCCACCTGGTCGGGGACTACGGCCCCCTGCCGCCGGCCTTCGTGTGCACGCTGCTCGACCAGCTCTTGGCGGGCCTGGCGGCGGTCCACGCGGAGGGCGTGGTGCACCGTGACGTCAAGCCCGCCAACCTCCTGCTGGAGGCGACCGGGACGGGCCGGCCCCGGCTGCGGGTGTCGGACTTCGGGATCGCGATGCGGCTGGGCGAGCCCCGGCTGACGGAGACCGACCTCGTGGTCGGGACGCCCGGTTACCTCGCGCCGGAGCAGATGATGGGCGCCGAACCGGACTTCCCCGCGGACCTGTTCGCCGTGGGCCTGGTCGCCCTGTACCTGCTGGAGGGGGCCAAGCCGGACACCAAGGCGCTGGTGCAGTACTTCGCCGAGCACGGGACGCCGCCCGCGCCGCAGGGGATTCCCGAGCCGCTGTGGCAGGTCGTGGCGACGCTGGTGCAACCGGACCCGCCGGCGCGGTTCCGCACCGCCACGGGGACCCGCAAGGCGCTGGCCGCGGCGGCCGAGCTGCTGCCGGAGCCCGGCCCCGACGACGAACTGATCGAGATCTTCGACCAAGTCGGCCCGCTGCCGCCGGGGTTCGGTCCCGACGGACCGCTCGGCCAGGCGTCGGGGGTGGACGAGACCCCGACAACCCCCCGACGGCCACTGTCCGACCGTCCCACCCCGGCCCCCGCCGCCACTCCGCCGAGGCCGGACGCCACGCCGCCGGCCCTGCGCCGTGATCCGGAACCCGCGCACGGCACGCCGGCCCCCGACCGCACGCCGTCCACCCCCGGCGCGGCCTCGTCCCCGGCCGAAGCCCCGCCGCCTCCCGACCTCGCACCGCCCGCGCCGGACGGCGCCCCGCACCGCCCCGTGCCGCCTGCGCCGGACGGCGCCCCGTCGGTTCTCGGCCGGCCCCCTTCCGCTCCGGACGGCGCCCCGACGGTGTCGCCCTCGGCCTCGAACGGCATCCCGTCGGTGTCGCCCTCGGCCGCACAGCCGTCCGCCATGTCGGAGACCGGCAGCTTCCGTCTGCCGCCCCCGGGGCAAACCGTCACTCCCCCGCCCGCGCCCGGCCCCCCACAGACGCACGCGTACTCCCCGGAGCCGCAGGCACCGCCGCTCCCCCCGGCCGGCCCGTGGGAGCAGGCGCACGCTCCTGCACCGGCCCCGCAGTTCCCGGACAGCCCGCAACGCCCGGACCGCCCGCAGTACCGGCAGCCACCGCACACACCGTCGTCCCCCGCCCCCGGCCCGGCGCCGACACCGCGGCAGCGCGCCGATGTCCCCACCGCCTCGTACACCGCTCAGGGCCCGCGGTCGCGCAGGTCACCGGCCCAGGCCCGTCCCCAGCACCGCGCGGCACGGCGGCGCCGTTCCGGTGGTCCTCCGGCCAGGATCGCGGTCCCGCTCCTGCTCCTCGCGCTGGCCTGCTACGCCGTGGGCTTCTGGGCACTGGCCCGTATCTGAACCCGGGCCCGGGCCTCCCCTAGCCCCTGCCGGGTCCGCGCCGCGCCACCGCCGTCCACACCCCCAGGCCCACGAGCAGCAGACTGCCGGTGCCGATCCCGCCCACGGCGACCGCTCTCAGGGCGAGTCCGCCGTCCGGGGCACCGCCCTCCGGCGCGGCCACCCGGTCCTGCGCCGAGACCTCGAAGACGCCCTTCGGCCGGGACTCCCCCGCGTACTCCGGCCCGGCCCGCCCCGCTCCGTCGAGCCGTACCCGCAGTGTCAGCCCGAAGGGGCCCTCGCCGAAGTCGTCGGCGACCTGTGCCGCGAGGTGCACCACGAGGTAGTAGGAGCCGGCGAACCGCATCCCGCCGGCCTGCCCGCCGGTGGCGTACCGGTTGGCGTAGTCCACCGGAGGCAGAGGAGCGAGGCCGACCGTCGTCCGGCGGCCGGCGTACCCCTTGGCGGTGTCGTCGACCTCGCCGCGCACGGGGTTGTGGAGGGCCAGGCGCAAGCCGCTGGTGGCGTAGCCGGAGGCGTCGGCGGAGGCGTCGAGTTCGGCGGTCGCGTGCAGCCGGCGGCCCCAGTCGACCGGCACCTCGTAGAAGAGGGTCTGTCCGGGTCGGACGGCGTCGCGCCACACTCCCTGCCCGACGGGTGTGGCGTGGGCGAAGCCGTTGCCGCCCGGGCGGTGTTGCGGCTCGCCCGCGAGGGGTCCGGGCGAGGCGGAGTCCCAGGTGCCCGGCGCGGTGGTCGCGCCGGCGCCTTCGGACCGCGGCTCGGTGACGGCGGTGAGTTCCAGGTCCCAGGCCCGGGGCGGGGAGTCCTGGGGCCGGGTCCGCTCGACGGTGACGTAGTAGGTCCCGGCGTCCTGGCAGCGTGTCGCGCCGGGGGCGATCTCACGGACGCCCCAGGCGGTGACCGGGCGCGGACTGTGGGCGGCGCCGAAGGTGGCGCTGTCGGAGGAGCAGGAGCCGCCGTCGGCGTCGCGCACGGTGACCCGGATGCCGTCGACGGCGGTGACGTCGCCGACGGAGCCGGGTACGGCGGTGACGGAGACGTGGGCGTCGGAGGCGGCGTCGAGTTCGACGCGGTAATAGAGGACGCCGTTCCGCGGCAGGGAGCTGCGGTACGTGGCGCCGGGTTCCAGTGGTGCGGCGTCCGAGGTGCCGTTCGCGCCCTCGACCGGCCGGGCGTCCTCGGCGAAGCCGTAGTCGGCGGGCGTACCGGCCGCGGCGGCCGGGCCGCCGAGCAGGGCGGCGGCCGTGGCCAGTACGGCGGTCGGAACGGCTACGGCGGTCAGGACGGCCGACCGTGCACGTGCCCCGCCCACGGGAAGGCCGCGCACGAACACCCGCCGCCCCGGCACGCCCCGCTCCGGCACCCGCCGCCGCCCCGGCACGCGCCGTCCGGTCGCGTCCACCGGCAGCCGGTCACCCCCCGACCCGCCACCCGACGCGAGCGCAGACGGCCGGTCACCCCCCGACCGGCCGCCCCGTCGAGCCGTACCCCACCGTCCCACCATCCGCCACCCCTCGCACTCACCGGCATCCGCGCCGCCGCCCGGACCGGAACGTGGCCCATCCTGCCGCGCGCCCGCGCGCGCCCCCGGGCGGAATCCGGACAACACAAAACCCCGACCGTAGGACGGCCGGGGTCTGCTCAGGACCGGATGCCGGTCGTACTCACGAACCCGTGGGCACGGAGTCAGTCGCCTCCGTCCACAGATCCTGCTCGGCGCGATCCGCCTGGATCTGGCGGTACACGAGGAGCCCGCCGATGGCGGCCAGTGCGACCAGGAGAAGCTTCTTCACCGCGCGACCTCGTCTTTCCTTGACGTAGGGGACCTCTGGCGCCCGACTATACACACCGGCCGATACCGATCGGTGACCTGCGTCGAGGGGCCAACTCGCCGCCGCCGGAGCCCTCCCGGGACGGATGAAACCCTTCCGACCGGAGGGTGATCACCCTTCCACGGATGGTGACTTTTGCCCGCATCCCTCCCGTCTGGGGACCTTTTTCAGCCTCTTGCGGCCATCCGAGTGGTGTTCATCTGAACATCGCCGCGCCACGTACGGAGGTCCACCACATCGCGGCCCGGATACACATCATGAGGAAAGTACGCAAATCGCCCAACCCGAAAGTGAGGGGTTATGGCCCGGAACAAGGTCATGACGCTGTGGACCACCATCGTCACCGCCTTCCTCGCGCTGTGCACGGCGCTCGGACTCATCACGACGACCGCCTCCGCGGCCGTACCGCAGACCGGCACGCACAGCAACAGCGAGAGCGCCTCCCCCGAGGCGGCACCCGCGGCGGCGGCACCCTGGTCCTGGTCACGTACCGGCTCCCTGCCCCCCACGATGAAGCAGCGCATCCGCGCCGAGGCCCACGGAAAGGCCCCGAGCTGCCGCCACCGCCCGCTCGCCGACGCCGCCTCGGCCACCGGCCCCCTGTGCGACGACACCGCGGAGTCCCCGGCCCAGCACACCTCCCCCCTGCAGCGCTGAGCGCCCCGGCGCGCGCCCGCAACCCGGCGCCGCCCCGCCGACCCGCCCCGACGTCACGGCGATCTGCGTACAGCACCGCACGCGAGAAACGGCCCGGCCGCTCGACAGAGCAGCCGGGCCGCCGCCATGGATGCGGCCGGCCTCGGTCGCGTCCGTGATCCGGCCCCTTCCCCGAGGCCTCATGGCCTCATGGCCCCAAAACCCCACGCCACCAAGCCCCTTCACCGACCCCCTGCACCCGGCCCTCGCCTCCAGTCCTCTTCATCAGGGCGCCGTCAGGAGCCGTACCCTGGAGCCGGACCGGACCCCGGCCCGCGTCCACACCCCACAGACACGGACACAAACCCCGGACACAGCCGCAGGCCCAGACACAGCCGCAGGCCCACGACGGAAAGGAGGGTGAGTGCCGGCGTGAGCAGGTACGTCGTCATCGTCACGGCCGTCCACGGCCCCTCGGCCCCCTTCCTCGCCGAGGCCCACGCGTCCCTGTGCGCGCAGGAGTTGCCCGACGGCTGGGAATGGCGCTGGGTCGTCCAGGAGGACGGGCGGACGGACGACGTACGGCCGCACGTGCCCGACGACCCGCGCGTCGTCTTCCGGCAGGGGCGGCGGGAGCGGCAGGGCGGCCCCGGAGTCGCCCGCACCCTCGCCCTGGCCCACGCGGACGGCGAGTACGTGAAGACCCTGGACGCCGACGACCGGCTTCCGCCGGGGACCCTGGCCCGTGATCTGGCCGCTCTCGAGGCCGACCCGGCCATCGGGTGGGCCACGTCACGCGCCCTGGACCTGCTGCCGGACGGGTCGACGACCGCTTTCCCGGACGACCCGGACCACGGACCGATCGAGCTCGGCGAGGTGCTCGACCACTGGAGGGCGAACGACTTCCGCGCCCAGGTCCACCCGGCGACCCTCCTGGTACGGCGCGACCTGCTGCTCGCGCTCGGCGGCTGGACGGCGCTGCCCGCGTCCGAGGACACCGGCCTGCTGCTGGCGCTCAACTGCGTGAGCCGGGGCTGGTTCTCCCGGCAGCCCGGCCTCCTCTACCGCAAGTGGGAGGGGCAGGTGACCGGTCAGGCGGCCCATGTGGACCCCGCCGAACGTGCCGCCCGGATGGCGGTGGTGGAGGCCAGGGCGCTGGCCCTGGCCTCCACCGGCTGGCGTTTCCCGCCCGGGGCCGACGGCCCGCGCGCACGTCCGTGAACCGGGCGGGGCTTCGGGGGCAGACCCTCGCGGGTCAGGGAAGCGTCTCCGCGTCCACCCGCGAGAAGATCAGGTCGCTCTCCCCGGTCACGGGCCCGCGCCAGCGGACCGCCACGCCGGCCTTGCCGCTCAGGGCCGGGGGGTAGCTCGCGGGCGCGTAGTCGTTGGCCAGCCGGTAGACGTGGAACCCCGCGTCGCGCATCACCGCCAGCAGTTCACCGACGGAGTCCCCGAGCCGCGCCATCCGCTCCGGCGTCACCTCGACGCTGATCTCGGCGTCGGCCCGCAGGCAGTCCAGCATCGGCGCCATTCCGCGGACGACGCCTCCCTCCGCGCCCTCGACGTCGATCTTGATCACCCGGGCGTTCGCGATCTCGGCCGGATCGAGGAGTTCGGGCAGCGGCCGGGCCTCGATCTCGAAGGTGGACTCCGCCGGGCCGTCGTACGGGACGACGCTGTTCGCGCCCGTGTTGCGGGAGCTGGCGAGCACGAAGGTCAGTGTCCTGCGGCCGTCGGACACGGCGGCATTGAGCGCCCGGATGTTCGCCCGGTCGTTGAGCCGGCCGTGCCCCACCAGGCGGCGGTGCAGATCGGGGGAGGCCTCGATCGCGACGACCCGGCCCGCGTCACCGACGAGTCGTGCGGCCAGGACGCTGAAGACGCCGATGTTGGCCCCGACGTCCACGAAGCCGTCCCCCGGCCGCAGCCGGCGCCGCAGCCAGGCCGTCATGTGCGGCTCCCATACGCCGAACAGGTACAGGTACCGCTGGATGAGGTCCCGGGTGTCCACGGCGAACAGGTCGCCGGAGCGCACCCGGACGACTCGGCGGCGGGGGTGATCGCGGAGATGGGGGTCGAGCCGGCGTGCGGCGAGCGCCGCCTTCCCGAACCCGCCGGGGGCGTGCCGCACGTAACGGCTGCCGAGCGTGACCAGGACTTCCGGCACGGGCATACCCGGTCCCCCCGCGGTCCTCAGTCCGTCCCCGTCACGGTGATCGCCGCGGCGGGGCACCCCTCGACCGCCTCCCGCACCCGGGGCGCGTCGACGTCGTTCTCACGGCCGGGTATCACGGCGCCCAGTCCGTCCACCTGGGTGAAGACGGCCGGCGCCCGGTGGACGCAGTCACCGGAGCCGTAACACTGCTCGGGGTCGACGGAGATCCTCATACGCACTCCAGCGGCGGTCGGCATCGGAACCATCACGACGTGCCTGCCCGCCGGCCGGCTCCCCGAACCCGCCCCGCCCGCCCGGCAGCCGCCCACCGGGCACCGGCCGCCGCCCGTCCGGTCGCAGGCGTCCGCCGGCATCGCGCGGCACCGGTCCCTCCCCT
Source organism: Streptomyces sp. JK94 (assembly GCF_053613315.1). Lineage (NCBI taxonomy): Bacteria > Bacillati > Actinomycetota > Actinomycetes > Kitasatosporales > Streptomycetaceae > Streptomyces > Streptomyces sp. JK94. Next base: position 245,126 of record NZ_JBSICH010000007.1, on the reverse strand, counting down.
CGTGGGGACCGGTGCCGACCCGCGCCGGCGGCGTGTCGCACGCCGTACGGACCGGGACGGGGGCCGGGCCGCCGAAAGCTGACCGAGAACATGCGGCCCCGCCGGGTGGCTCTGCGGGCGCTGGGCCGCTGACCTGTCCAGGTACCGGGCGGCCGACTCGCCACTGCGACGCGATCCTGCCAGCCGAGGTCGCCGCCGAGGAGGCCGGAAACCCGCGATCATGACGTAGCCGCAGGTCAGACATATAGAGTGAGTTTTCCGGTCCGGACGTCCAGGTGCGAGGGAAGTAAGGAGTGGGAACCTTGGGTTTCGACTCAGGGGCACGAACGGCCTTCGCCGAACGTCTCGCACTGCTGTACAGGGAGGCCGGCAACCCTCCCCTCAAACGCGTCTCCGAAGCGGTCGTCCGGCTCCAGCGGGTCGACGAACGAGGGCGTCCGGTACGGGTCTCCGCCCAGCGGATCAGCGACTGGCGGCGGGCCAGGAACGTGCCCGCCCAGTTCCCCGCCCTCGCGGCGGTCCTGCACGTCCTCATCCCCCAGGCGCGGCGCGCACGCCCCGTACCGGTCTCCGCCGGCCTGTACGACCTGGCGCAGTGGCAGCGCCTGTGGGAGCGGGCGGTGGCCGACCCGACCGGCGAACGCCCGGCGCCGTCCGCCCCGGACGAGGACCACCCCGCGTCCGGGTCCGCGGCCTCCCCCGGCGGGGTGTGCCCCTACCGCGGGCTGGCCGCGTACCGGCAGGAGGACGCCGGCTGGTTCTTCGGGCGGCGGCGGAGCACCGACGCCCTGGTCGCCCAGCTCCGCGCCACCGAGGAGACGGGCGGCCTGGTCATGCTCGTGGGCGCCTCCGGGGCGGGGAAGTCGTCGCTGCTCAACGCCGGTCTGGTGCCCGCCCTGCGCGACGGCGCGCTGGACGAGGGGGGCGGCCCCCGCCGGGACGTCCTCCAGCTGGTGCCGGGAGGCGATCCACTCGGTGAACTGACCCGCCGGATACCCGGGCTCGCGTCCGTCGTCGCCGCCGCGGAGGCTCCCGCCGCGCACGGGCCCGGTGCCCCGGACGTCACGGGTGCGGCGCGGGAGGCCGTCACGGCGTGGGCCCGCGGCAGGGCGTCGTGGCCCGCCCGCCCGGTCGTCATCGTGGACCAGTTCGAGGAGGTCTTCACCCTCTGCCCCGGGGAACCGGACCGGCGCCTGTTCGTCCGGCTCCTCCAGGCCGCCTGCACCCCCGGCGGTCCCGGGGACCCCGCACCCGTGCTGGTGGCCCTCGGCGTGCGCGCCGACTTCTACGAGCAGTGCCTGCGCCACCCCGAGCTGGCCGACGCGCTGCAGCACCGGCACATGGTGCTCGGACCGCTGACCACCGCGGAACTGCGCGAAGCGGTGACCGGCCCGGCCAAGGCCGTGGGCATGGAACTCGAACCGGGCCTGGCGGAACTGATCGTCCGGGAGGTCAGCAGCGACGGCCCGCGCGGGGCGCACCACGCGGGCGCGCTGCCGCTCCTGTCCCACGCCCTGCTCGCCACCTGGCAGCGGCGCAAGGCGGGCAGACTGACCCTGGCCGGCTACCGCGCGGCCGGCGGAATCCAGGGAGCGGTGGCGGCGACCGCGGAGCGGGCCTGGTCCGGCCTCGACCCGGCGGCCCGCACGGCCGCGCGACTGCTCCTGCTGAGGCTGGTCCGGGTGGGCGAGGACACCCAGGCCACCCGCAGGCGGGGCGCCCGGCGCCGGCTCGCGCAGGAGTCCAGGGACCCCGGCAAGACGGAGGAGTCGCTGGAGGCGCTGGTGCGGGCCCGGCTGGTGACCCTCGACGCGGACACCGTGGAGATCACCCATGAGGCGCTGCTCCACGCCTGGCCGCGCCTGCGCGACTGGATCGACGAGGACCGCGCCGACAACCTGCTGCGCCAGCGGCTGGAGGAGGACGGCCGGACCTGGGAGGAGTCGGAACGGGACGCCTCCCTGCTCTACCGGGGCTCCCGCCTGGAACAGGCCCGCGGCTGGGCGGATTCGGCCGGTGACACCTTCCTCACCCGCGGCGCGCTGGAGTTCCTCGCCGCGGCGGTCAGGCTGCACCGGCGTACCGTCCTGATCAGACGTGCCGCGGTGTCGGCGCTGGTCGTCCTGGCACTGCTGGCGGTCGGCTCGGCGGTGATCGCCTGGCAGCAGCGCAACGACGCGGTCTTCGAGCAGGTGGTCGCCGAAGCGGACCAGGCCCAGCACACGGACCCCTCGCTGTCGGCCCAGCTCGACCTGGCGGCGCACCGCCTGCGGCCGGACGACGAGAACGTGAAGAACCGGTTGCTCTCGATCGTGAACGCCCCCCTGGCCACGCCGCTCCTCGGCCACACCGGCGCCGTCTACCTCACCTCCTTCAGCCCCGACGGCCGGCTCCTGGCGACGGCCAGCTACGACCGGACCGTACGCCTGTGGGACGTGTCGGACCCCGCTCGCCCCGAACCGCTGGGCGCGCCCCTCACCGGCCACACGAGCTGGGTGACCGCCGCGGTGTTCAGCCCGGACGGACGCACCCTGGCCAGCGCCTCCGACGACGGCACCATCCGGCTGTGGGACGTCGGCGACCCCGGCCGCCCGCGCCCGCTCGGCCCTCCCGTGCCCGGCCGCGGCGGCACCGTCTACCTGCTCGCCTTCCGTCCGGACGGGCACACCCTGGCCTCCGCCCACGACGACCACGCCGTCCGCCTGTGGGACGTCACCGACCCGCGCCGGCCGGAGCGGCTCGACACCCTGACCGGTCCCACCGCGGCAGTGCGCTCGGTGGCGTTCAGCCCCGACGGACGAACGCTGGCGGCCGGCGGCGACGACGACACGGTCCGGCTCTGGGACGTGGCCGACCCGCGCGACGGCACCCGCGTCGGCCGGAACCTGACCGGGCACACCGGCCTGGTGCACTCCGTGGCCTTCAGTCCCGACGGCAGCACCCTCGCCAGCGGCGGCGCGGACGACACCGTCCGGCTCTGGGACGTGGCCGACCCGCGGGACGCCGCACGGATCGGCACGCCGCTGACCGGGCACACCGGGCCCGTCTGGTCGGTGGCCTTCAGCCCCCGGGGGGACATGCTCGCCGCCGGCAGCGCGGACAGCACGGCCAGCCTCTGGAACGTCAGCGACCCGGCCCACCCCTCGCAGGTCGGCGTGCCCCTCGCGGGGAGCAGCGGTGAGATGTACGCCCTGGGGTTCAGCCCCGACGGCCGCACCCTCGCCACCGGCAGCGGCGACAGCAAGGTGCGCCTGTGGACGATCCCGACGTCGGACGTGATCGGCCGCACCGGCGCGTTCCGGCCGGACGGGCACGTGCTGGCCACGGCGGCACGCGACGGCAGGGTCCGGCTGTGGGACGTGTCGGACCCCGGCCGGCCCACGTCACTGGGCGCCCCCTTCAGACCCGCGGAGGGCGACGTACGGTCGCTGGTGTTCTCCCCGGACGGCGGCACGCTCGCGGTGCTGACGGGCAGCCGCGCGGTGCACCTGTGGGACGTCTCCGACCCCGCCCGGCCCACCGCCCACGGACCACCCGTGGCGCTGCGCACCCGCTACGCCGGCCCCGACACCCTGGCGTTCAGCCCCGACGGCGACACACTGGCCACGGCTTACGAGGACCGCACCGTACAGCTGTGGAACACCGCCGACCCGTCCCGCCCCCGCCCGCTCGGCGTGCCGCTCACCGGCCACACGGGATACGTCAACACCCTCGCCTTCAGCCCCGACGGCCGCACCCTCGCCAGCGGCAGCGCGGACGCCACCGTCCGCCTCTGGGACGTGCGCGACCGCGCACACGCCGTCGGCCTCGGCACCCCCGGGACGGACCACCTGGGGCCCGTCAACGTACTGGCCTACAGTCCCGACGGTCGCACGCTGGCCAGCGGCAGCGACGACGGCACGGTGCGGCTGTGGAACGTCACCGACCCGTCCGGCCCGCTCCGGCCCGACTCCACCCTGTCCGGACACACCGACTCGGTGGTGTCGCTGACGTTCGGCGAGGACGACGACACCCTGGCCAGCGGGGCCAACGACAACACGGTCCGGCTCTGGGACGTCGGCACCCCCGCCGCGGCCGCCCCCATCGGGGAGTCGATGAGCCCCAACGCCCAGACGGGCACCTTCCTGTCCTTCAGCCCCGTCGGTCACATGCTCGGAGTGTCCAGCGGCACGGACACCGTCCGGCTGTGGAACCTCGACGTGGACGACGCCATCGACCGCATCTGCTCGGCCACCCGGGGCGTACTCACCGAGGAGAAGTGGCACGAACACCTGCCGCGCCTGTCGTACGAGCAACCGTGCGACCGGTGACCGGTCACTGGTGTCCGGTGTCCGGTGACCGGTGACCCGCCCGCCCGCCGTCCGTCACCGGCCGGTCGGCCGTCAGGTCCCGCACCGCCCGCGTCCAGCACCGCCCGCGTCCAGCACCGCCGAAGGCCCCCGGTCGCATCCGACCGGGGGCCTTCGCGGCGCCGAGGGGGCTCACGGACCGCGAGCCGTACGTCCGACGGCTCGCGGACGGACCGTCGGCGCGGGGGCAGCCCCACGCCGCGACCCGGCCCGTCGGGCCCGCCGCTAGCCGACCTCGTACCGGCCGACCTCCAGGAAGTGGCGCAGTGCTTCCGGGGTGTTGTCGTCGAGGGCGGCGCCGGCCGCTGCGCGCAGGGCGTCGCTGATGCCGGGGCCGGCGAGGATCCGGGCGATGGCGACCCGGTCGTCCTCGGCCTGGGCCAGGCGGTACCCCGTCTCCAGCCAGGCGTGCGTCTGCTGGGGGTCGTCCTCGTCGAGGAGCCGGTTGACTTCCGCGATGACGCGCCTGCCGCTGTCCGGGTCGGCGAGGATCCTGGTGAGCGCGACCCGGTCGTCCTCGGCCTGGGCGAGGGGGTAGCCCGTCTCCAGCCAGGCGCGCATGTCCTCCGCGGTGCCGCTGTCGAGGAGCGCGTTCGCCTCCCGGATCACGCGCCTGCCGCTGTCGGGGTCGGCGAGGACGCGGGCTGTCGCCACCCGCAGGTCGTCCGCGCTCATCCCGTCGTAGGGCGAGCCGGCCGTCGCGACGGTGGCCGCGGGGGCGGTGGACGCCGTGGGAACGGTGTCCACGGCCATGGACGGCGTGGCGAGCAACAGCGCCGGGGCGAGAGCACCTGCGGCCACAGCAAGGATCACGCGAGTCGGTCTCATGAGGTCAACCACCTTGTCGTCTTCGTCTTCCAGGGGTGCGGTGCCGGAATCCTCCCGCAGCGGGCCGGACGGCGCAGTTCCTTGATCAGGAAGCCTTCACCGATCTCGCTTGCCGGTCCCTCGCACCCCCGTGGCACGACCACGGACGTCCCGCACGCACGTCGCCGGCGACAGTGCGCGGGAGGCGGTGGGCGTGCTCACCGGCCTGCTGGGATCCTCACCCTCACGGAGCCCGGACAGCGTATTGGGTGTGCTGCCCAGGTGTCTGGGCCCGGAGTTTCTCCGCACGTTCACGCGGGTCGTACCCGGGGCCGACACCCTCGACCAGGACGAGGTCTCCGCTGATGTGGTCGGCCCGCAGCCGCAGGATCTCCTGATACGCGGGGGACTCGTACCAGGCGCTGGCCTCGGCCATGCCGGGGAACTCGATCAGCACCATGCTGCCCGGCCAGCTGCCCTCCACCACCGCCGTCGGCGGGCCGTGGACCAGGAAACGGCCGTGGAACGGGTCGAGGGTGCCCTGGATACGTCCGAGGTACTCCAGGACGTCCGGGTGGTGGCGACGTTCACGTAAATGCGCGAAACCATATGCGGGCACGTACGGCTCCTTCGTTCGTTCCGGTGGAGAACGCGAAGGTAGCCAGGAGCGTCGCACGCCTCAATGACTTCGGAGGTAAGCCCTGGTGCCACCCCCTCATCCCGGACCGGCCGAAGTCCTCTTCGGCGCAGCATCCGCCGCGCACGACGCCGGAAAGCCGAGGCCGGTTCCGTCACGGCCGTCGAGGTCAGCCGTGGACGGCGAAGACCCCCAGCCGATATCGACTGGGGGTCTTTTCGCTGGTGGGGCTAACAGGATTTGAACCTGTGGCCTCATCCTTATCAGGGATGCGCTCTAACCAACTGAGCTATAGCCCCGCCGCGCTCTGCGGTGTACGTCCCGCGCGCTGACTCCTGAAGATTAGCGCACGAGGCGGGCAGTCCCAAAATCGGTTGGCGCGGGCCCGCGAGCGGGGATCACTCGTCCTCGGCGAGCGTCAGCTCCACACCGCCGACGAAGCCGGCGGACAGGTTGTAGATGAACGCACCCAGCGTGGCCAGCGCCGTCGCGAGGACGACGTCGATGACCGCGATGATCGTGGTGAACAGGAGCACGTTGGGCAGCGACAGGAACGACTGCAGGTCGAAGCCGTTGGACTCGTTCGAGCCGGTCGCCTCGGAGATCGTGCCGCCGACGGTCGAGAAGACGCCCATGGCGTCCATGACCATCCACAGCACCGCGGACGCCACGATCGTGCAGATGCCGAGCGCGATGGAGAGCAGGAAGCTGACCTTCATCACCGACCACGGGTCGGCCTTCGCCACGCGCAGGCGCGCCTTGCGGACCCGGGGCGTGGTGCGCGCGCCGGTGCGCGGGCGGCGCACGGCGGTGGACGTGCTGCCGCCCTGGGTCTGGTACGCCTGCGGCGGGTGGTACGGCCCGCCGGGCTGCTGGGGCTGCCGTTCTCCCGGCAGCGGCGAGGCCGCCTGAGTCTGCTGGCCTCGGGTGTCCGTCACAGTTCCCCCCTGGGATCCATGCGTCTTGGACGAGCTCGCCGCGTGCGAATCGGGCGTTCCGTCGTCGATCTTGCGCAGTTGAGTCGTGTGCGAATCCGTCGCACGCGCGGCGGAGCCACGGCCGCCGCCGTCCGTTTCCGTACCCCTTGAGGTACCGGCCGACCCGGCGCCCGTGGCTCCGCTCACGATGACTCTCTCCTCGTGCTACTCGGACGAGGGCGCCTCACCCTCGTCCGTGCCGGTGGTCGCGGCACCCTCGGCGGTCTCGTCGACGACCACATCGCCGTCGACCTCCTCCGCCTCGCGACCCGCCTCGGCGTTGCGTGCGATGCCGACGACGGCATCGCGCTTGCCCAAATTGATCAGTTGGACGCCCATGGTGTCACGGCCCGTCTCCCTGACTCCGCTGACTCGCGTACGAATCACACCGCCCGAGAGGGTGATGGCGAGGATCTCGTCGTGCTCCTCGACCACCAGCGCGCCCACGAGCGACCCGCGGTCCTCGACGATCTTGGCAGCCTTGATGCCGAGGCCGCCGCGGCCCTGGACGCGGTACTCGTCGACGGTGGTCCGCTTCGCGTAACCGCCGTCAGTGGCAGTGAACACGAACGTACCGGCTCGAACAACATTCATCGAGAGCAGCTCGTCCCCTTCGCGGAAACTCATGCCCTTGACGCCCGAGGTGGCACGGCCCATGGGACGCAGCGTGTCGTCCGAGGCGGTGAACCTGATCGACTGCGCCTTCTTGCTGATCAGCAGCAGATCATCCTCGGCCGAGACGAGTTCGGCACCGATCAGTTCGTCGTCGCTTCCGTCCTCCTGCTCGCGCAGGTTGATGGCGATGACACCACCGGAACGGGGCGAGTCGTAGTCCTTCAGCGACGTCTTCTTCACCAGGCCGGCCTTGGTGGCCAGGACCAGGTAGGGCACCGCCTCGTAGTCGCGGATCGCGCGGATCTGGGCGATCGTCTCGTCCGGCTGGAAGGCCAGCAGGTTCGCCACGTGCTGACCGCGCGCGTCCCGGCCGGCGTCGGGCAGCTCGTAGGCCTTCACCCGGTAGACCCGGCCCTTGTTGGTGAAGAACAGCAGCCAGTGGTGCGTGGTGGACACGAAGAAGTGGTTGACGATGTCGTCTTCCTTGAGCTTCGTGCCCCGTACGCCCTTGCCGCCGCGCTTCTGGGCACGGTAGTCGTCGGTCTTGGTGCGCTTGATGTAGCCGCCCCGGGTGACCGTGACGACGATGTCCTCCTCGGCGATCAGGTCCTCGATGGACATGTCGCCCTCGTACGGGATCAGCTTCGTCTTGCGGTCGTCGCCGTACTTGTCGACGAGCGCCGTCAGCTCCGTGCTGACGATCTCGCGCTGGCGGGCCGGGGAGGCGAGGATCCGGTTGTACTCGCTGATCTTCGCCTGGAGCTCGTCGTGCTCCTGGACGATCTTCTGGCGCTCCAGGGCCGCCAGGCGGCGCAGCTGCATCTCCAGGATCGCGTTGGCCTGGATCTCGTCGATCTCCAGGAGGTCCATCAGACCGCCGCGGGCGATCTCCACGGTGTCGCTGCGCCGGATCAGCGCGATGACCTCGTCGATGGCGTCCAGGGCCTTGAGCAGACCGCGCAGGATGTGGGCGCGCTCCTCGGCCTTGCGCAGGCGGAACCTGGTCCGCCGGACGATGACCTCGATCTGGTGGTTCACCCAGTGCCGGATGAACGCGTCCAGGGAGAGGGTGCGCGGCACCCCGTCCACCAGGGCCAGCATGTTCGCGCTGAAGTTGGACTGCAGGTCGGTGTGCTTGTACAGGTTGTTCAGCACGACCTTGGCGACCGCGTCCCGCTTCAGCACGATGACCAGGCGCTGACCGGTGCGCGAGCTGGTCTCGTCGCGGACGTCCGCGATGCCGCCGACCTTGCCGTCCTTCACCAGGTCGGCGATCTTCTGCGCCAGGTTGTCCGGGTTGGTCTGGTACGGCAGCTCCGTGACCACCAGGCACTGGCGGTTCTGGATCTCCTCGACCTCGACCACCGCGCGCATGGTGATCGAACCGCGCCCGGTGCGGTAGGCCTCCTCGATGCCCTTGCGGCCCACCACCAGGGCGCCGGTCGGGAAGTCGGGGCCCTTGATGCGCTCGATGAGGGCGTCGAGCAGCTCCTCGTGCGAGGCCTCGTAGTTCTCCAGGTACCACTGGGCGCCGGCCGCGACCTCGCGCAGGTTGTGCGGCGGGATGTTGGTCGCCATGCCGACCGCGATGCCGGCCGAGCCGTTGATCAGCAGGTTCGGGAAGCGGGCGGGCAGGACGGTCGGCTCCTGGGAGCGGCCGTCGTAGTTGTCCGTGAAGTCGACGGTCTCCTCGTCGATGTCGCGGACCATCTCCATCGACAGCGGCGCCATCTTGCACTCGGTGTACCGCATGGCCGCCGCCGGGTCGTTGCCCGGCGAACCGAAGTTGCCGTTGGAGTCGACGAGCGGCATGCGCATCGACCACGGCTGGGCGAGGCGCACCAGGGCGTCGTAGATGGAACTGTCACCGTGCGGGTGGTAGTTGCCCATGACGTCGCCGACGACGCGGGCGCACTTGTAGAAGCCGCGCTCGGGACGGTAGCCCCCGTCGTACATCGCGTACAGCACGCGGCGGTGCACGGGCTTGAGGCCGTCGCGGACGTCGGGCAGCGCACGCGAGACGATGACGGACATCGCGTAGTCGAGGTAGGAGCGCTGCATCTCCGTCTCGAGCCCGACGGGCTCGACACGCATGGCCAGGGCGTCACCCTCGGGCGTCGTCACAGGAGTGTTCTCGTCGGTCATTGCTGGTGAAGATCCTTCCCTGGGCGGTCAGCTGAGACCGACTCAGATGTCGAGGAAGCGGACGTCCTTGGCGTTGCGCTGGATGAACGCGCGCCGGGCCTCGACGTCCTCGCCCATCAGCACCGAGAACAGGTCGTCGGCCTGCGCGGCGTCGTCGAGCGTGACCTGGCCGAGGACGCGGTGCTCCTGGTCCATGGTCGTGACGCGCAGCTCCTCGGCGTTCATCTCGCCGAGACCCTTGAAGCGCTGGACGGAGTCCTCGCGGATGCGCTTGCCGGCGTTGCGCCCCAGCTCGATCAGCGCGTCGCGCTCGCGGTCGGAGTACGCGTACTCGAAGTCGTCCCGGCCCCACTTGATCTTGTAGAGCGGCGGGCGGGAGAGGTACACGTGCCCGGCCTCGACCAGGGGCCGCATGAAACGGAACAGGAAGGTCAGCAGCAGGGTGCTGATGTGCTGGCCGTCGACGTCGGCGTCCGCCATCAGGATGATCTTGTGGTAGCGGAGCTTCTCGATGTCGAAGTCCTCGTGCACACCGGTGCCGAACGCGGAGATCATCGCCTGGATCTCCTGGTTCTGCAGGATCCGGTCGATGCGCGCCTTCTCGACGTTGAGGATCTTGCCGCGGATCGGGAGGATCGCCTGGTACTGCGGGTTCCGGCCGGACTTGGCGGAGCCGCCGGCGGAGTCGCCCTCGACGATGAAGATCTCGCACTTGGTCGGGTCGTTCGACTGGCAGTCGGACAGCTTGCCCGGCAGGGACGCCGTCTCCAGCAGGCCCTTACGACGCGTCAGGTCCCGGGCCTTGCGGGCCGCCACGCGCGCGGTGGCCGCCTGGATGCCCTTGCGGATGATGTCCGCGGCCTCGTTCGGATTGCGGTCGAGCCAGTCGGTCAGGTGCTCGTAGACGACCTTCTGGACGAAGGTCTTCACCTCGGTGTTGCCCAGCTTCGTCTTGGTCTGGCCCTCGAACTGCGGCTCGCTCAGCTTCACCGAGATGATGGCGGTCAGACCCTCGCGGATGTCGTCACCCGTGAGGTTGTCGTCCTTCTCCCGCAACAGCTTCTTGTCGCGCGCGTACTTGTTGATCAGCGAGGTGAGCGCCGCGCGGAAGCCCTCTTCGTGCGTGCCGCCCTCGTGCGTGTGGATGATGTTGGCGAAGGAGTACACGCCCTCGGTGTAGCCGCCGTTCCACTGCATCGCGATCTCGAGGGACAGGCCCTTGTCCCTGTCCTCGGCCTCGAGATCGATCACCGTGGGGTGCACCAGGTCTCCCTTGCGGGAGTTGAGGTACGTCACGAAGTCGACGATGCCGCCCTCGTAGTGGTACGAGACGGTCTTGACCTCGTGCTTCTCGTCCTCACCGGCCTCGTCCGCGCCGGCGGTGGCCTTGGCCGACTCCCGCTCGTCGGTGAGGTTGATCTTCAGGCCCTTGTTGAGGAAGGCCATCTCCTGGAAGCGCCGGGACAGCGTCTCGAAGGAGTAGTCGGTGGTTTCGAAGATGTCGCCGTCGGCCCAGAAGGTGACCGACGTACCGGTCTCCTCGGTGGCCTCGTGCCGGGCGAGCGGCGCCGTGGGGACGCCCAGCTTGTACTCCTGCGTCCAGCGGTGGCCGTCGGTCCTGACCTCGACGGCGACCCTGGTGGAAAGGGCGTTGACCACGGAGACACCCACGCCGTGCAGACCACCGGAGACCGCGTAACCGCCGCCACCGAACTTGCCGCCCGCGTGCAGCACGGTCAGTACGACCTCAACGGCGGGCTTGCCCTCGGAGGGGACGATGCCCACCGGGATGCCGCGGCCGTTGTCGACGACCCGGACCCCGCCGTCGGCGAGGATCGTGACGTCGATGGTGTCCGCGTGGCCGGCCAGCGCCTCGTCGACGGAGTTGTCCACGACCTCCTGCACCAGGTGGTGCAGGCCACGTTCACCGGTCGAACCGATGTACATACCGGGACGCTTGCGGACCGCGTCCAGACCCTCGAGGACGGTGATGGCACTGGCGTCGTACGAGGTGGGCACCTCGCCGGACGAGGTGCCCACCGCGTCGTTCACGCCGGTGTCGGTGGACGGGTTGTTCTCGTTGGGGTTGCCGGAATCGGCCACGAAGCGCCCTTTCTGGCACAGCACGAGCCGGGCTCGTCGGCGGATTGCCGGAGCGGCTGCGGCATGTTGCGTTGGTAAGCCTGGATCAGCGTTGCTCAGCTTGTCCCGGACGGTCCCCACGTTCGGGGCGGGATTGTCTTCCATTCTACCGGTAGCACTGACACTGATGGGGGTTTGCCGGTACCTGAGTCCGCATGTGCCGCCCTGAACCCGGCTCGTCCGACTCCCGATATGCGGAAGGGGGCCTCAAGAGGCTCACGACGGCACTCAGCGCTTCGAGACGTCAACCCTTGGCTACTGGGGAGTCGGAGCCCGATTCGCCACCGTGTGCGGTTGTACGACGAAAGGGGCGTCAACGGTTCACACCGACCGTTGACGCCCCTTCATGTGAGGTACATCACCCGTCTCTGACGGGGTGCCGGATCACCCGTAGGTGTCGCCCGGGCCCCGGCTGCCGGGCGCGCGCAACGGCCCGTAACGACGGCCGGGGCCGCCGGGACCGCCCGGGCCGAGCACCTTGATCACCCGTACCGACCCGTGCCCCAGGTCCTCGTTCAGACGGGCCACCAGCGTCGGCGCGAGCAGCCGCAGGTTCGTCGCCCAGGCCGTCGAGTCGCAGCGGACGACCAGCACCCGCTCGTCCTCGTCGTACCGCTCCGGCACACAGTGCTTCGCCAGGTCCTCACCGACGATCTGCGGCCAGCGCCCCATCACCCCGCCGACCGCAGCCGGCGTCTCCCAGCCCCGCTCGGTGATCAGCCGGTTGATCGCCGAACCCAGCGCCATCGGGTCACGGCCGTCCGCGCGCGCACCGGAACGCAGACCACCACGCCGTGCCTGCTTCTTCTGCAGCGCCGCGTCCCCCCGCGCGCGTGCCGCCTCCCGCGCCGCCCTGAGCGCCACCCGCGCCAGATCGACGCCGGACGGCTCCGGGTTCCCTCCGCTCCCGGAGGGCTTCCCGGGGACCGGTGCGTCCGCGCTCATACGCGCTCCACCGACCCCTCGGCCACCGTGTACCGGGCACCCGCCAGCACCCCCGGTACGTCGTCGTCGACCGCGGCCGTCACCAGCACCTGCTCGCCCGGCGCCACCAGCTCGGCCAGCCGCTCACGGCGCCGTGCGTCCAGCTCGGCGAAGACGTCGTCGAGCACCAGCACCGGCTCGTTGCCCTCCGCCCGCAGCAGGTCGAACGACGCCAGCCGCAGCGCCAGCGCGTAGGACCACGACTCGCCGTGGGAGGCGTACCCCTTGGCGGGCAGCTCACCGAGCCTGAGCAGCAGATCGTCCCGGTGCGGCCCCACCAGGGTGACGCCCCGCTCGATCTCCTGTTTGCGGGCCTCGGCGAGCGCGGCCATCAGCTGCTCGAAGAGACCGTCCCGCGTGTGCGCCTCGCCGGGCGCCGACGGCTTGTACTCCAGGGCCACGGGTCCGCCGCCCGGGGCCAGCTGCTCGTACGCCTTGTCGGCCAGCGGCTGCACCGCGGAGATCAGGTCCAGGCGCTGCGCGAGCAGCTCGGCGCCCGCGCGCGCGAGGTGCTGGTCCCAGACGTCGAGCGTGGACAGGTCCATGGTGCGCCCGCCGTGCCGACGGGCGAGCGCGGCCGACTTCAGCAGGGTGTTGCGCTGCCTGAGGACCCGGTCGTAGTCGGAGCGCACCCCGGCCATGCGCGGGGAGCGGGCGGTGATCAGCTCGTCCAGGAAGCGGCGCCGCTCACCGGGGTCGCCCTTCACCAGCGCGAGGTCCTCCGGCGCGAACAGCACGGTGCGCACGATGCCGAGCACGTCACGCGGCTTGACCTGGGTGGACCGGTTGATGCGGGCGCGGTTGGCCCTGCCCGGGTTCAGCTCCAGCTCGATCAGCTGCTGCCGCTCGCCCTGCCGGACCTGGGCGCGGATCACCGCCCGCTCGGCGCCCATGCGCACCAGGGGGGCGTCGGAGGAGACCCGGTGGCTGCCGAGGGTGGCCAGATAGCCGACCGCCTCGACGAGATTGGTCTTGCCCTGCCCGTTCGGGCCGACGAAGGCGGTGACGCCCGGGTCCAGCGGCACCTCGACCCGGGCGTACGAGCGGAAGTCGGCCAGCGACAGATGCGTGACGTGCATGGTCGTTCGCCGACCTCCCCACCTTCGGGTGTTGCTTACTTCTTCTCGACCGCGTGGCCGCCGAACTGATTGCGCAGCGCGGCGATCATCTTCATCTGCGGGGAGTCGTCCTGCCGGGACGCGAACCGCGCGAACAGCGACGCCGTGATCGCCGGCAGCGGCACCGCGTTGTCGATCGCGGCCTCCACGGTCCAGCGTCCCTCGCCGGAGTCCTGTGCGTAACCGCGCAGCTCGTCCAGGTGTTCGTCCTCGTCGAGCGCGTTGACGGCCAGGTCCAGCAGCCAGGAACGGATCACCGTGCCCTCCTGCCAGGAGCGGAAGACCTCGCGGACGTTGTCCACGGAGTCGACCTTCTCCAGCAGCTCCCAGCCCTCGGCGTAGGCCTGCATCATGGCGTACTCGATGCCGTTGTGGACCATCTTCGCGAAGTGGCCCGCGCCGACCTTGCCGGCGTGCACGGCACCGAAGTCGCCCTCCGGCTTGAGGGCGTCGAAGACCGGCTGCACCTTGGCGACGTTCTCCGCGGCGCCGCCGTACATCAGCGCGTATCCGTTCTCCAGGCCCCACACGCCGCCCGAGACGCCGCAGTCGACGAAGCCCACGCCCTTGGCGGCCAGCTCCTCCGCGTGCTTCTCGTCGTCCGTCCAGCGGGAGTTGCCGCCGTCCACGACGACGTCACCGGGCTCCAGCAGCTCGCCGAGCCGGTCGACGGTGGCTTGGGTGGCCTCGCCGGCCGGGACCATGACCCAGACCACGCGGGGGGCCTCCAGCTTGCCCACGAGCTCTTCCAGGCTGTGGACGTCGGCGAGGTCCGGGTTGCGGTCGTATCCGACGACGGTGTGGCCCGCGCGGCGGATCCGCTCGCGCATGTTGCCGCCCATCTTGCCGAGGCCGACGAGACCGAGCTCCATCAGTTGCGTTCCTTAGGTGTGCGAGGTGGCGGGACGGCACGTCCTGACCCGCCGGATGCGTGCCGCGGCACTTACGTACCCGCGTCCGAGCCTAAACCCGGACCGTCCGTGCACAGTTGTGGGCGTACGCGCTCAGACGTACGCCCCTACCTGCGCGTTTGTCCTCACCCTGTGGACAACCGACGCCGAGCCCCTGCCGGACCGGGGCGCTCAGCCGCTCAGCCGCTCAGCCGCTCAGCCGCACCGGCATGATCAGGTACTTGTACGCCTCGTCCGCCTCGGCGTCCACCGCGGGCTTGCCGCTGAGCAGCGCCGGCTTCGTGGAGGTCGTGAAGGACAGCTGGGCCACCGGCGAGTCGATCGCGCTCAGACCGTCCAGCAGGAACGTCGGATTGAAGGCGATCGAGATGTCGTCGCCCTCCAGCTGCGCGTCGACCCTTTCCACAGCCTGTGCGTCGTCACTGGAGCCGGCCTCCAGGATCAGCACGCCCTGCTCGAAGCTGAGCCGCACCGGGGTGTTGCGCTCCGCGACCAGGGCCACGCGCTTGACGGCCTCCACGAAGGGGGCGGTCTCGATCACGGCGACGCTGTTGAACTCGGTCGGGAACAGCGTCTTGTACTTCGGGAGGTCGCCCTCCAGCAGGCGCGTCGTCGTCCGGCGGCCCGCGCCCTCGAAACCGATCAGGCCCTCGCCCGCGCCCGAGCCGGACAGCGCCAGGATGACCTGGTCGCCGCTGGTCAGCGCCTTGGCGGTGTCCTGGAGCGTCTTGGCGGGCACCAGGGCGACGGCGGAGACCTCCGGGTTCTCCGGCTTCCACAGGAACTCGCGGACCGCGAAGCGGTAGCGGTCGGTGGAGGCCAGCGTGACCGAGTCTCCCTCGATCTCGATCCGCACACCGGTGAGGACGGGGAGCGTGTCGTCGCGGCCGGCGGCGATGGCGACCTGCTGCACGGCCGAGGCGAAGACCTCGCCGGGCACGGTGCCCGTCGCCTCCGGCATCTGGGGCAGGGCCGGGTACTCCTCCACCGGCAGGGTGTGGAGGGTGAAGCGCGAGGAGCCGCAGACCACCGTCGCCCGTACACCGTCTGTGGAGATCTCCACCGGCCGGTTGGGGAGGGCGCGGGAGATGTCGGCGAGCAGGCGGCCGGAGACGAGGACCGTGCCCTCCTCCTCGACCTCCGCCTCCACCGACACCCGCGCGGAGACCTCGTAGTCGAAGCTGGACAGGCTCAGCTGCCCCTCCTCGGCCTTCAGCAGCAGGCCCGCGAGGACCGGCGCCGGCGGACGGGCCGGGAGGCTGCGGGCCGCCCAGGCCACTGCCTCCGCGAGTACGTCGCGTTCCACCCGGATCTTCACTGTTGCCGCCTCCTGCTGTTGCCGGCGCTGCTCGCCCTGCCTGGCCTTCGTCGTCTGGGTCGGTGTCATCGGTCCCGCTGGGGGGCAGAACACCGGGGACCAGTCTGACGCACCCCACTGACAGTAGGTGCCGTTCGGGGTCAAGTCGCGACGAGGGGCGGTCGGGCCCGAGAGGCCGAGTTGTGCACAGGCCCCGCTTCGAAACGGATCTCGCTCTCTCTCTAGTCGGGAGTAGTAGTAGGGCCTGTGGAAACCGTGGATAACCTCGTTTGCCCAGGTCAGAGCAGGAATTTTGTCCACTGGTCCTGTGGGCGGAGCCGGTGGACAACCAGGCGTGTCTGTGGAGAACAGAAAGTTCTGCACACTCCGTGCACAGGGAACGGCGACTTCTCCCCAGACCCGTCCCCAGGTTTCCGCGTCTTTCCCACAGGCCGGTCCGGCACCTCGGTGTGACGCCTTTCACTCGACACGGTGAGGAGTCGCGTCCCGTTGCCGAACAGTGGACAGGCTTGTGGAGAAGCTGGGGATCGCTGGGGACAACCGGCCCCAGCCTGTGGGTCGCCCGTGGACAACTCGATGCACAGCCTGTGGATCATTTCCTTGTCCACAGGCTGTGGAGATCGTTCGTCCACGAATCCACAGGGAGCTGACCTGGCCCGATGATGTCTCGTGAGCCTGGCCTGTGGACATCATCGGGACAACTTTTCAGTCCCCAAGGTGTGGACGGAAAAAAGTCACCGAATCTGTGGAGGGCGGCCGTAACCCGGCGAGTATTCGAACAGCCGGGAGGGCGCGTTGCGGGGCGGGGGGTTGCGCGGGGGCGAGCGAGCGGGGGTCGGAGGGCTCTGGTTCCGGGCCGGGAGAAGGCGGATCGACGGCGGATCGAGGGCGGACAGGACGGTTGGAGGCCGGGAACGGGCGGTCTGGGGCCGGGAGCGGGCGGTCTGGGGCCGGGAGCGGGCGGTCTGGGGCCGGGAGCGGGCGGTCTGGGGCCGGGAGCGGGCGGTCTGGGGCCGGGAGCGGGCCGGTGCGCGGCCCTCCGCAGAGGGCCGGGGAAGCGGGGCGTGAAAAGGCGCCCCCAGGGTCTCCTCGGGGGCGCCAGGCCGGACTGTCGGGTGTGCGTGCGGGAAAGCCGTGTGGCCGGCCGGCCCGGTGGCCGTCAGCCGTTCTTGATGCGGTTGGTCAGCTCGGTCACCTGGTTGTAGATGGAGCGCCGCTCGGCCATGAGGTTGCGGATCTTGCGGTCGGCGTGCATCACCGTGGTGTGGTCCCGGCCGCCGAACAGCGCGCCGATCTTCGGCAGCGAGAGGTCCGTCAGCTCGCGGCACAGGTACATGGCGATCTGCCGGGCGGTCACCAGCGCGCGTCCGCGCGAGGTGCCGCACAGGTCCTCGACGGTGAGGCCGAAGTAGTCGGCGGTCGCGCCCATGATGGCCGTGGACGTGATCTCGGGGGCCGAGTCCTCGCCGCCCGGGATCAGGTCCTTCAGGACGATCTCCGTCAGGCCCAGGTCGACCGGCTGCCGGTTGAGCGACGCGAACGCCGTCACTCTGATCAGCGCGCCCTCCAGCTCGCGGATGTTGCGCGAGATCCGGGAGGCGATGAACTCCAGCACCTCCGGCGGGGCGTTGAGCTGTTCCTGCACCGCCTTCTTGCGCAGGATCGCGATGCGCGTCTCCAGCTCGGGCGGTTGGACGTCGGTGGTCAGGCCCCACTCGAAGCGGTTGCGCAACCGGTCCTCCAGCGTCACCAGCTGCCTGGGCGGCCGGTCGGAGGACAGCACGATCTGCTTGTTGGCGTTGTGGAGCGTGTTGAAGGTGTGGAAGAACTCCTCCTGCGTCGACTCCTTGTCCGCCAGGAACTGGATGTCGTCGACGAGCAGGATGTCCATCTCGCGGTAGCGCTTGCGGAAGCTGTCGCCCTTGCCGTCGCGGATGGAGTTGATGAACTCGTTGGTGAACTCCTCGGAGCTGACGTAGCGCACGCGCGTGCCGGGGTAGAGGCTGCGGGCGTAGTGCCCGATGGCGTGCAGGAGGTGGGTCTTGCCGAGCCCGGACTCCCCGTAGATGAAGAGGGGGTTGTACGCCTTGGCGGGCGCCTCGGCGACGGCGACGGCCGCCGCGTGGGCGAAGCGGTTGGAGGCGCCGATGACGAAGGTGTCGAAGAGGTACTTCGGGTTCAGCCGGGCGGTCGGCTCGCCCGGCCCGGTCGCCGGCGCGGGCTGCGCCGCCAGCGGGCCCGGGGCGCCGGTGGTGGGGCCCGGTCCGACGGGGCCGCCGCGGTGGACGTGCCCGGGGGCCGAGGGCGGCTCCGGCAGGTCCCGGCGGGGCCTGCGCTGGTCGTAGTCGCCGCGCTGCTGCTCGTAGTCGTTCCGGGGCGGCTCGTAGTCGCCGCGCTGCTGCTCGTACTCCTTGCGGGACTGCTTGTAGTCGCCGCGCTCGTAGTCCTTGCGGGGCTGGTCGTAGTCGCCGCGCTGCGAGTCGTACGGCGGACGCTCCTGCGCCTGCGGGCGGTAGTCCTGCGCGTACGGCTCCTGGCCGTACGACTCCTGCGGCGGCGACGCGTACGGGTCCCGTTCGGGGAAGCCGAGGCGCTGCTGCTGCCAGCCGTAGTCGTCCGGCTGCGCCGGGCGGGGCCAGGAGCCGGGCTCGGGGCGCTGGTACTCCTGCGGGTAGGCGGGGCGGGCGGTGGGGAGCTGGTCCGCGCGGTGGCGGCCGTAGCCCTCGTACTCGTCGCGGCCCCCCTGGCCCTGGCCGGGAGCGGGGAGCTCGGGCTCCTCGTAGCGGGGCTGCGGGCGGGTGTGCGGCGCCTGCGGGGCCGGGGCCTGGGGCTCGCCGACGGTGTCGTCGACGGTGATCGCGATACGGATGGGGCGGCCGCACTCGCGGCTCAGTGTCTCGCTGACGACCGGGGCGAGGCGGCCCTCCAGTACGCCCTTCGCGAACTCGTTCGGTACGGCGAGCAGGGCGGTGTCGGCGACCAGCGCGAGGGGCTGGCAGCGTCGGATCCAGTGCTCGTCCTTCGACTCGACCCCTTGCCCGCGGCCCTCTCCGAGGAGTTGCTCCAGTACGCGTGGCCACACTGCGGCAAGATCGGCAGGTACGTCAGCCACAGGGCACGCTCTCTCACGAGTCCCTCGAAGGTGTGATCCGGGGACGGGTTGGGATGAAACTCGGGTGGTGCAGGGATAAGGGAACGAATCGGAGTCCAGCCACGGTAGTCAGCGCGGCCGGTAGGGTTCAAGTTGTTGTCCCCAGCCTGTGGACAAGTGTCCCCCGGTCATCGTTGGTTTGACCGAATGGCGCAGTCCCACGTACCGTAACCAGGTCGAGTTGTCGATGGCTGCTGCCGCCTGCCTCCGATGGGCACAGGTCACGTCCAAGGTGATCCAAAAGCGGTGCACACGGGCGTAACGCGAGCTACTCGTGGGCGCACGGTGACAGCCAGGACGGCACCCCGCCAACCCCGATTCTTTCTGGAGCCCCCGAGTGAGCAAGCGCACCTTCCAGCCGAACAACCGTCGTCGCGCCAAGACCCACGGCTTCCGGCTGCGTATGCGCACCCGTGCCGGCCGCGCGATTCTCGCGACCCGCCGCAGCAAGGGTCGCGCCCGTCTGTCCGCCTGATCCCGGTCAGGTCATGACATCGTGCTGCCCACCGAGAACCGGCTGAGGCGGCGCGAGGACTTCACGACCGCGGTACGACGAGGTCGCCGGGCCGGTCGCCCGGCCCTCGTCGTCCACCTTCGAAGCGGTGCCACGGACCCGCACGCGCCTGGGGAGAGCGCTCCCCCGACACGTGCGGGTTTCGTCGTGAGCAAAGCCGTGGGTGGAGCGGTGGTGCGCAACAAGGTGAAGCGCAGGCTTCGCCATCTGATGCGCGACCGGATCGACCTGTTGCCCCCCGGTAGCCTGGTAGTCGTACGAGCGCTACCCGGTGCGGGTGACGCCGACCATGCACAGCTGGCCCGAGACCTGGACGCCGCCCTGGAGCGGCTACTGGGAGGGGGCGCGCGATGAAGTACCCGCTGCTGGCTCTGATCAAGCTGTACCAGTGGACGATCAGTCCGCTGCTGGGGCCGGTGTGCAAGTACTACCCGTCGTGCTCCCACTACGGCTACACGGCCATCGACCGGCACGGTGCCGTCAAGGGCACGGCGCTCACCGCCTGGCGCATCCTGCGGTGCAACCCGTGGTCGCCGGGCGGTGTGGACCATGTCCCGCAGCGCAAGCGCCCGCGGTGGCACGAACTGCTGCGCGGCGCGTGGCGTGCACGCAAGGGCGGGCCCTCCGCCGCCGAACCGGCCATCGAAGGACAGGCCTCTCACGCGAGTCCGCCCGGTCCCTCGAGCCCGGCCGCAGAGACCCAGTCCCATGCCCAAGGAGCATGATTAGTGGACACGATTGCCAGCCTCTTCAGCTTCATCACGACACCTGTCTCCTGGGTCATCGTCCAGTTCCACAGCGTGTACGGCGCCCTCTTCGGCCCTGACACGGGATGGGCCTGGGGCCTGTCCATCGTGTCCCTGGTGATTCTCATCCGTATCTGCCTGATCCCGCTCTTCGTGAAGCAGATCAAGGCGACGCGCGGGATGCAGACGCTCCAGCCGGAGATGAAGAAGATCCAGGAGCGCTACAAGAACGACAAGCAGCGCCAGTCCGAAGAGATGATGAAGCTGTACAAGGAGACGGGTACCAACCCGCTCTCCTCGTGCCTTCCCATCCTGGCGCAGTCGCCGTTCTTCTTCGCCCTGTACCACGTGCTCAACAGCATCGCGTCGAACGACACCATCGGCGTGATCAACGACCGCCTGCTGGAGAGTGCCCAGAAGGCCCACATCTTCGGCGCGCCGCTGGCCTCGAAGTTCACCGACGGCGCCTCCAAGGTGGAGTCCCTGGGCTCCACGCTGACGGACGTCCGTGTCGTCACCGCGATCATGATCGTGCTGATGTCGGCGTCGCAGTTCTTCACGCAGCGCCAGCTGATGACCAAGAACGTCGACACCACGGTGAAGACGCCGTTCATGCAGCAGCAGAAGATGCTGATGTACGTCTTCCCGGTCATGTTCGCCGTCTTCGGCATCAACTTCCCCGTCGGTGTCCTCGTCTACTGGCTGACCACGAACGTGTGGACCATGGGCCAGCAGATGTACGTCATCCGCAACAACCCGACGCCGGGTTCCAAGGCCCAGGCCGCCTACCTGGAGCGCCTGCACAAGAGCGTCACCCAACACGGCAAGACGCGTGGTCGTGGTGAGCGGGCCATCGTGAAGGCCATCGTCACCAAGGGCCGGGACCGCAACGAGTTCGAGCGCAAGTTCATCAACGGTCTGAACAAGGCGGGCCTGGCGGCCCAGGCCGACGGCACCGTGATGAAGAGCGACACGGCTGTCGCTGCCCAGAGCGAGGACGGCGCGGCCGTGGCCACCGCCGCGCCCCGGCGTCAGCAGCCCAAGCGGCAGAGCAAGTCCCAGCGCCAGTCCAAGGCCGTCGGCGAGTCCGAGCCCAAGACCTCGCTGACCAAATCGGACGAGCCGCAGGACGACAAGCAGGACACCAAGCCTGCCGTTGCCGCCAAGAAGCCGGGTCAGAAGTCCGGCGGCGGTGGCCGCAGCAAGGCTCAGTCCGGACAGCGCAAGGGCCCGCAGCGGCCCAAGTCCCCGTCGAAGAAGTAAGAAGGAGTCCATCCCGTGACGGAAGGCACCACCTCCGCCGCTGCCGAGGGTGCAGACACCCTGACCCGCCTCGAGCAGGAGGGTGAGATCGCTGCGGACTACCTGGAGGGTCTGCTCGACATCGCCGACCTCGACGGTGACATCGACATGGACGTCGAGGCCGACCGTGCCTCTGTCTCGATCATCAGCGACACGAACAGCCGTGATCTGCAGAAGCTGGTCGGCCGTGACGGCGAGGTGCTGGAGGCTCTGCAGGAGCTCACGCGCCTGGCCGTGCACCGGGAGACGGGTGATCGCAGCCGGCTGATGCTCGACATCGCGAGCTACCGGGCCACGAAGCGCGCCGAGCTGTCCGAGCTGGGCGCCGAGGCCGCGGCCGAGGTGAGGAGCAGCGGCGAGTCCGTGCGGATGAAGCCGATGACGCCGTTCGAGCGCAAGGTCGTGCACGACGCGGTCAAGGCCGCGGGGCTGCGCAGCGAGTCCGAGGGCGAGGAGCCGGAGCGCTTCGTCGTCGTACTCCCCGCCTGATCGGTCCCCACGTTCTCCGGCCCCGTCTGTTGCGCGCAGGCGGGGCCGAATTTTGTCAGCCTGATAGTTCTGATGGTTCTGGTAGCGGCGTCTGGCGCGCCGGCGCCGTACGGAAGGACGGTCCCCGTGACGGAGGCAGCGGAGCTTCCCCCCGTGCCCGAAAAAGCACGTGACGTGTTCGGCGATCGCTACGCGGACGCCGTTCGCTACGCGGAGCTGCTCGCCGAGGCGGGGGTGAAGCGCGGCCTGATCGGCCCGCGTGAAGTGCCCC
This sequence comes from Streptomyces sp. JK94, assembly GCF_053613315.1. Classification (NCBI taxonomy): domain Bacteria; kingdom Bacillati; phylum Actinomycetota; class Actinomycetes; order Kitasatosporales; family Streptomycetaceae; genus Streptomyces; species Streptomyces sp. JK94. Next base: position 222,650 of record NZ_JBSICH010000007.1, on the reverse strand, counting down.
GCCTGTGGGAGCGGCACCTGCTGAACTGCGCGGTGCTCTCGGAGGTCGTGCCCGAAGGCGTCACCGTGTGTGACGTCGGCTCGGGTGCCGGCCTCCCCGGGATCCCGCTGGCGCTGGTGCGGGACGATTTGAAGATCACTCTTCTGGAGCCGCTGCTGCGACGCACGAACTTCCTGATGGAGGTGGTGGAGCTGCTGGGCCTGGACCATGTCACCGTGGTGCGGGGCCGGGCCGAGGAGGTCATGGGCACGATGCAGCCGGTGCATGTGGTGACGGCTCGTGCCGTTGCTCCGCTTGACCGCCTGGCCACGTGGGGGATTCCGCTGCTGCGTCCATACGGCGAGATGCTCGCTCTCAAGGGCGATACGGCTGAGGAGGAGCTGAAGTCCGCGGCTACCGCGCTGAGCAAGTTGGGCGCGGTGGGGACGTCCATCCTGCATGTCGGTGAAGGCGTGGTGGAACCCATGTCCACCGTGGTGCGGGTCGAGGTCGGGGAGAGCCCCGGTGGTGTGCGGTTCGCCGCCAAGCGTGCCAAGGCGGCCCGGACGGGACGGGCGAGGCGGAGGCGCGGATAGCCCTTGAGGTGGGGCGCAGTGCGAATCGGCAGTGTTCCTGCGTGATGATGGCCGCCCCTACTCCACACAGCCTGCCAAACACCTGCATGCCGGAGTGTCGCGTCTGTTCGGCATCGGACGCTGTGCATCGTGTTTCACGTGAAACGTCGCTCACTGCTGCACGGCATCATCAGTCGCGGCCGCGCTGCGGCCGACCCCCGCGACCGAAGGCCTCTCGGGTCGCTGGGAGAGGGCAAGGAGTTGTCCACAGAGGTGGATTTCTCCACAGAAGACCAGACCTCACTGGTTCATGACCCCGAAGGCATGGGAGGCTCTGTTCATTGCGAGCCTGAAGTCGAGGAGAGTGAATCCTTGCGGTCCGACGCCAATATCGCGGGACCGATGACCGATCCGGTCCCCGGTCCCCGTACCGAGTCGATGGGGGCGGATGTTTCACGTGAAACACCGCCTCCGATGGACGACACACCGATCGGTCGTGCTGCCCAACTGGCGGTGGAGGCTATGGGGCGCGCCGGCGAGGGTCTGCCCCGTCCGGAGCAGACCAGGCTCATGGTGGTCGCCAACCAGAAGGGCGGAGTGGGCAAGACGACGACGACCGTCAACCTGGCCGCGTCGCTCGCCCTGCACGGCGCCCGGGTCCTGGTCGTCGATCTCGATCCGCAGGGCAACGCTTCCACCGCGCTGGGCATCGACCACCACGCCGACGTCCCATCCATCTATGACGTGCTGGTCGACAGCAGGCCGCTCTCGGAGGTGGTCCAGCCGGTCCCCGACGTCGAAGGTCTCTTCTGTGCACCCGCCACGATCGATCTCGCCGGTGCGGAGATCGAGCTGGTGTCTCTGGTGGCCCGGGAGAGCCGACTTCAGCGGGCGATCCAGGCGTACGAGCAGCCGCTGGACTACATCCTCATCGACTGCCCGCCTTCCCTGGGGCTGCTGACGGTCAACGCACTCGTCGCAGGCCAAGAGGTGCTCATTCCGATCCAGTGCGAGTACTACGCACTGGAGGGACTGGGGCAGCTGCTGCGCAACGTCGACCTCGTCCGGGGACATCTCAACCCCACCCTGCATGTGTCGACGATCCTGCTCACCATGTACGACGGCCGGACGCGACTCGCGTCTCAGGTCGCCGACGAGGTCCGCAGCCACTTCGGCGACGAGGTGCTGCGCACGAGCATCCCCCGCTCGGTCCGTATCTCCGAGGCTCCGAGCTACGGGCAGACGGTACTGACCTACGATCCAGGATCGAGCGGTGCCCTCTCCTATCTGGAGGCGGCACGCGAAATCGCGCTGAAGGGAGTGGGTGTCAGCTATGAAGCGACGCACGCCCACATCGGTGCACAGAACGACCCGAGCATGGTGGAGGGGACTCAGTGAGTGAGCGACGGAGGGGGCTGGGCCGAGGTCTGGGCGCACTGATCCCCAATGCTCCGACGGAAAAGTCGGTGGCTTCGGCGGCGCTGGGGAATGCGGCTTCCGCATCCCCCGGGGCGGTGCCTCTGCTGCCGACCGACCGTGGTGTGGCTGCGGCGAAGGTGACCACGCTGCCGCCGGTTCCACGTGAAACAGAGGAGCCGTCGGTATGGGGTGGCGCGGATGCCTCCGCGGCTCCCCCGGGGGCCCACTTCGCCGAGATCCCGCTCGACGACATCACGCCGAACCCGCATCAGCCGCGTGTGGTCTTCGACAGTGGTGCCCTGGCCGAGCTGGTCACTTCCATCAAGGAAGTCGGTCTCCTCCAGCCGGTCGTCGTCCGGCAGGTGGGGCCGGGGCGCTACGAGCTGATCATGGGTGAGCGCCGGTGGCGGGCCTGCCGTGAGGCCGGTCTGGAAGCCATTCCGGCGATCGTGCGAGCCACGGAGGACGAGAAGCTTCTTCTGGACGCGTTGCTGGAGAACCTGCACCGGGCCCAGCTGAACCCGCTGGAAGAAGCTGCGGCCTACGACCAGCTGCTCAAGGACTTCAACTGCACGCATGACCAGTTGGCTGACCGCATCGGTCGTTCGCGTCCTCAGGTCTCCAACACCCTGCGGTTGCTGAGGCTGTCCCCAAAGGTCCAGAACCGGGTGGCTGCCGGAGTGCTCTCCGCCGGTCATGCCCGGGCGCTGCTGTCCGTCGAGGACTCGGAGGAGCAGGAGCGGCTGGCGCACCGGATCGTCGCCGAGGGACTCTCGGTGCGGGCGGTCGAAGAGATCGTCACCCTGATGGGCTCCCGGCCGCAGAAGCCGCAACGAGCCAAGGGCCCGAGGGCCGGCTCCCTGGTGTCGCCGGCACTGTCCGACCTGGCGACACGGCTCTCGGACCGCTTCGAGACGCGGGTGAAGGTCGATCTCGGTCAGAAGAAGGGCAAGATCACCGTGGAGTTCGCCTCCATGGAGGACCTTGAGCGGATTCTTGGGAGCCTCGCTCCCGGTGAGGGCCCCGTGCTGCAGAAGAGTCTGGTGGAGGACGAAGCGGAAGAGCGCGACTCCTGAAACTCGGGCAGGTGGACGCCTTGACGGTGCCCCACCTGCCGACGGGGCGGAGCGTGTGCGGTGCGTACCGGACACGCTCCGCCCTTTGCTTTGCGTCGGTGTCGGGGCCGCGGCATCGTGGATACGATGCGAGCGGGATGGCGCGATCACCTGGCGGTACCTCGCAGAGGAAGGCAGGAGCCATGCGCATGTTGAGCCGCACCGGACTGGTGAGCGTGGGCTTGGGGCTGGCCGCGGTCGGTGGGTTCTTCGGCAGCCTGCTCAGGGAACGGACCGCTTTGACGGCCGCCCGCATCGCCGCGGGCGAAGGAAGCGAGGAACAGCCTTCATGGGGCGCCGGCTCGTACCGCTCACGCTGGACAATCTTCAGGACCTTCCCCAACGCTGTCGCTCGTGCGTCTTCTGGGAGCTGGACCCTGTCAGCGGCGAAACCGCAGTAAACACGGGTACGGCGGCCCTGGAGAAGGAGTCCTGGATCTCGGCCGTCCTGCTGGACTGGGGGTCATGCGGCCGCGTGGTCTACGTCGACGAGGTGCCGGTGGGCTTCGTCCTCTACGCGCCCCCGGCGTACGTGCCGCGCTCGACGGCATTTCCCACCAGCCCCGTCTCGCCTGACGCGGTGCAGTTGATGACCGCGCTCGTAATGCCGGGCTATCAGGGGCAGGGGCTGGGCCGGGTGATGGTGCAGACGGTCGCCAAAGATCTGTTGCGCCGGGGCTTCAAGGCGATCGAGGCGTTCGGGGATGCTCGCTGGAAGGAGCCCGCCTGTGTCCTTCCGGCGGACCATCTGCTGGCCGTGGGCTTCAAGACGGTCCGGCACCATCCGAGCCACCCGCGGCTGAGGCTGGATCTCCGGTCCACACTGTCCTGGAAGGAAGATGTGGAGATGGCCCTGGACCGCCTGCTCGGAGCCGTTCAGAAGGAGCCGGCGTTGCGGCCCCTGTAGCGGCGGCATGGTGTCGAGCAACGCGGTGACAGAAGGGGCCGACCCATCCGGGTCGGCCCCTTCTGTTTCACGTGAAACGTCAGTCGGCGATGAAGTCCTCGAGGTCGCGGACGATCGCGGCCTTCGGCTTGGCACCGACGATGGTCTTGGCGACCTCGCCGTCCTGGTAGACGTTCAGCGTCGGGATGGACATGACGCCGTACTTGGCAGCCGTACCCGGGTTCTCGTCGATGTTCAGCTTGACGATCTCGATCTTGTCGCCGTACTCGGCGGCGATCGCCTCGAGGGACGGCGCGATCTGGCGGCACGGGCCGCACCAGGCGGCCCAGAAGTCCACCAGGACGGGCTTGTCGCTCTTGAGGACGTCCTGCTCGAAGGAGTCGTCGGTCACTTGCTTCAGGGTGCCGGCCACGGCGGGCTCCTTAACTGGTTGGTGCGTGCGTGGGGAGGAACGGGGTCAGACGGCGGTCTTCTCGGGCTCGGCCTTGTCCTCGTCGCTGAGCGCGGCGAGGAAGCGCTCGGCGTCGAGTGCGGCGGAGCAGCCGGTGCCGGCGGCGGTGATCGCCTGGCGGTAGGTGTGGTCGACCACGTCACCGGCGCCGAAGACACCGGTGAGGTTGGTACGGGTCGACGGAGCTTCGACCTTCAGGTAGCCCTCCGGGTCCAGGTCCAGCTGGCCCTTGAAGAGCTCGGTACGCGGGTCGTGGCCGATGGCGATGAACAGGCCGGTCACCGCCAGGTCCGAGAGCTCGCCGGTCTTGACGTTGCGCAGCTTCAGGCCGGACAGCTTCTGGTTGCCCTGCACCTCGGCCACTTCGCTGTCCCAGACGAACTTGATCTTGGGGTCGGCGAAGGCGCGCTCCTGCATCGCCTTGGAGGCGCGCAGCGTGTCACGGCGGTGGACGATCGTCACGGACTTGGCGAAGCGGGAGAGGAACGTGGCCTCCTCCATCGCGGTGTCACCGCCGCCGATGACGGCGATGTCCTGGTCCTTGAAGAAGAAGCCGTCACAGGTCGCGCACCAGGAGACGCCGCGCCCGGACAGGGCGTCCTCGTTCGGCAGGCCCAGCTTGCGGTGCTGGGAGCCGGTGGTGACGATGACGGCCTTGGCCTGGTGGACCGTGCCGGCGGTGTCGGTGACGGTCTTGATCTCACCGGTCAGGTCGACGGCGACGACATCGTCCGGGATCAGCTCGGCGCCGAAGCGCTCCGCCTGGGCCCGCATGTTGTCCATGAGCTCGGGGCCCATGATGCCGTCCTGGAAGCCAGGGAAGTTCTCCACCTCGGTGGTGTTCATCAGTGCTCCGCCCGCGGTGACGGCACCCTCGAACACCAGCGGCTTCAGGGACGCGCGCGCGGTGTAGAGCGCCGCCGTGTAGCCGGCGGGCCCGGAGCCGATGATGATCACGTTTCGGACGTCGCTCACGGCTTCATTCCTCGTCTCTGGACTGCGTCTTCAGGGCCGGGTGGAGCTTCTCTCGGAACTCTCACCCCACCCAACGGATCCTACGGGGCGTGCATTCCCGCTGTGCCCGGGCACACGGGGCCGAGTGTCCGGGCGGTGCGGGAAGAGGAACGGAGATCGGTGCTCGCCCGGTGCTCAGGAACGCGCGTAGGAGTGCTTCAGAAGAACCTCGCCCTCACCGAGGGAGGGCTGATCCACACAGCTCGACTCGACGATGTAGGCGGTCACCGCTCTGTCGTCGGAGGCATTGGGCAGTACCACGAGCAGCGCTTCCTTGCCCTTGTAGACGCCCTCCTTCGTGGCGAGCGCCGCGTCGTCACGACCGATGCCCTGCTGCACGCACTCGGGCACCGTCGGCTGCTTGAACACGTGGTTCTCCGCACCGGTCTCGGACTCCATCCCGAAGCTGCGCGGCGAACGCGGCCCGTTCTGGGCGCCTTGCTCTTCGTCGACGAGGGCGGTGACCTCTGCTTTCAGCTTCCCCTCGGAGAAGGTGTCCGCGAGTGCCGTGCCGTCGGACGGGCTCTCCCCGGTTACTGAGGAGACGATCACGGAACCGAGCCCGAGGACGGCAGCGGCGGCCACCGCGCTGAGGACGGCGATCCGGCGCCGTCCGCCTCGCCGACGGTCCTTGCGGCCCGGGCCGACGGAGGAGGCGCGAGCGTGACCGGCGGGTCGGCTGCCGGACGCCGGTGTTTCACGTGAAACGTGTCGTGGGCCGTCGCTGACGTCGTCCCCGCCGTCGGGCGACATAGCGGTGGCCATCTGCTCCGGGGGCTCGGGCGCGGATGCGCTCAGCAGCGCCTCCGCCGCGAGGGCGGCATCGATACGGCCGGCCACGTCGGCGGGCATCCGCGTCGGCCCCGGGAGCGTTCCGAGCAGTCCTTGGATCTCCTCCAGTGACGCGTAGACGTCCGCGCAGGGCTCGCAGGTCTCCAGGTGCCCTCGTACTTCCGTGGTCCGCGAGGGCGGAAGGAGGCCTTCGGCGAGGTCGGAGATCTCGGTGACGTCCGGATGCCCGGCCATGTCTGTCGTCGACGACGTCACGCTCGTCCACCTCCGCCCTTCACTGCGGCTGAATCGCTCGGGTCCGCATCCGGGGGACCCGCACGGTCGGGTCCCGCTGCGGGTGGGACGGATGTCTCCTGCGGCCGGTTCCGTTCCGCGCCAGGCTTTCTGTCCTCGCCGCTGCCGTCCGGGCGCAGGTGGGTGATCAGCGGCAGGAGTCTCGCTCTGCCACGAGCGCACCGGCTCTTGATCGTTCCGGTCGGCACGTCCAGGACGCGCGCGGCCTCGGCGACGGGGTAGCCCTGCATGTCCACGAGGACGAGGGCCGCCCGCTGGTCGGCGGGAAGGGTGGCCAGAGCGGCCAGCAGTTGGCGGTGCAGGTCGTTGCGCTCGGCGGGTGCCGACGCCGACTCATGCGGCTCCAGGAGCTGCTCCAGGCGTTCGGTGTCGTCGACGGGAGCGGTTTTCCGGGAGGCAGCCTTGCGGGCGCGGTCCAGACAGGCGTTCACCGTGATCCGGTGCAGCCAGGTCGTGACGGCCGCTTGGCCGCGAAAGGTGTGGGCGGCCCGGTAGGCGGAGACGAGGGCGTCCTGAACGGCGTCGGCGGCCTCTTCGCGGTCTCCCAGTGTCCGCAGGGCCACGGCCCAGAGCCGGTCGCGGTGACGGCGTACGAGCTCGCCGAAGGCTTCGGGGTCACCTTCGACATGGAGGGCGAGGAGGTCCCGGTCGCTGACGTCGCCGTGGACGGTGCCGTCTGCCATCGGACCCCTCCCCCTTCGGCCGGCGGGCCCTCAGCCCTTGAACGTCACGTCGGTGATGGCCTGCTTGTAGCCGGACCCGCTGTAACCGTCGGACGGTGCGTTCGGCACGGCGGTGACCCACAGGAGGACGTACTGGCTCTTCACCGGCTTCGACGCCTTGATGGTGAGCGAAGTGCCACTGGTGGTGGTGCTCCCGATCTCCTGCATTCCCTCGATCCCCGTCGACGGAGACAGGGAGTCGGTGGCATAGAGGTGCGCGGTCGTGTGATCACCGCTGTACCGGAGGTCTATCGACGCCGCAGAGAGTTCCTGCGGCGAGCCGAGGTCGTAGACGATGCCGACACCGGGCTTGTACGGCGCGAGCACCGGACCCTCGTTGTACCGCTTCGTCCGCCAGTACGTGGAGGTGTCGTCGTCGTAGGTGTTGGCGACGTCTCCCGGAGCCTGGGCCTCACCCGAGGCGACATACTCCTGGGCCCCTTGGACGACGATCGGCTTCACCGGCCTGGGCTGCTGGTCGTTCTTGTCGTCGCCGTCCACCGTCTGCGTCTGGTTCTGGTCGTCGGCCTTGCCGCCCCGCTCCATGAGCGCGTCCGCGAGCTGCCAGCTGCCCAGACCGAGTGCGGCGATGAGCAGAGCGGAGACGCCCCACTTCAGCGCCTTGCCGGTAGGGCTCTGGAGCGGCGGTGGTGGGGCCGGCACCGACTGGGTGACACCGGGATGCGGCGCCGGACGGCCGTAGGCGCCCTGCTGGTAGGCCGCGCGCGGGTAGGTGGGCGGGGCTGTGTAGGCCGGCTCCGGCGGGCGGATACGGGGCATTTCCCCGATCGCCTTCACCAGCTCCTCCGGTGTCGTGCACGGCGACTCGTGGCGGGAGGCGGTCGCGCCGTCGTTGGCGAGGGCCCGCATGGCGAGTTCGGACAGCCCGCGGTGGACGCCCGCGCGCACCTGGTCCGGCGGGATCAGTCCGATGTCCTTGGGCAGGCCGGCCAGGCCGTGTGCGTCGCTCTCGTAGGGCCAGCGCTGGGTGAGCGTGGCGTACAGGAGGGCACCGATGGCCTCGGTGTCGGTGCGCTGGGGGGAGTCGGAACTGATGCCGCGCAGCGCGGCGTTGACGGCGAGGCCGCGGATCCGCCACTGGCCCGTCGACGTCCGCAGAACCGCGGTCGGGCTCAGACGCAGGTGGGCGAGACCCTCCCGGTGTGCTGCCGCCATGGCGGACGCGACCTGACTGACCATCTGGTAGGCGTCGTACACCTCCAGCGGTCCGGAGGCGAGAAGCGCGGTCAGTTCGGTGGCGTCGGGGAGCCACTCGTGCACGACGTAGACCAGGTCGTTGTCCTCGACGGCGTCGAGGACCTGGACGAAGCGGGGATCGCCGAGCAGGGCGGAGGACCGCGCCGCGGCCAGCACGGAGCGGGCGCGCGCGTGGTCCGACGGAAGGATGTGGACGCCGACGGCGCGACGCAGCTTCTCGTCGACGGCCCGCCAACTGCTGAAGCCGTCCAGACGGGTGACGCATTCCTCGAGGCGGTAGCGTCTGGCGAGCTTGTGCCCGCTGTGCAGTTCGGGAGGCGAGGTCTTGCCGGCGTCCTCGCTCGTGGGGCTCCCTTGTGCCTCGTCGCTGTCCGTGTCCCGCTCCCGGTTGTTGGCCACCTCGTCGGCCGTGGACTGGTCCGCCTGTGCGGTCAGCGGCTCGTCACCACTGTTGTCTGCCACGTCGACGGCAGCTGTGCTCCGTTCCGCCACCGCCGTTCCTGCCTCCCCATTCGATGCGCGCCGACCGACTCCGATGCGCGCAGTCCGACGCCGAACCCAATTGTGCCCACAGTCCGCCGCTATGCACGACACACGGGGGCGGACGATGGTTGTGCGCCTACCCCAGGCCTCAGCGTCCCAGGCGCCCGCGCACCATGCCGACCAGTGAGTTCACTTCCTCGATGCGCATGCGACGGGCGGCGACGAAGAAGACGGCGAAGAGGAGCAGCCCGCCGGCCAGCAGCGCGGCGAACGACCCCACGGCGCCCTGGCCGAGCGCCTTGCTGATCGCGTAGCAGGCCGCACCGCTGAGCAGGGCGGCCGGAACGGACGCGATGCACAGCCGGGCGTACGTCCGCAGCACCCGTGCGCCGTCCAGGTCCCCGCCGAGCCGATTGCGCAGCCTGCGCCAGGCGATCCCCACCCCGATCACGTAGGCGAGGCCGTAGGAGGCCGCCATGCCCACGACGGCCCAGCGCGAGGGCAGCAGAAAGTAACACAGTCCCGAGGCCAGGGCGTTGACCACGGCCACGATGACGGTGTTGTAGAAGGGCGTCCGGGTGTCCTCGTAGGCGTAGAAGGCGCGCAGGACAACGTACTGCACCGAGTAGGGGATGAGACCGAGACCGAAGGCCATCAGCATGTAGCCCATGTTGGTGGCCTCACTGGTACCCGAGGAGCCGAACATGAGCGTGCACATCGGGATGCCGAGCGCGACGAACCCGAAGGAGACGGGAACGATGGCGACGGCTGTGGTGCGCAGCCCCTGGGAAATGTCGTCCCGGACCGCCCCGCCGTCGTTCTCGGACGCCGAACGGGAGATACGGGGCAGCAGGGCGGCCATCAGGGAGACGGTGATGATGGCCTGCGGCAGCCCCCAGATCAGCTGCGCGTTGGCATAGGCGGCGAAGCCGGTTCCGTCGACGGGCGAGGCCTTGCCCGCTGCCGTGGAGAGCTGGATGACGATCATGGCGCCCGCCTGGTTGGCGAGGACGAACAGGACCGTCCACTTGGCGAGCTTGGCCGCCTTGCCGAGCCCGTGGCCCTTCCAGTCGAAGCGCGGCCGGATCCGGAACCCCGTCTCCCGCAGGTACGGGATCATGGCCAGGGCCTGCACGATGAGGCCCAGCAGCACCCCGATGCCGAGCAGCCGCTCGCCCTCCGGCGGAATGCTCGTCACCTTCATCCCCGAGGTCTCCGCGGTTCCGTAGACCCAGATGAACAAGCCCAGGGTCACGATGATGACGATGTTGTTCAGGACCGGGGTCCACATCATCGCGCCGAACCGGCCGCGGGCGTTGAGGATCTGCCCCATCACCACGTGGAGGCCCATGAAGAAGATCGAGGGCAGGAAGTAGCGGACGAAGGTGATGCCGACCTCGTTGGCGGCCGGGTCACTGGCGACGGGGTTGGACAGCAGCCGGATCAGCAGTGGTGCGGTGAAGACCGTGATCACGGTGAGCGCGCCGAGCGCCACCATGACGAGGGTCAGCAGGCGGTTGGCGAAGGCCTCGCCACCGTCCTCGTCCTCCTTCATGGCCCGCACGAGCTGAGGTACGAAGACCGAGTTGAGCCCGCCGCCGACGGTGAGGATGTAGATCATGGTCGGCAGCTGGTAGGCGACCTGGAAGGTGTCGCCGAGCAGACCGACGCCCAGCGCGGAGACGATCAGCGCCGAACGGACGAACCCGGTGAGCCGCGACACCATCGTGCCCGCGGCCATCACGGCGCTCGACTTCAGCAGGCCCCCCGCCCGTCCGCCCTTCTTGGACGCCGTGGCCGGCGCGGCGGGCTCGGGTTCCTGGAGGGGGGCCTCGGCCGCTTCCGGAGTGGGAGCCACGGCGTACTGGCCCGGAGCGGGCGCAGCGTGCTGCCCGGGGGCCGGCGCCGGGCCGCCGTACTGGCCGTGCGCCGCCGCGTTCCCGTACGGATCGGGTCCCTGGTGCCCGCCGGGCCGGCCCGGTCCCGGCATTCCGCCGTACTGCCCGGGCGCCGGCGCCCCGCCGTGCTGCCCCGGTGCCGGGGCGGGAGCGGGTACGGATGCGTGGTCGTCGTACGAGGGGTGGCCGCCACCTTGCTGCTGATCGCGGAAGAGGTGGACGAAGGCGTCCGGCTCGTGGCGCTGCTCACCGGCCTGGGTGACCAGGTCGTCGACGCCGACGAACTGGGTGGTCCGTGGATCGTCGCCGTAGGGGAGGTACTGCGTCGGGCCCGCCGGCTCGGGAGCCGGCGTCTGCGCCCAGACCCGCGGGTCGGGCGCGTGGGGCGACGGGGAGGGCTGGGAGTACAGCGGCTGCTGCGGAGGGTACGTGCCCGGCGGCGGTGGCGGGTGCGCGGCACGGTCGTAGAGCGCCTCGGAGACCGGGTCCTGGGCGGAGAGGTCCTGCGCCCGGTACGGATCCTGGTCGTAGGCGTCCTGGAGGTACATGTCCGCGGGCGGCTGCGGCGGCGTCTGGCCGGGGTCGGGAGGCGGGCCCCCGTGACCCGAGCCGTCCACGGCCTGACCGCGGTCACCGTCGTACGGCGCGTTCATGGTTACCCCACCTCATCGTCCCGGGCCGACCGGCCACGACATCCTCAACGGTCCACTCTCTCACCCGTGCCGGACGGGTCGGCGCTTTCCGCTGCGGTGTCCGGCGTCGGGTCACTCGGCTGCTCCGGGGCGTCTGTCCGGCGGTGTGCCTCGGACCCCTCCGTGAGACGTCCGTCGGAGCCCTCCGGGTTCTCCGCGCCCTCCCCGGAGCTCTCGGAGACCTCGGAGCCCTCCGACTCGTCCGGCTCCTCCGACTCCTCCGTGCCGTCCGGGACGCTCTTCTCGTCCTCACGGGCCGCGGCGCGCTTGCGCTGCGTGTACATCCGGAAGCCGGCGAGGACGAGCAGCAGGACACCGCCGCCGATGACGAGCATCACGGTAGCCGTGATCTCGGTGACCTTCACGTCGAAGGCGACGGGGGCGCCGTACTTCCGCCCGTCCATCGTGTACAGCTGGGCGATCACCGTCGCCCGGCCGTTGGCGTTGGCCGATGTGGTGAACTTCACCGACTGGCTGTGGCCGCCGGAGACCGAGATCGGCTGCTCCTCGTAGTCGGCGCCGCCGATCTCCAGGCGGGTCGGATTCATCGAGGTGAGCCGCAGGACCAGGGGCCCGACGTCCTGCACCAGGTTGTTCTGCACCGTCACGGGGATCGTGGCACTGCGGCCGGAGAGCTTCGTCTCCGACTTGTCGATCAGTCGCACCCGGCCGGTCAGCCCGTCCAGGTACGACTTCACGCCGGCGCGGAACGAGCCGGCCTCGGCGGCACGGCCTCGCCACGACGCGGACATCTCGCGGTTCAGGGCACGCCCGAAGGGGGTCACCACCCGGGACGGGTCGGACAGGACGACCTTGAAGTTGTCGAGCGCGTCCTGCGTCTGCGCCGTCTCCACAAACGCCGACCTGGGCAGCTCCTTCTCGCGCAGCGCCGAGGGGTAGGAGGAGGTTCCCGGCACCGTCGTGGTGGCGTCCGGGTCCGGCTTGGCCGCGGCGGTCGCGGCCAGCTTCTGGGACTCGGACCAGGTGCCGTCCTGCAGTGCCCGCAGCGCCTCGGCCATCGCACGCGCCTGGCTGCCGGAGGGCGTGCGCTGCGGAGCGAAGACGACGGTGCGCTGCTTGCCGGTCTGGAGGCCCAGCGCCAGGCTCTGGGCGAGGAAGTGCTGCACCGAGAGCGTGGAGGCGGAGGCCTTCGTCAGGTCGCCCTCGAACGCCTTGGACAACCGGGCGTCCGCGACGACCGCCGTCGTGCCACCGCCGATGGGGCGGGCCGCGGAAGGCGTGTACGGCAGGTCGTTGGTCTCCCGGAGGCTGTCGCTGCGGGTGATCACCTTGTCGGCGCCCGCGGAAGTGGCGACCTTGATGATCGACCGGTCGACGGCCCCTTCCACGGGCCAGGCGAAGTCGGTGCTCGGCTTCACCCCGAGGATCGGCGGGACCGTGTTGGAGACGACGTCCGTGGCCTCCTTCAGCTGACTCAGGGAGCCGGTGACGTCCGTGCCGTTGTGGGCCAGGGACGCCAGGTCCGGGTCGGCGAAGGGAAGAGCGACGACCTCCTCGTCGGCCACTGCCTCCCGCAGCTCCGCGAGCCACTGCTTGGCGACCGCCTGGTGAGTGCCGGCGACCGTCCTGTCACCGTCCCGGACGCGGTAGCTGCCCGTCATGGCATCGACCGAGGCCAGCAGGTCGGGGTCGACCACCCAGGTGATGTCGAGGTCCTTGCCCAGCGCCACCATCTGGTTCAGGCGGCCTCCGGGGGAGATCTCCTTGGCCAGGTCGTCGTTGAGGAAGACCGGTGTCTGCTCCTCGTTCGGGCCCGTCTCGGCAGCCATGTGCGTGGTCGAGACGAGCGGCCACAGAGCCGTCGTCTTCGTCCTGGTGCCGGCCTCGTCGGGCTGCCAGGGCAGAAAGGTCCGCTGGATGCCGAGTATCTGCTCCCACGGCTGTGCGGAGGTCTCCCCCGAGAGCGAGACGGCGAACTCGTAGACGCCGTCGTCGCCGAGGTCGAGGTCGTCGACCGGCACGGAGATGTTGAAGTGCTCGGCGACGCCGGGGGTGAGCTTGGAGAACTTCGCGGTGTACTTGTCGTCGATCTCCGGGGCGATGGCGCCCTGCAGGTCCTCACTGTCCTTGGCGATCGCGTCGACGGCCGAGCGGGTGTTGACCTCGGCTCCCAGGCGCAGGCCGACGTGGGCGTCGGTGACCGTCTGCTTGCCGTGGTTGGTGACGGTGCCCGACACGGTCACCGTGTCCCCGGCCGTGGGTGCGGAGGGGGTGAGCGAGTCGACCGCCACGTCCACCGGACCCGTCTCCGCGTCGGCCTTGGCGGAGGACCGCCCGTCGGCGTGCGCCGGGCTCGCGGCCGGCAGGTGCACCAGGCCGGTCAGCAGGGGCGCACCGGCGAGCAGTGCCGTGGTGCGCCGTAGCCACCGGCGGGCAGGTGAGGGACTGGTCCCCTGGAAGTCTGCCGCCTCGGCCACGCGCTCGCCCGTCCCTAGTCGTCGTCAGTGGTCGTCGGAATGTGCGTCCACGCATGGTAACGATGCGCGGTGAGGGGAAGTGCCGCGGTGTACGCCACAAGATCCGCCACCGGACGAGGCTGTCCCGTATGTGCGCCTATAAGGGGAGCGATGCGCGACGGGTGTGTTCGGGCGGGATCAACGGGGGCGCCGGTGTCCTCCCGGGCCACGTACTCTGTTCTGTTGTGCCGAACGCCAACGAAGTCACCCCCAGTGCCCTGAACCAGGAGCAGCACCGAGCGGTGAGGGAACCGCTGCGGGTCGCCCCTGTCGCCGATGATCTCGCCCGCCGTTTCCAGGAGGCCGGGTACTCCCTCGCCCTGGTCGGCGGTTCGGTCCGGGACGCGTTGCTGGGCCGGCTCGGCAACGACCTGGACTTCACGACCGAGGCCCGCCCCCAGGAGGTCCTGAAGATCCTGCGTCCGTGGGCGGACGCCGTCTGGGAGGTCGGGATCGCCTTCGGGACGGTCGGGGCGCAGAAGGACGGCTACCAGATCGAGGTGACCACCTACCGTTCGGAGGCGTACGACCGCACCTCGCGCAAGCCGGAGGTGTCGTACGGCGACTCCATCGAGGAGGATCTGGTCCGGCGTGACTTCACCGTGAACGCCATGGCGCTGGCGCTGCCGGAGTCACGGTTCATCGATCCGCATGGTGGGCTCGACGATCTGGCGGCCCGAGTGCTGCGCACGCCGGGCACCCCCGAGGACTCGTTCTCGGACGACCCGCTGCGCATGATGCGGGCCGCGCGCTTTGCCGCGCAGCTCGACTTCGAGGTGGCGCCGGAGGTCGTGAAGGCCATGAAGGACATGGCCGGGCGCCTCGACATCGTTTCGGCCGAGCGGGTCCGCGACGAGCTGAACAAGCTCGTCCTCTCCGCGCACCCCCGCAAGGGACTCTCCCTGCTGGTCGACACCGGGCTCGCCGAGCACGTCCTGCCCGAACTGCCGGATCTGCGCCTGGAACGGGACGAGCACCACCGGCACAAGGACGTCTACGACCACACGCTCATCGTCCTGGAACAGGCGATGGCGCTGGAGGGCGACGGGCCCGACCTGACCCTCCGCCTGGCCGCTCTGCTGCACGACATCGGCAAGCCCCGCACACGTCGCTTCGAGAAGGACGGACGGGTCTCGTTCCACCACCACGAAGTGGTCGGGGCCAAGATGACGAAGAAGCGCATGACCGCGCTGAAGTACTCCAACGACCTGGTGAAGGACGTCTCACGCCTGGTCGAACTGCACCTGCGCTTCCACGGCTACGGCACGGGTGAGTGGACGGACTCCGCGGTCCGTCGGTACGTCCGGGACGCAGGCCCGCTGCTCGACCGGCTGCACAAGCTGACCCGTTCGGACTGCACGACCCGCAACAAGCGCAAGGCTTCGGCGCTCTCCCGTGCGTATGACGGACTGGAGGAGCGGATCGCGCAGCTTCAGCAGCAGGAGGAGCTGGACGCGATCCGCCCCGACCTGGACGGCAACCAGATCATGGAGATCCTTGGTGTCCGTCCCGGGCCCGCCGTCGGCCAGGCCTACAAGCACCTGCTGGAGCTCCGCCTGGAGAACGGGCCGATGGAGCGCGACGCGGCGGTGGCGGCGCTAAAGGGGGGGGGGGCTAAGAAGGGGGCGGGGGGCGTGCGGTTGTGTTTCATGGAAAACACGACCGCGGTGCTGGCTATGCGAAGAGGCGGTGTTTCACGTGAAACACCGCCCCTTCGTCTCGCGGCAGGTCAGATTAGACGTCGCCGAGGCAGAGCAGGAACTCCGCCCCGTCGCCCGTTTCCGCGTAGAAACCGGTGGCTCCCTCGACCGGTCGGCATGCGGACTCGGCGGTGAGCTGGGTGTAGTGGCCCTTGATCTTCTTGAGGACCTTCGCCTCGGCGTCCGTGGAGGTGCAGTCGACGACCTCCATGCGGTCCGAGGAGGACGAGGCGGACTTCAGGCAGTCGCCCACGCCGGCCTGGTCCGCGTCGTCGCGGCTGGTGATGTAACCACCGACCGCCACGCACACGACGATTACGGCGATGACGATGTTCTTGATCGTCTTGAAGCTCATCCTGCGACGGGCCGGCTGCGGCGGGACCGGAGCGAACGGCGCACCCTGCGGGGGAAAGCCGGGCTGACCGGACTGCTGCGGGAAACCGGGCTGCCCCTGAGCGAAGGGGTTCTGCCCCTGGGGCTGCTGAGGAGCCTGCGGCTGGCCCTGCGCGAACGGATTGCCCTGGGTCGGCGGAGTGGTCACTGGGGGTCCCCCTGGAAACATAGGTGCGTGTCGCGAACATGACGCGAATAAGACGCACGTAAGCTACCGGCCCGCACTGACATCTCCGTAGCCCAGCGGGGCTTCGTGGCACTGATGTGACACTTACTGGCGCTCAAACCAGGCCATAGCCGCCGCAACCCCTCCGTAGATCGACGCGACCGTCACGACCAGCGTCACGGAACGGCCGTCCGGTGGCAGCATCAGGGCGGCCACTCCGGCCGCGCCGACGAAGGCGACGTTGAACAGCACGTCGTAGACGGAGAAGATTCGGCCACGGAAGGCGTCGTCGACCGAGGACTGCACGACCGTGTCGGTCGCGATCTTCGCTCCCTGTGTCGTCAGGCCCAGGACGAACGCCGCGGCGAGCAGCGGCACGGTGGCGAACGGCAGTCCGAGCGCCGGCACCAGTACCGCGGCGGCGCCCGCGCACACGGCCATCCAGCGGCCCGGCCCGAGCCGCCCCGCCGTCCAGGGGGTGATCACCGCGGCCGCGAAGAATCCCGCGCCGGAGACGCCCAGCGCCAGCCCCAGCAGGGCGAGCCCCTCGTCCGGGTCCGTGGTCAGGGCGTAGCGGCACAGCATGAGCAGCATGACCAGCAGGGCGCCGTAGCAGAACCGCATCAGCGTCATGCCCGCGAGGGCCCAGGCCGCTTCCCGGCGCGCGGGGGCGGCGAGGTGACGTACCCCCGCCACCAGGTCGCGGGCGGTACCGGCGAGTGCCGTTGCCAGGTGCGGGGCGACCCGCACGCGGTCGGGCCCCAGCAGTTCGACGGCGATGGTGAGCGACGCCAGCGCCCCGCACACGTACAGGGCTGCCCCGAGCAGGACCACGGCGGCGTCGGAGTCGGCGATCACGAGGCGTACGACGAAGGCGAGGCCGCCGCCGAGCGTCGCGGCGAGGGTGCCGGCGGTCGGGGAGAGCGAGTTGGCGATCACCAGGCGCTCGTCGTCGACCACGCGCGGCAGTGCGGCGGACAGACCCGCGAGGACGAAGCGGTTGACGGCCGTGACGCACAGGGCGGAGACGTAGAAGAGCCAGTCGGGCACGGAGGCGGCCATCAGGACGGCCGTCATCGACGCCAGTACGGCGCGCAGCAGGTTGCCGTACAGGAAGACCTGGCGGCGCCGCCAGCGGTCCAGCAGGACGCCGGCGAAGGGGCCCACCAGGGAGTACGGAAGGAGCAGGACCGCCATCGCCGAGGCGATCGCGGCGGCCGAGGTCTGCTTCTCCGGGGAGAAGACGACGTAGGTGGCGAGCGCGACCTGGTAGACGCCGTCGGCTCCCTGGGAGAGCAGGCGTACGGCGAGCAGGCGCCGGAAACCCTTCAGGCGCAGCAGGACGCGCAGGTCACGGACGACGGCCATGGGGCACAGCCTCACACACGGGAAAGGTCCCCGGGTCATGCGACCCGGGGACCTCCGACGGACCGCAGTCCGTGCTCGTCAGCGCTCGACGTCGCCGGCGATGAACTTCTCGACGTTGGTGCGGGCCTCGTCGTCGAAGTACTGGACCGGCGGGGACTTCATGAAGTAGCTCGACGCCGACAGGATCGGTCCGCCGATGCCGCGGTCCTTGGCGATCTTCGCGGCGCGCAGGGCGTCGATGATCACACCGGCCGAGTTCGGGGAGTCCCAGACCTCGAGCTTGTACTCCAGGTTCAACGGGACGTCACCGAAGGCGCGGCCCTCGAGGCGGACGTAGGCCCACTTGCGGTCGTCCAGCCAGGCCACGTAGTCGGACGGGCCGATGTGGACGTTCTTCTCGCCCATGTCCCGGTCGGGGATCTGGGAGGTGACGGCCTGCGTCTTGGAGATCTTCTTCGACTCGAGGCGGTCGCGCTCGAGCATGTTCTTGAAGTCCATGTTGCCGCCGACGTTCAGCTGCATCGTGCGGTCCAGGATCACGCCCCGGTCCTCGAACAGCTTCGCCATGACGCGGTGCGTGATGGTGGCGCCGACCTGCGACTTGATGTCGTCGCCGACGATCGGGACGCCCGCCTCGGTGAACTTGTCCGCCCACTCCTTGGTGCCGGCGATGAAGACCGGGAGGGCGTTGACGAAGGCGACCTTGGCGTCGATGGCGCACTGGGCGTAGTACTTCGCCGCGTCCTCGGAACCGACGGGCAGGTAGCAGACGAGGACGTCGACCTGCTTGTCCTTGAGGACCTTGACGATGTCGGCCGGCTCCTCGGCGGACTCCTCGATGGTCTCGCGGTAGTACTTGCCGAGACCGTCGAGGGTGTGGCCGCGCTGGACCTGGACGCCGCTGTTCGGCACGTCGCAGATCTTGATGGTGTTGTTCTCGGAGGCGCCGATGGCGTCCGCGAGGTCCAGGCCGACCTTCTTGGCGTCCACGTCGAAGGCGGCGACGAACTCGATGTCACGGACGTGGTAGTCGCCGAACTGGACGTGCATCAGGCCCGGGACCTTGGCCGCCGGGTCGGCGTCCTTGTAGTACTCGACGCCCTGCACCAGCGATGCGGCGCAGTTGCCCACACCGACGATGGCTACGCGAACCGAACCCATTCCGGTTGCTCCCTGTGTGTACGAGTGAGGCCCCGACCGGGCGCTCACGTGGCGGTGTCGCCGGGCGTATCCGGCCGGGGGTCGTCCCCCGGCCGGGGCAGGCCGCCCGTCGCTCCAGATGTCGTGTCCTGTTGAGCGGTCCCCTCCGCGGCGGAACCCCGCAGGTCCCGCCCCGCCCGCTCGCTCTCGATGAGCTCGTTCAGCCAGCGCACCTCGCGCTCCACGGACTCCATTCCGTGGCGCTGGAGCTCAAGCGTGTAGTCGTCGAGGCGTTCCCGGGTGCGCGCCAGGGAGGCGCTCATCTTCTCCAGGCGCTCCTCCAGCCGGCTGCGCCGGCCCTCGAGCACACGCATGCGTACGTCGCGCGACGTCTGCCCGAAGAATGCGAAGCGGGCGGCGAACGTCTCGTCCTCGTACGCGTCCGGGCCGGTCTGGGAGAGGAGCTGCTCGAAGTGCTCCTTGCCGTCGGCCGTCAGCCGGTAGACGATCTTGGCTCGCCGTCCGGTGAGGGAGGCGGCGGTCTCGTCGACGTTCCCCGGTTCCTCGATCAACCAGCCGTTGGCGACCAGCGTCTTGAGGCAGGGGTAGAGCGTCCCGTAGCTGAACGCCCGGAATACGCCCAGTGACGTGTTGAGTCGTTTGCGCAGCTCATAGCCGTGCATCGGGGATTCGCGGAGCAGGCCGAGTACGGCGAACTCGAGGATGCCGGAACGTCGGCTCATCGTCGCCTCCTCTCGCCCTTATGCAGCGCTGATGTATCGACTCGATACATCAGCACGATAGAACGAGCTTCCGCGTGCGACAAGGGGTGGACTGGTGAGCGGGATCACATCAACGTTTCATCGCGAGCAAGTTGCCTGATTTGAGGTGAACTTCGGGGCTCGGGGGTTTTGGCGGTGCGTAGTCTGTGCGCCATGCAGACCACCGGGAACCGAGTGACGCCCGGGGGCGTCCTTGTCCCCGGTGCAGTACGGGTGAATGCGGGAGAGACCGCATCCGTACTTCGGGGGGACCGGAAACCAGCCGCCTTTTCCAGGTGCGCAAGAGGTGCGCCTGCCCGAGGAGTAGTCGTTCGATGAGCGAGCACCGTCGCAAACCGCCGCAGCCGCAGGGAGGCGGACGTGCCGCGGCCCGACGCGGCCAGTCCGGCTCGTCCTCCGGCCGCCGTGCGGCACCGCGGGGCGCCACAGAGTCTCCGTCCGGCTCGTACGGTCCGGACGACGGCGAGGAGCGTCCGTACGGAAGTCGTGCCGAGGCCCGGCGCGCGACACAGCGGAGTGGAGGCGGCCGCCGCAGAGCGGCCGAGCCGGGTCGCGGAGGCCGGCGGACCGCCGCCGTCGGCGCGGGTGGAGCAGCCGGTCGCCGTACGGCTGCGTCCGGCAAGAAGCGGATGATCGATTACCCGCGCTGCGACAAAGACGGGTGGCGTCGCTGGATGCCCTCCTGGAAGCTCGTCTCCGGGCTGTGCGTCGCCTTCTTCGGCACCATGGTGGCCGCCGCCGGCATCGCCTACGCCATGGTGGGCGTACCCGAGCCCGGCAAGGCGGCCACGGCGCAGAACAACGTCTACTACTGGGCCGACGGCAGCCAGATGGTCGCGACGGGCGGCGAGCGCAACCGCCAGAGCGTCGATCTCGCGCAGATCCCCCTGGAGATGCGCAACGCGGTCATCTCCCAGGAGAACAAGACCTTCTACTCCGACAGCGGTATCGACCCCAAGGGCATCGCCCGTGCCGTGTTCAACATGGCCAAGGGTGGCGAGACGCAGGGTGGCTCCACCATCACCCAGCAGTACGTCAAGAACGCGATGCTGAACGACCAGTCGCAGACGATCTCCCGCAAGGTGAAGGAGATCTTCGTATCGATCAAGGTCGGTGCCCAGGAGCCCAAGGACAAGATCCTCGAGGGTTACCTGAACTCCGCGTACTACGGACGCGGCGCCTACGGCATCCAGGCGGCCGCTCGCGCGTACTTCAACGTCGACGCCGTCGACCTCAACCCGGGCCAGTGCGCCTTCCTGTCGGCGGTGCTCAAGGGCGCCACGTACTACGACCCGGCGGGTTCGCCCTCCATCGACCCGGTGAACGCGACCGCTCAGGCCAACACCGAGCGCGCCCAGCGGCAGATGCAGGACACGCTCGACAAGATGGTCGAGTACGAGCACCTGAGCCAGGAGAAGCGGGCTCAGTACACCGAACTCCCCGAGATGCAGAACCCGCAGTCGAACACGCAGCTGGGCGGGCAGATCGGCTACCTCGTCAGGCTGGCCAAGTCCTCCGTGATCAAGAACGCCGGGGTGACGGAGCAGCAGCTGGAGAAGGGCGGCTACTCGATCTACACGACCTTCGACAAGAAGAAGGTCGAGGACCTGGAAGCCGCGGTCCAGAAGGTCTACGAGAAGAACATCGATTCCAAGGAGCGGCCCGAGACGGACACTCACGTCCAGTTCGGCGGGGCGTCCGTCAACCCCGAGACGGGGGCCATCGAGGCCATCTACGGCGGTGAGGACGCGACCAAGCACTTCACCAACAACGCCGACGTGACCGGGGCCCAGGTCGGTTCGACGTTCAAGCCCTTCGTGCTGGCGGCGGCGATGAAGTGGGGTGTGCGTGATCCCGAGGGCGGTGAGGTCCAGGCCCAGGACGAACGCACCCGCGTCTCCCCGAAGAGCCTCTACAGCGGCAAGAACAACCTGAAGATCAACAACTACGACGGGACGATCTGGCAGAACGAGAAGGGTGAGCAGTGGCGTCAGGAGAATGACGGCAAGGAGTCGATCGGCGAGCCGCCGCAGTACAAGATCGACCTCCGGGAGGCCATGCGGCAGTCGGTGAACTCCGCCTTCGTTCAGCTCGGCATGGACGTCGGTCTGGACAAGGTGAAGGAAGCCGCCGTCGACGCGGGGCTGCTGGAGAGCAGCCTGGCGGGGTCCGGCTACCCCTCGTTCTCCATCGGCGTCTCGGATCCGAGCGCCATCCGCATGGCGGGTTCGTACGCCACCTTCGCGGCGAGCGGCGAGCAGCGCGAGCCCTTCTCGGTCACCAAGGTGACGAAGCGCGGCCCGATCTACACGCACAAGGTCGAGACGAAGCAGGCGTTCACCTCACAGGTCGCGGACAACGTCACCGACGTCCTGACGACGGTGGTCGAGGACGGAACCGGCACCAACGCCCAGCTGCCCGGCCGAGAGGTGGCCGGTAAGACGGGTACCACGGACGGCAACAAGTCCGCCTGGTTCGTCGGCTACACGCCGCAGCTGTCGACCGCGATCAGCATGTTCCGCTACCCGGACGACGAGACTCTCAAGGACCGCAAGTTCCTGGAGATGTACGGGACGGGTGGCGAGGAGAAGATCCACGGTGCTTCTTTCCCGTCCGTGATCTGGCAGGACTACATGTCGGAAGCGCTGAAGGGGAAGCCGAAGGCGAAGTTCCCGGAGCCGGAGCCCATCGGCGAGATCATCAACGACACCCCGCCGCCGAGCCCGTCCCCCTCGCCCTCCGAAACGGAGGAGGAGACGAGCCCGTCGCCGTCGCCGTCGCCCAGTGAGAGCAGGACCAGCCCCTCGCCCTCGCCGAGCAGCACCTGCGGCGTCTTTGAGTGGAACTGCGAGGACGGCGACAACGAGGGCAGTGAGAACGCCGGCAACGAGAACGGTGGCACGGAAAGCAGTCCGTCACCCTCGGTGTCGCCCAGCGGCACGGAAGAAGAGGACGACAGCAGAGGCAACCAGACGGGCGGCGGCTTCATCGCGGGCCAGGAGGGCTGACCCCAGAACGTCCCGGATGGGTGTTTCACGTGAAACACCCGCATGTTGCACGTGAAACAGGGGCCGCCGCATCCATTAGGGTGCGGCGGCCCCGGCGTCTTCCCAGGTGTGTACGGCAGGATGTGCCCCATGCCCAGTGCAGAATCGACACCAGCGAGCGTGCGCGACCCGGATCCCGTACAGCCGACCAGTGAGGACACGGTCGCCGCGGCGGGCAGTGAGCTGATCGGCGGTCCCATCGGCCGGCGTGCCCTGCTCGGGGCGTCCTGGTGGACGCCCGTGCGGGTGATCGTGCTCGTGGCGATCGGCATGTTCGCCCTCGGTCTGGTCCAGAAGGCACCGTGCTACAACGGTGCCTGGTTCTTCGGCGCCAGCTCCCAGTACACGCACGCGTGTTACTCGGACATTCCGCACCTCTATCAGGGGCGTGGGTTCGTCGACGGTCTCGTGCCGTACTTCGACAAGCTCCCCGGCGACATGGAGTACCTCGAGTACCCCGTGCTGACCGGCGTGTTCATGGAGGTCGCGTCCTGGCTCACGCCGGGCAGCGGCAGCGTTCAGGACCAGGAACAGTGGTACTGGATGGTCAACGCCGGGCTGCTCATGGCGTGCGCGGCCGTCATCGCCGTCTGTGTGACCCGCACGCACGCCCGGCGTCCATGGGACGGGCTGCTGGTCGCCCTCGCACCCGCCCTCGCGCTGACCGCGACCGTCAACTGGGACCTGCTGGCGGTCGCCCTGACGTCGGCTGCCGTCCTGATGTGGTCGCGGGGGCGTTCGCTGGCTTTCGGCGTGCTGCTGGGCCTGGCCACGGCCGCCAAGCTCTACCCCTTCCTGATCCTCGGCCCGCTGCTCGTCCTGTGCTGGCGCGCGGGCAAGTGGCGCGACTTCGGGAAGGCTCTGGGAGGCGCGGCAGTCGCCTGGCTGGTGGTGAACCTGCCGGTCATGCTCTTCGCTTTCGACGGCTGGTCGAAGTTCTACACGTTCAGCCAGGAACGGGGCGTGGACTTCGGGTCGTTCTGGCTGATCCTGGTCCACAACACCGACAATCCGCCCAGCACCGAGACCGTCAACACACTCGCCACGCTCCTGATGCTGCTGTGCTGCGGAGCCATCGCCGCGCTCACGCTGACCGCTCCCCGACGCCCGCGGTTCGCCCAGCTCGCCTTCCTGATCGTCGCGGCGTTCATCCTCACCAACAAGGTGTACTCACCGCAGTACGTGCTGTGGCTGGTGCCGCTGGCCGCGCTGGCCCGGCCGAAGTGGCGTGACTTCCTGATCTGGCAGGCGTGCGAGGTCGTGTACTTCCTGGGCATCTGGATGTACCTCGCCTACACGACCAGCGGCGATGCCCACAAGGGCTTGCCCACGGACGGCTACCACTGGGCCATCGGCGTGCACCTGGCGGGCACGCTGTTCCTGTGCGTCATGGTCGTGCGCGACATCCTGCTGCCGGACCGGGACCCGGTCCGGCGGACGGGCGACGACGACCCGTCGGGCGGTGTGCTCGACGGGGCGGAAGACGTCTTCCTCCTCGGCCCCGCGGCTCAGTCCCCCCGGCACACCGCCCGTTCCGAGGCTTCCCGAGTGCGGTGGGGGGCGGGACGGCCGACAAGCAGTTCGCCCTGAGCGAACAGGATGGACGCTGGGCCAGCGCCGGGAAGCTCTGCGAAAGGCCGTACACGCTGTTGCGTGTACGGCCTTTCGGCTGCCGTCGGGTGCGCGGCCGGCGCGATGCTCAGCGGTCGAGAATCCGGTCGAACTGCGTGGTGGTGTGCCGCAGATGGGCCACCAGTTCGTCCCCGACCTTCGGCTCCGGCGCGTCCGCGGGCACGAACAGGATGGACACCTGCATGTGCGGCGGCTCCGCGAACCAGCGCTGCTTGCCGCCCCAGACGAACGGGGAGAGGTTGCGGTTCACCGTGGCCAGACCGGCCCGGGCGACGCCCTTGGCGCGGGGCATGACGCCGTGCAGCGCCTTCGGGGC
Organism: Streptomyces sp. JK94; assembly: GCF_053613315.1. Taxonomy (NCBI): domain Bacteria; kingdom Bacillati; phylum Actinomycetota; class Actinomycetes; order Kitasatosporales; family Streptomycetaceae; genus Streptomyces; species Streptomyces sp. JK94. The sequence continues at coordinate 198,070 of NZ_JBSICH010000007.1, read as the reverse complement.
CTCGAGCCCCACCCCGTGCGACGTACCGCCCGCCACGACGACGAGGAAGCCATCCGAGGCCGCCTTCTGCTGTCGGTAGCCGAAGCGATCGCCCTTGGTGACCCGTGTGACGTCCAGGACCGCACCGTGGTACTCGGTGGCGTCGTGGTCCCCCAGCCACAACCGGGTGCCGATCCGGGCGCGGAAGCGGGTCTGCGGGAACTGCTGCTGGAGCCGCGCGAGTTCGTCCGCCTTGAGGTGGCTGACGAACATCGTGTGCAGTGGCAGCCGGGCCGCGCGCAGCCGGTCCATCCAGCCGATGACCTCCTCGACGGCGTCCGAGCCGTCGGTGCGGTCCAGCGGCAGATGGATGGCGAAGCCCTCCAGCCGGACGTTCTCTATGGCGGCGTGCAACTGCGGCAGGTCCTGCTCGCTGACGCCGTGACGCTTCATCGAGGACATCACCTCGATGACCACGCGCGCGCCCACGAGGCCGTACACGCCGTCGATGGACGACACCGAGCGCACGACCCGGTCGGGCAGCGGAACGGGCTCCTCGCCGCGCCGGTACGGCGTCAGGACCAGCAGGTCGCCACCGAAGAAGTCCTTGATCCGGGCGGCCTCGTACGTCGTGCCGACGGCCAGCACGTCCGAGCCCAGCCGCGTGGCCTCCTCCGCCAGCCGCTCGTGCCCGAAGCCGTAGCCGTTGCCCTTGCAGACCGGGACCAGTCCGGGGAACTGCTCCTGCACGTGCTTGTGGTGCGCCCGCCAGCGCGCGGTGTCGACGTAGAGGGTGAGCGCCATGGCCGGACCTGGGACCTTTCTCGTGGCTGTCAGAGGTGCGGGATAGGGATGAGCAGGGGGTTCAGCGGCGCGACATGTACATGTCCAACGCCTTGTGGAGCAGCTTGTTCAGCGGGAAGTCCCACTCGCCGAGGTACTCGGCCGCCTGCCCGCCGGTGCCGACCTTGAACTGGATCAGACCGAAGAGGTGGTCGCTCTCGTCCAGCGAGTCGGAGATGCCGCGCAGGTCGTAGACGGTGGCGCCCAGGGCGTAGGCGTCGCGGAGCATGGCCCACTGCATCGCGTTCGAGGGCCGGACCTCGCGGCCGATGTTGTCGGAGGCGCCGTACGAGTACCAGACGTGTCCGCCGACCACCAGCATGGTCGCCGCCGACAGGTTCACCCCGTTGTGCCGGGCGAAGTACAGCCGCATGCGGTTGGGGTCCTCGTTGTTGAGGGCCGCCCACATGCGCTGGAAGTACGACAGCGGGCGCGGCCGGAAGTGGTCGCGCACGGCCGTGATCTCGTACAGGCGCTGCCATTCCTCGAGATCGTGGTAGCCGCCCTGGACGACCTCGACACCGGCCTTCTCGGCCTTCTTGATGTTCCGGCGCCAGAGCTGGTTGAAGTTCTTGTGGACCTCTTCCAGCGAGCGGTTGGCAAGCGGCACCTGGAAGACGTAGCGGGGCTGCACGTCGCCGAACCCGGCGCCGCCGTCCTCGCCCTGCTGCCAGCCCATGCGCCGCAGCTTGTCGGCGACCTCGAAGGCGCGCGGCTCGATGTGGTCGGCCTCGATGTCGCGCAGGCGCTTGACGTCGGGATCCTGGATGCCCTTCTTGATGGAGACGGCGTCCCAGCGGCGGATGATCACCGGCGGTCCCATCTTCACCGAGAAGGCGCCCTGCTGCTTGAGGTGCGCCAGCATCGGCTCCATCCAGTCCTGCAGGTTCGGTGCGAACCAGTTGATGACCGGGCCCTCGGGGAGGTAGGCGAGGTAGCGCTTGATCTTGGGAAGCTGCCGGTAGAGGACGAGGCCCGCGCCGACCAGCTCACCGGTCCGGTCGTCGAACCAGCCGAGGTTCTCCGAGCGCCATTCAGCCTTCACGTCCGCCCATGCCGGGACCTGCATGTGACTCGCCGCCGGCAGGCTCTGGATGTAGGCCAGATGCTGCTCGCGGCTGATGGTCCTCAGGGTCAGGCTCATTCGGGGCGCTCCTCGGGCTGGTGTGTCCCCATGGGTACAGGGGCTCCGGCTCTCGCGCGAAGCCTACTGCGCCCTGTGAGCGCCCCGTTCGGCGTACGGGGGGAAGGTGGGCGGAAGGGGTGGCCGGCGGATGGGCGGGCGCCGGGGCTCAGCCGAAGAGCCCGCCGTGGTTGATGCCGAAGAACAGCCCGAGCGCGCAGGCGCCCAGCCCCACCACCAGGCCGAAGCGTTCACGCGTGGTCACGGAGATGAACTGGCCGTATCCGCCGGTCAGGACACCCAGCAGACCTGCCCAGGAGGTCAGGATGTGGAGGCCGCGGAAGCCCGCGGTGGCCAGGGCCAGCACGCCCAGCACCAGGGTCACGGCCAGCAGCGTGTCCTGGAGGGGGTGCGGTTTGCCGTCGGTGGCCAGCAATCCGGTACGGGGCTTGGGGGACCGCGTGATCTGTGCCATGGGGAACCTCCTGCCGAAGGCAGTGTGTCTTCGCCCTTCACGACCGCTGAGTACCGATTGTGTCCCCTCGCAGCCGGATTTCAACCGCAGGCGGATGGCCGGGTACTCTGTACCTTCTGCACTGGTGTCTGCTGCCGGCCACGGCCGGGTCGCCTCTCCGGAGGAGGCCCGATTGTCAGTGGGTCCTGCTTTACTCGCTGATGCCGGTGCCAACGCATCGCAACCCTCCTGCCACGGAACGACCGTGGCCGCTGAGTCCGAAGGAGGTGGGTTCCACATGCGTCACTACGAGGTGATGGTCATCCTCGACCCCGATCTCGAGGAGCGTTCTGTCTCCCCGCTGATCGAGAACTTCCTCTCTGTCGTCCGTGACGGCGGCGGAAAGGTCGAGAAGGTCGACACCTGGGGCCGTCGTCGTCTCTCGTACGAGATCAACAAGAAGCCCGAGGGCATCTACTCGGTCATCGACCTGCAGGCCGAGCCTGCGGTCGTCAAGGAGCTCGACCGCCAGATGAACCTGAACGAGTCGGTCCTCCGGACCAAGGTCCTCCGTCCCGAGATGCACTGAGCCTTCCCGCTCAGTCGATCCCGGGATCCGAGTAGCAGCACAAGCAGCCAGCAGCAAACCCGCCGAGAGGTTCCCCCATGGCAGGCGAGACCGTCATCACGGTCGTCGGCAATCTTGTCGACGACCCCGAGCTGCGCTTCACCCCGTCCGGTGCGGCCGTCGCGAAGTTCCGTGTCGCGTCGACCCCCCGCACCTTCGACCGCCAGACGAACGAGTGGAAGGACGGCGAAAGCCTCTTCCTCACCTGCTCGGTCTGGCGCCAGGCGGCGGAGAACGTCGCCGAGTCGCTCCAGCGAGGCATGCGCGTCATCGTGCAGGGCCGGCTGAAGCAGCGGTCCTACGAGGACCGTGAGGGCGTCAAGCGCACGGTCTACGAGCTGGACGTCGACGAGGTCGGTGCCAGCCTGCGCAGCGCCACGGCCAAGGTCACCAAGACCTCGGGCCAGGGCCGCGGCGGCCAGGGCGGTTACGGCGGCGGTGGCGGCCAGGGTGGCGGCGGCTGGGGCGGCGGCCCCGGCGGCGGCCAGCAGGGCGGCGGCGCGCCGGCCGACGACCCCTGGGCGACCGGCGCTCCCGCCGGTGGCCAGCAGGGCGGTGGCGGCCAGGGTGGCGGCGGCTGGGGCGGCGGCCCCGGCGGCGGCTCCGGCGGCGGTGGCGGCTACTCGGACGAGCCCCCCTTCTAGGCGGGCTCCCTCCACACTTCTTGATCACACAGGAGAGACATCATGGCTAAGCCGCCTGTGCGCAAGCCGAAGAAGAAGGTCTGCGCATTCTGCAAGGACAAGGTCACGTACGTGGACTACAAGGACACGAACATGCTGCGGAAGTTCATTTCCGACCGCGGCAAGATCCGTGCCCGCCGCGTGACCGGCAACTGCACCCAGCACCAGCGTGACGTCGCCACGGCCGTGAAGAACAGCCGTGAGATGGCGCTGCTGCCCTACACCTCCACCGCGCGATAAGGGAAGGGTGACCGACCAATGAAGATCATCCTCACCCACGAGGTCTCCGGCCTCGGTGCCGCGGGCGACGTCGTCGACGTCAAGGACGGTTACGCTCGCAACTACCTGATCCCGCGGAAGTTCGCCATCCGCTGGACCAAGGGCGGCGAGAAGGACGTCGAGCAGATCCGTCGCGCTCGCAAGATCCACGAGATCCAGACCATCGAGCAGGCCAACCAGGTCAAGGGCCGGCTCGAGGGCGTGAAGGTCCGCCTGGCCGTCCGCTCCGGCGACGCCGGTCGTCTCTTCGGTTCCGTCACCCCGGCCGACGTCGCTTCGGCGATCAAGGCCGCCGGTGGTCCCGATGTCGACAAGCGTCGTATCGAGCTGGGCGCGCCGATCAAGACGCTGGGCGCTCACGAGACGTCCGTGCGTCTGCACCCCGAGGTTGCCGCCAAGGTCAGCATCGAGGTCGTCGCGGCCTGAGCTCTGCTCTCGCCGAAGCGATGAGATGGGGCCGTACCTCCCGCCCGGGGGTACGGCCCCATCTTTCATGGTCACGTTCTACTGACTCCATGGCCCAAGGGACCCGACCCTGAGGCCGGGGGCCCAGTGCCCGGGACTCAGGGGCGAGGCTTTCAGGGCTCCAGGGCTCCAGGGCTCCAGCGCTCCAGGGCTCCAGGGCTCCAGCGCTGCGGGGCTTTCACCCTCGTCCTCCTGGCTGCGCCTCACGTGAAACGACGTGTTTCACGTGAAACGGTCAGCGCGTCGCACCCGTGACGACCCACCGTCCCGATCGTGTGCGCAGCCACAAGGTCACCAGGCGTACCGTCATCATCAGCGTCATGGCAGCCCACAGGGCGGTGAGTCCTCCTCCGAGTGCCGGAACGAGGAGTGCTGCGGGAGTGAAGACCGCCAGGGTCAGCAGCATCGCTCCAGCGAGATACGGACCGTCGCCCGCGCCCATGAGAACACCGTCCAGGACGTAGACCACCCCGCAGATGGGCTGCGAGGCGGCCACGATCAGGAGAGCGGGCAGGGCCGTGTTCGTCACCGCGGAATCGCCGGTGAACAAGGGCAGGAAGACCGGACGAGACAGCACCACGAGCACACCGAGTACGACGCCGACCGCGACGCCCCACTCGATCATCCTGCGGCAGGCGGCGCGAGCCCCCTGGGCGTCACCGGCTCCCAGATAACGTCCGATGATGGCCTGCCCGGCGATGGCGATGGCGTCGAGGGCGAAGGCGAGCAGACTCCACAGGGACAGGATGATCTGGTGGGCCGCGATGTCGGCGTCGCCGAGGCGAGCCGCCACGGCCGTGGTGATCATGAGAATCGCCCGCAGCGAAAGGGTGCGCACGAGCAGTGGCACCCCGGCCTGAGCGGAGGCCTTGATCCCGGCGACATCCGGGCGCAGCGACGCACCGTGCCGGCGGGCTCCGCGGACCACCACCCACAGGTACACCGCGGCCATGCCGCACTGGGCGATGACGGTGCCCCAGGCGGAGCCCGCGATGCCGAGGCCGACGCCGTAGACGAGAGCGACGTTGAGGAGGGCGTTGGCGATGAAACCGGCGATGGCCACGTAGAGCGGGGTCCGGGTGTTCTGCAGACCCCGCAGGACACCGGTTGCGGCCAGCACGACGAGCATGGCCGGGATGCCGAGGGCGGAGATCCGCAGGTAGGTGATGGCGTGCGGTGCCGCGGTGTCGGAGGCGCCGAAGAGTTCCACGAGGGAGGGGGCGGTGGGCAGCACGACGGCGATGACGGCGGCGCCGAGCAGCAGAGCCAGCCAGATGCCGTCCATGCCCTGGCGAATCGCCGATGGCAGGTCACCCGCGCCGACGCGGCGGGACACAGCCGCCGTGGTGGCGTAGGCGAGGAAGACGAAGACGCTGACGGCTGTGGTGAGCAGCGCCGACGCGATGCCGAGACCGGCCAGTTGTGCGGTGCCGAGATGGCCGACGATCGCGCTGTCGGCCATGACGAACAAGGGCTCGGCGACGAGCGCACCGAAGGCCGGGACGGCCAGAGCGATGATCTCGCGGTCGTGCCGACGCCGGACGGTCCGGGAACGCGCGGAAGCCTGTGTCATGAGCACCAATCTAATCGTCCACAGGTAAGAGATGTAAAGCTTTTGTGACCCTTACCTCTGGTCTCGCCGTGTGTGCTTCCGAGTACGGTTCGGAGCGATCTTGGTCCGACGGGGAAAGTTTTTCTTCTGCACAGGGCGTGGACGACGAAGCCGCAGATCAGAGGTGCTCTCAAGGGGGAGGCGAGGGCTTGTTCACAGGGCTGTCCACCGGGTCGTGCACAGGTTTCGACCACTTCTCCACAGCATCTGGCCCGTCGTCCACATGACCTGTGGATAACCAGATTGGCTGACGGTGCCCGCAGGCCTACGGTGGTCCGGCGCCCGCTCCGACCGCCGGCTTGTGAACCATCACAAAACCGACGCGCCAGAACCGGAGTTGGGCGTCTTATTTGTCAGTGCCGTGCCGTAGAAATGAGGAGCACGGCGAGGTCCGCTCGGCGGACGGGAGGAGGTGGCTCGGTGAGCATTTCCGAGCCCTTGGACGACCCGTGGGCCGACAGCGGTCCCAGTGATCGTCTGCCCGCTTCCCGCCGCCGCGGTGACGGGGGACGCAGCCGCGACGACCAGCACGAGCGCGGCCCGGACAACGCCGCGTGGGACGGTGGTGGAGCGTCCTTCGAGCGGGTGCCCCCGCAGGACCTGGACGCCGAGCAGTCCGTCCTCGGCGGCATGCTGCTCTCCAAGGACGCCATCGCCGACGTCGTCGAGATCCTCAAGGGCCACGACTTCTACAAGCCGGCCCACGAGACGGTCTACCAGGCGATCCTCGACGTCTACGCCAAGGGTGAGCCGGCCGACCCCATCACGATCGCCGCCGAACTCACCAAGCGCGGCGAGATCAACAAGGTCGGCGGTGCCTCCTATCTGCACACCCTCGTCCAGACCGTGCCGACGGCGGCGAACGCCGCGTACTACGCCGAGATCGTGCACGAGCGGGCCGTTCTGCGCCGCCTGGTGGAGGCAGGTACGCGGATCACCCAGATGGGATACGCGGCCGACGACGACGTCGACGAGATCGTCAACCGCGCTCAGGCGGAGATCTACGCCGTCACCGAGCAGCGCACCAGTGAGGACTATCTGCCGCTCGGCGACATCATGGAAGGTGCGCTCGACGAGATCGAGGCGATCGGGTCGCGCAGTGGCGAGATGACCGGTGTGCCCACGGGGTTCACGGACTTCGACTCGTTGACCAACGGCCTGCACCCCGGTCAGATGGTCGTCATCGCCGCGCGCCCCGCCATGGGCAAGTCGACGCTCGCGCTGGACTTCGCGCGGGCCGCCTCGATCAAGAACAACCTGCCGAGTGTCATCTTCTCGCTAGAAATGGGGCGCAACGAGATCGCCATGCGTCTGCTGTCCGCCGAGGCGCGCGTCGCGCTGCACCACATGCGTTCCGGCACCATGACGGACGACGACTGGACCCGCCTGGCTCGCCGGATGCCGGACGTCTCGGCCGCCCCGCTCTACATCGACGACTCCCCCAACCTGTCGATGATGGAGATCCGCGCCAAATGCCGCCGCCTCAAGCAGCGCAACGACCTCAAACTGGTCGTCATCGACTACCTCCAGCTGATGCAGTCCGGCGGCTCCAAGCGTGCCGAGAGCCGTCAGCAGGAGGTCTCGGACATGTCCCGAAACCTCAAGCTGCTGGCCAAGGAGCTGGAGGTTCCGGTTATCGCGCTCTCCCAGCTGAACCGTGGTCCCGAGCAGCGCACCGACAAGAAGCCGATGGTCTCCGACCTGCGTGAGTCCGGGTCGATCGAGCAGGATGCCGACATGGTCATCCTGCTGCACCGCGAAGACGCCTACGAGAAGGAATCGCCGCGTGCGGGCGAGGCCGACCTGATCGTGGCCAAGCACCGCAACGGCCCCACGGCGACGATCACCGTTGCCTTCCAGGGCCACTACTCGCGTTTTGTGGACATGGCACAGACCTGATGTCGCCGCGCGGACACATCGGCTCGACTGTGGGTTTCCATTTCCTGGAACTCCTGGTCCCCGGCGGAGTCGAACACCCCATGCGGCTCACCAGCCCCGGCGAGAAGCCCGTGGCCGCCACGGCGCCGTATACCGGCCGGTTCGGTGAGCCCCACGGCCCTCGTCACCGGCCGAAGGCCCTCGCCTCGCCCGAGCTGCGATGGCCCGCGGGCATGAGCAACGGTGAATCTGGGCGGTCTCCAGTGCGGGCCGCGAGGAATGTGGATCAAGGGAGGGGGGGTTCTTCGCCCGCGTCGAGCAGCTCGGTCACGAGCCGACGGGCGTACGCGGCGTCGAGTCCGGCCGGGCGGAAGAGGATGCGGTACATCATGGGGGCGACCACGCGGTCCATCGCCGTCTCGACGTCGGGAGTGTCCTCCTCGCGGCCGATCGCGCGGGCCAGTATGACGTCGACCTGTTCGGCCGCGTAGGCCGAGCACTGACCGGCGTTGCCGCCGTCCGGGTCGCCGAGCAGCGCGTCACGGATGTAGGCGCGGCCGGAGGGGGACGACATCTCGTCGAGGAACTGTTCGGCCCAGGCCGTCAGGTCGGACAGCAGGTCGCCGTGGCTCTCCGGCGCGGTGTCGGGCCGCAGGCGCTCCACCGCGACGTCCGACAGCAACTCCTGAAGGTCGCCCCAGCGGCGGTAGATCGTCGAGGGGGTGACTCCGGCGCGCTGGGCGACCAGCGGGACGGTCACCGCGTCGCGGCCCCGCTCCGACAGGAGCTCGCGGACAGCGGCGTGCACCGAAGCCTGGACCCGCGCACTGCGCCCGCCGGGGCGCACCATCGGCTTACGACTCATGACTCCACCTTAAAGCACAGCTATTGCGTTTAAGGGGAGCGTGCCTGTCCGACGGCCGCGCCAGGGCCCCTCGCCGGTCTCCTCGCCGCGGACATCCGGTCCTGACCCCGACCGGAGCCGAGCGGCATATGTGCGGGCCGGAACCGTCCGGCCCGCACACCGCTCTCAGGCGGTCGGCGCGAGCGATCGGGCGGGTCGCGTCCGCTCGTAGGCGTGGCCCACTCGCAGCAGCTGCCGCTCGCCGAAGGGCCGTCCGAGCAGCTGCATGCCGATCGGCAGGCCCGCCGTGTCGTGGCCCACCGGGACGGACAGAGCGGGCACTCCGGTGATGTTGGCCGGGGAGGACAGACGCACGTAGGCGTCGGAGACGGCCTCGGTCGAGCCGTCGGACCAGGTGACGCTCTCCTGACCGGCCTTCACCGCGGTCATCGGGACCGCCGGGGCGGCGATCACGTCGACCTTCTCCAGAATGCGGGCCCATTCCTCCTGCATGAGCGTCCGGGAGCGCTGGGCACGCAGATAGTCGCCCGCGCCCATCAGCTCACCGGCTTCCAGGAGGATGCGGACGTCCGCCTGGTACAGCTCGGGGACCGTACGCAGGGTGCCCTCGTGGTAGGCGGTGGCCTCCGGCACCATCAGCCCCCACTGGGTGGCCTGGATGTACCGGGTCATCGGGATGTCGATCTCGACGAGACGGGCGCCGAGCGTCTCCAGCTGCGCGATGCCCTGGCGGACGGCGGTCTCCACCTCCGCGTCGACATGGTCGAAGTAGTAATTGCGCGGCACCCCGACGCGCACGCCCGCCAGGTCCGGCTTCCGTTCCGGCCGGTGGTCGACGGCGGGGGTGTCCAGCGAGGCGGGGTCACGCGGGTCGTGCCCGGCGAGGACGGTCAGGACCAGGGCCGCGTCCTCGACGGTGCGGGTGACCGGGCCGACGTGGTCCAGCGACCAGGACAGCGACGTGACGCCGTGGCGCGGCACCAGCCCGTAGGTCGGCTTGAGGCCGACGACTCCGTTCAGCGCGGCGGGAACCCGGATCGACCCGCCGGTGTCGGTGCCGAGGGCGAAGGTCGCCGCCCCGGCCGCCACCGCGACGGCGGACCCGCCACTGGAGCCTCCCGCGACCCGGCCGCGGTCCCAGGCGTTGCCCGTCTGCGGGGTGGTCAGGCCGTAGGCGAACTCGTGGGTGTGGGTCTTGCCGACCAGGACGGAGCCTGCGGCCCGCAGCCGGGCGGCGACCGTGCTGTCGGCGGCGGCGCGGTGGCCGGCCCGGACCCGGGAACTGGCGCTGGTGGGCGAACCGGCGACGTCGATCAGGTCCTTGAGCCCGGCCGGGACGCCGTGCAGCGGCCCCCGGAACACGCCGCGGGCCGCTTCCTGCTCGGCCTTCCGCGCCGCGCCGCGGGCCTGCTCAGCGGTGACCGCGACGTACGCCTCGACGTGCGGGTCCACTTGGCCGATGCGGTCGAGGACCGAGTCCACCAGCTCGACGGGGGACAGTCGGCGGGCCCTGATCTGCTGCGCGGCGCCGGCGAGGGTCAGCTCATACGGCTGCATCGTGCTTCTCCTCTCCGGCGCGGTAGGCGCCGGCGGGCGGGGTGTCCCCGAAGTCCAGCCCACGCAGGACCGCGACGACGGAGTGGATGTGGTTGGCGGTGGCGGCGACCGCGGCGTGGCGGTCGTCGGGCAGCGGAAGTCCGGCACGGGCGGCCCAGCGGGCTGCCTCGGGCGGCGTGATTTCAACGGAGGGCACAGGTTTCTCCTGATCAGGGGCGCGGCAACGAAGCACTACACCACAAAAGCTAAGGGTTTGCTTTAACCCGACCGTAGGCCCTACGGTCGGGTTAAAGCAAATGCATTGCGTTTACGGAAGGAGTCCCATGCCCGGCGTCATCTCCGACGTACAAGCGGTGGCCGACGCACCCGCGATCTCCGACGCACCCGCGCACATCGCTCACCAGGCCACCCGCGCCCGTACGAAGAGGCGCACGGCTTCCTTCGCCCTCGACGTGTCGATACTCGCGGCCCTGCTGGCCGCGTCCAGCGCTCCGACCCCGCTCTACCCTCTCTACCAGGACCAGTGGGGCCTTTCCGCGCTCGCCGTCACCGTGGTCTTCAGCGCGTATGCCCTGGCCCTGTTGCTGGCCCTGCTCACCACCGGAGCGCTCTCCGACCACCTGGGGCGACGCCCCGTCCTGGCAGGCGCCCTGCTCATGGCGGCCGCCTCCACGGTCCTCCTGGCCGCAGCGGACGGCGCGGGCTCCCTGACCATCGCCCGGGTCCTGCAAGGAGCGGCCACCGGTGCGGCCACCAGCGCCGCGGGCGCGGCGCTCCTCGACCTGGAAAACCCCCGGCGCCCGGGCCGGTCCGCCCTGGCCAACAGCGTCACCCCGGCCGCCGGCATGGCCGCCGGCGTGCTCGTCTCCACCCTGCTCGTCCGTTTCGCCCCCGCCCCCACCGTCACCGTCTACGTACTGCTGGCGGTGGTGTTCCTTGCCCAGGCGATCGCGGCCACCTTCGCCACGGAGACAGCACACCGCCACGCGGGAGCGCTGCGGTCGCTGCGCCCGCGGGTCGGCGTCCCGCCCCCGGCCCGCCGCACCCTGCCGGCCGTGGGCGCCGCTGTCGGCACCGTCTGGGCGCTGGGCGGCTTCTACTCCTGCCTCGGCCCGGCCCTCGTACGCCTGGTGGCCCCCGACGCCCCGCAAGCAGCCCGCGGCATGGTCTTCTTCACCCTCAGTGCCACCGCCGCGCTCACCGTGTGGGCGCTGCGGCGCAGACCGCCCCGCGCCGCGGCGATCGGCGGCTGCGTGTCCGTCCTGCCCGCCGCGGCCCTGACCCTGAGCGGTCTGCACGGCGCCGGGCTGCCCGCCGTCCACGGCGGCGCGGTGCTGGCCGGCATCGCCTTCGGCGCCGTTTCCCAGGGGGCGCTGCGTATGCTCCTCGCCTCGCTCGACGAGCGGGACCGCGCCGCGACACTGGCCGCCTACTACATCCTCAGCTACCTCTCCATGAGCCTGCCCGCCGTCGCCGCGGGCGCCGCCACCCAGCACTACGGGCTGGGGACCACCTCGCACGCCTACGCCATCACCGCCGCTCTCCTCGCCCTGACGGCCCTGGCGGCACTCACCGCGTCACGACGTGGAGCGGCCCGCCCCGTAGCCGACCGCCTCCGCTGAAGAGAACAAAGGAAACGACACACCATGCACACCTCCCCCGCCGCCACCCCCATCCCCTCCTGGACCGTGGGCGGCGTCACCGTCCACCGCATCGACGAAGTCGCCCTGCCGCCCGCGACCGGACCCTGGCTGCTGCCCGACGCCACCCCTGAGGTGGTGACCGCCCAGGCCTGGCTGCACCCCCACTTCGCCGGCCAGGACGGGATTCTGCACATCGACAGCCACAGCTTCGCGTTCGTCGTGCACGGGCTGCGCGTTCTCGTCGACACCGGCATCGGCAACGGCAAGGCGCGGGCCAACCCTGCCTGGCACAACCTGCGGACCGACTTCCTGGAGCGCCTCACCGCCGCCGGTTTCCCCCCGGACTCCGTCGACCTGGTGATCCTCACTCACCTGCACGCCGATCACGTCGGCTGGAACACACGGCAGGTGAACGGCGAATGGGTCCCCACCTTCCCCAACGCCCGCTACCTCACCTCCCGCGCCGAGCGGGAGTTCTGGGCAACGTACGACATGGAGGAGGCACGCGAACAGATGTTCCGCGACTCCGTGATCCCGGTCGAACAGGCTGGTCTGCTGAGCACGGTCGACGTCCCGCACAAGGGGGCCGAGATCGCCCCCGGCCTGCGCTTGATCCCGACTCCCGGCCACACCCCCGGCCACGTCGCCGTGGAACTGGCCGGCCAGGGTGAGACGGCGCTGATCTCCGGCGACTGCATCCACCACCCCGTCCAGCTCGCCCACCCCGTCATCGGCGCCTGCGTCGACATCGACCCGCAGCAGTCCGAGGCCACCCGCCGCAAGCTGCTCGGCTCCCTCGCCGGCACGGACACCCTCCTCCTCGGCACCCACTTCGCACCGCCCACCGCCGGCCGCGTGGTCGCCCACGGGGACGCCTACCGGCTGGAGCCCGTCCCCGCTTCCTGATGCCGTTGCCACGCCGTCTCGGTCACCGCAGGTACGGTCCAGGCCCCTCGGACCCCACCAGGGCCCCTCCTCTCGCATTCGCCGCCGAGGTCGAACACGCCAGGGACAAGTACGCGAAGGGCGAATACCAGCACGGCGCACGCGAAGAGCAGCCCTCTTACGTACGGGGGGATACCCGGCTCGAGTCGATGGGCTTCCCGCGTTGGAGTCGTCCCCGGCGGGGATCGAATCGGACGACGCTGACCTGCAGCAACCTCAAAGGGACACGATCGTGAGACAGCAAGAGATGTCCCCTGAAGGAGACATACAGAGCCCACAGACCACTGCGACGGAACGGGGCACTCTGATTGCGGGCCCACAACCGCGCGGACAAATCGGCTCGACGTACCGGGCCCGGGCCGGTGGACTGAGGGCATGACGACACCTCGGGAAGACTTGCTCCCCGCTACCCGCCGGGCCCTCCTGCACCGGATCGCCGTGGCCCAGTCGGAAGGGCGTACGCCGTCGCTCGTCGCGGCGGTCGTCCGGGGCGGGCGGGCCGTGTGGCACGGAGCGCGGTCCTCGGCCGACGGGTACGACCCGGACGAGAACGTGCAGTATCGGATCGGCTCGATCACCAAGACGTTCACCGCCGTGCTGGTCCTGCGTCTGCGCGACGAGGGGATGCTCGACCTCACGGACCCGCTGGAGAAGCACCTGCCCGGCACCGGGGCGGGCGAGGCCACCATCGCCGAGCTGCTGGCGCACTCCGGCGGGCTGGCCGCCGAGTCGCCCGCGCCGTGGTGGGAGCGGACGCCGGGCTCCCTGCGGCCGGAGCTCGCCGACGTGCTGGGCGAAAGGCCGCTCGTGCATCCGGTGGGCCGCCGGCACCACTATTCGAACCCCGGGTACACCCTGCTCGGCGCGTTGGTCGAAGAGCTGCGCGGTGCTCCCTGGGAAGAGGTGCTGCGGCGCGAGGTCCTGGAACCCCTGGGCTTGGAGCGTACGACCGGGCGACCGCGGGCCCCGCATGCCGGTGGCTGGGCGGTGCACCCGTGGGCGGACGTGATGCTGGCCGAGCCCGCCGAGGATCTCGGTCGGATGGCCCCGGCCGGTCAGCTCTGGTCCACCACCGGGGACCTGGCGCGGTTCGCGGTCTTCCTGGCACGGGGGGACGACCGGGTCCTGAGTGCGGACACCGTGCGGGAGATGCGGGTACCGGCGGCACCGGCCGAGGCCACGGATGCCATGGACGGCGCGGCCTACGGTCTGGGGTTGCAGATCCAGTACCGGGACGGTCGGCTGCTCGTGGGCCACTCCGGGTCCCTGCCGGGCTTCCTGGCCAACCTCACGATCGGCGTCGAGGACGACGTGGCCGCCGTGGTGCTGACCAACTGCACCTCCGGACCGCTGACGGCCGGGGTCGGTGCCGACCTCGTCCGCATCGTCGCCGAGGCGGAGCCCCGGATCCCCGAGCCCTGGCGTCCGTTGCCGGAGGCCGACTCCGACGTGCTGGAGTTGGCCGGGCAGTGGTACTGGGGGACACATGCCTTCGCCCTGCGGCTGACGCCTGACGGGGGAGTCTCGCTGGAGCCGTTGTCGGGTCAGGGCCGCCGCTCACGCTTCCGGTCGAACGGTGACGGTACGTGGACCGGGCTCGAGGGGTACTACGCCGGGGAGGCACTACGTGCCGTGCGGCGACCGGACGGGACCGTGAGCCACCTCGACCTCGGCTCGTTCGTGTTCACGCGCCAGCCGTACGAGGAAGGGGCCGCCGTGCCCGGAGGCGTGGACCCCGAGGGGTGGCGGGGGATCGGCTAAGCCCGCGCCCCGCAGGTGACACGTCCCGTTTCACGTGAAACAACCGGACCTGCCACCGAAGAGGGCTGGTCTCACCGTCCGCTCAGAGCTGGAGCTTGAAGCCCATGTGCGAGGCGGAGAAACCGAGGCGCTCGTAGAAGCGGTGTGCATCGACGCGGGTCTTGTCGGAGGTCAGCTGTACCAGCAGGCATCCCTGGCGGCGGGACTCGTCGACCGCCCACTCGATGAGCCGTGTACCCAGGCCACTGCCACGTTCACCGGCGTGGATGCGTACACCTTCGATGATCGACCGGGTGGCTCCGCGGCGGGACAGACCGGGAATGATCGTCAGCTGCAGGGTGCCGACGACGTGACCGTCGCGGACGGCGACGACCAGGTGCTGATTCGGGTCGGCGTTGAGCCGTTCGAACGCGGTCAGGTAAGGACTCAGGTCGTCGGGAGACTCGCGTTGAGCGCCCAGCGGATCGTCGGCGAGCATCGCGACGACCGCGGGAACGTCGTTCTCGGCGGCGGGCCGTATCTCCAGATCTCCCATGGCCGCACCTTACGCGGAGCGGCCATGGGAGCGGGCGGGACAGGGGCGTCGGGCTCTAGGCGGGCACCGGCGTCTTGAGGGTCTCCACTGCCCGGACCAGCGGGGCCAGGTCGGGGTTCTCGGCGGCTTCGTCGAGGGCCTCACGCAGGGCGGCGTCGTTGGTGGGCCGCGCCTCGTCCAACAGCTTCAGGCCCGCTGCGGTGACGTTGGTGTAGATGCCGCGGCGGTCGGTGGGGCACAGGTAGCGCTCGAGCAGTCCGCGCTCCTCGAGCCGGGTGACCAGGCGGGTGGTGGCGCTCTGGCTGAGGACGACGGCGTCGGCGACCTGCTTCATCTGCAGATGACCTCCGTCGCCGTCGTGCTGCCGGCTGAGCACGTCGAGCAGGGAGTACTCGCGCACGCTCAGGTCGTGCCCGGCCTGCAGGGCGCGCTCGATGCGGGCCTCGATCCTCCCGTGCAGCAGGGAGAGGGCGCACCAGCCCTGGGAGAGGGCGGTGAGCGCGGGGTCCGTCGCTGTCATGTGGTTCCTCCGTCCCGGAGCGGCTGAGACCAGGGTAGACCAGTGCCGCGATTGCCAGCGTTTGCTTATTGCCCGCGCGTGCAACTATTGTGATCGCGTGTAAAGCGCTCCTGCAATCCTTTGGGAAGGTGCACCTCTCCATGCCTCTCGCGCTACTGGCTCTCGCGATCGGGGCCTTCGGAATCGGAACGACCGAGTTCGTGATCATGGGCCTGCTGCCCGAGGTCGCGAGCGACTACGGGGTCTCCATTCCCACCGCCGGCTTCCTGGTGACCGGATACGCGCTCGGCGTGATGTTCGGCGCCCCGTTGATGACGGTGCTCGGCACCAAGGTCCCGCGCAAGCGGATGCTGATGCTGCTGATGGGCCTGTTCATCGCCGGCAACCTGCTCTCCGCCCTCGCCCCCGCCTTCTCCGTCATGCTGACCGGCCGGGTGATCGCCTCGCTCGCCCACGGCGCCTTCTTCGGCATCGGCTCGGTCGTCGCGGCCGACCTGGTCGCACCGCACCGGAAGGCCGGCGCGATCGCCATGATGTTCACCGGGCTGACCGTCGCCAACGTCGTCGGTGTCCCGCTGGGGACGCTCGTCGGGCAGTCCGTCGGCTGGCGTGTCACCTTCGCCGCCGTCGCCGCCCTCGGGGTCGTCGGCCTGGCCGGGGTCGCCAAGCTGGTCCCCGACGTACCCAGGGTGGAGGGCGTACGACTGCGTCACGAGCTGGCCGCCTTCAAGAACGTCCAGGTCCTGCTGGCGATGGCCATGACCGTCCTCGGCTTCGGCGGCGTCTTCGCGGCCGTCACCTACATCGCGCCGATGATGACCCGCGTGACGGGCTTCGCCGACGGCTCGGTCACCTGGCTGCTGGTCCTCTTCGGACTCGGCATGGTGGGCGGCAACCTCATCGGCGGCAGGTTCGCGGACCGCGCCCTGATGCCCCTGCTGTACATCTCCCTGGGCGCGCTGGCAGTCGTACTCGCCCTCTTCACACTGACCGCGCACAACAAGATCGCGTCGGCCGTGACCATCCTCCTGATCGGCGCCCTGGGCTTCGCCACCGTCCCGCCGCTGCAGAAGCGCGTCCTGGACCATGCCCACGGTGCCCCGACCCTGGCCTCCGCCGTGAACATCGGCGCCTTCAACCTCGGCAACGCGCTCTCCGCCTGGCTCGGGGGCGTCGTCATCGCCGCCGGCTTCGGCTACACGGCGCCCAACTGGGTCGGAGCCGTGCTCGCCGCCGCCGCTCTGGTCCTTGCCTTCCTCTCGGCCGCGCTCGAACGGCGTGACGGCGCTCCCAGCCAGGTCGTCACCGGCTCCGCGCCCACCGGGCGACGGGCGGCCGCCCACCACTGAACGACCCGGCCACCGGGGTGCGGGGCCAGGGCCGCCCCGCGCCCCGGTGGCCCCTGTCGCCTCACAGCACCGAGGCACCGCACCACTGAAGGACCGGCCCCTCGCGAGGTCAGCCCGCCGCCACCGTCAGTGGAGCGAACCGCCGGTTCCAGTCCCCGGGCAGCTCCGTGATGCCGTACGTCATGACCGCGTTGGACGCGACGGAGGCGAGGCCGTGCTCATGGGCCCAGCCCAGCAGCTCCTCGTGCCGTACGTCGATGTCCGTGCGCAGCGGACGGTCGGTGCGGGCGGCGAGGGAACCGAGCAGCGCCTTGGCCGTCCCGGTGTCACGGGCGATCAGAGGGCCCACCACGTGGGTGTCCATGTTGGGCCAGGCCGCCGCGTATCCGATGAGACGGCCGTTCTCCTCGGCGACGCGCAGTTGGTCGGCGAAGGCGGGCAGCCGCGCGATGACAGGGGTGCGATCGACGCCGAACACCTCCTCGTCGAGGCGGAGGATCGCGGTGAGGTCCTCAGCGGTGGCGGCGCGCGTGACGAGCGTGGGCTCGGACCCGCCAGGAGTGAACCGCCCGCGCACCATCTCCGCCCGGCCCGTGGTCTTGAAGCCGAGTTCCTCGTAGAGCGGCCGGCCGTTCGGGGTCGCGTGCAGCGTCAGGGGCGTCGTTCCCAGAGCGCCGACGACGTGCCGCATCAGCCGGCGTCCGACGCCCTGGCGAGCGTGCCGCTCGGCGACCAGTACCATGCCGATGGCGGCGAGGGAGGGACGCTCCTGCGGCCCGTACTCGGTGACCGTGCAGACACTGACCAGACCACCGCCGGGATCGTCGATGCCGTACCCCTTCCCGGCGGTGAGGAGGAACCCCCACTTGTGCTCCTCGCGGGGCCAGCCCCGGTCCTCGGACAGGTCGGCGCAGGCGCTGAGGTCGCGGAGCGTCAGACGGCGGATCGGCAGCGAGGCGAGGGAAGGTGTCGGCACGCAGGTCAGGCTGTCCGACAGGGGCCGTCCGCGTCCACCACTTTCCGGTGGAACAGCCGAGCTTTTGGCCACGTCGTGGCCGAGCGCACAGCTGCCCGCCACCCGACGGCCTCCCTACGGGCCGACCGGCCGGTTACCGCCGGGGTCAGCCGAGGTCGGGAGCGTGCATCGCACGTACACCCTCGATGTTGCCGTCCAGGTAGTGCCGCAAGGACAGGGGCACGAGGTGGACGGAGGCGATCCCGACCCTGGTGAACGGCACCCGGACGATCTCGTACTCACCGGCGGGCTCGTCGACCTCGGGGCCGTGTCGCAGGGACAAGTCCATGGACTCCAGGTGGCAGACGAAGAAGTGCTGCACCTTCACCCCGGTCGCGCCGTCGTCCTCGCCGATGTGCTCCACCGTGTCCACGAAGCAGGGGACCACGTCGGAGATCTTGGCGCCGAGTTCCTCGTACACCTCGCGGTGCAGGGCGTCCACGACAGTGGTGTCGTCCGGCTCGACCCCGCCGCCGGGAGTGACCCAGTAGGGATCGACACCAGGCTTGGTGCGCTTGATCAGGATCAGATCGTCGCCGTCCAGGAGGACGGCGCGGGCGGTGCGCTTGACCACGGGTCGGACGGTCATGGGAGAAATGTGGCCCGGCTGGTTCCACGTGAAACATCGCGGGTGATCGCGTGAATGCGTCGGCTCGGTTCCAGTCGACGGCAGCGCGGACCAGCCACTGATGAGCCCGGGCGATGTGCGGCATCGCAAGGTGCCGGCACGCGCGACCAGGAAGTACGTCCGCGGCGGCGGTACCGCGCCGCGCGGCCGTGCGGCGGCAGCGCGGCAGCGATCAGTCCGCCGATTCCTCCAGCGCGCGCAGCAGGTCCGCCACCAGGTCCTCGGGGTCCTCCGCACCGACGGACAGCCGGATGAAGCCCTCCGGTACCGCGTCACCGCCCCAGCGGCCGCGCCGCTCGGCCGTGGACCGCACCCCGCCGAAGCTCGTCGCGCCCTCCACGAACCGCAGTGCGTCGAGGAAACGATCGGCACGCGCGCGTGTGGGCAGGGTGAAGGAGACGACGCATCCAAAGCGCAGCATCTGCTGCGAGGCGATCTTGTGCGACGGGTCGTCCGGCAGTCCCGGGTAGCGCAGCCCGGTGACCTCGGGCCGAGCCCGCAGGGCCTCGGCCACCTGGAGCGCGGTGGCGTTCTGCCGGTCCACGCGCAACTGGAGGGTGGCGATCGAGCGGTGCGCGAGCCAGGCCTCCATGGGGCCGGGGATCGCGCCGACGATCTTGCGCCAGCGTCGTACGGCGTTCATCGCGTCGGCGTCGCGGCCGGCCACGTAGCCCAGGAGGACGTCGCCGTGGCCGGTCAGCTGCTTGGTGCCGCTGGCCACCGAGAAGTCGGCGCCGAGTTCCAGCGGGCGCTGCCCGAGGGGCGTGGCGAGCGTGTTGTCGACGGCCACCAGGGCGCCGTGCGCGTGGGCCGCCTCGGCCAGCCTCCGGACGTCGCAGACGTCGAGTCCGGGGTTCGACGGCGTCTCGATCCACAGCAGCTTTGCCCCGTCCAGAACGTCGAGCTGGGCGTCGTGGCCGGTCGGTGCCGTACGCACCTCGATGCCGTACGCCTCCAGCTGGGCGCGGACCAGGGGCAGGGCCTGATAGCCGTCGTCGGGCAGGACGGCCGCATCGCCGGCACGCAACTGGGAGAAGAGCACCGAGGAGATCGCGGCCATGCCGGAGGCGAACACGAGCGTCTCGACATCGTCCTGCCCGGGCCCCTCGAGTTCACCGATGGCGTTCTCGAGGTGGGTCCAGGTCGGGTTCTCGTCACGGCCGTAGGTGTACGGACCGGTCGGCTCCCCGGGCAGGTGGAAGTGGGCGGCGAACACGGGACCGGGCAGCGTCGGCTCGTGCTTGACGGGCTCGGGCAGACCGGCCCGTACCGCGCGCGTGCCGTCACCGGTGCCGCGCGGGCCGCCGTCCGCGCCGGTGCCGAACCCCTTGCTCGTAGCCGAATCACTCATGCCGCCCGTCCCTCCACGTGCTCGCGTACCGCGGCGAGCAGTCCGGTGCTCGCCGCCTCCACCCTCTCAAGGCACTCCGTGAAGCCGTCCACGCCCCCGTAGTAGGGGTCCGGTACGTCGAGGTCGGCGCGGTCGGCGGCAGGGTCGTAGGACCGCAGCAGCCGGACCTTGGCCGCGTCCCGTTCCGTGGGCGCGAGGCGGCGCAGCGCCCGCAGGTGCCCGGCGTCGAGGGCGACGACGAGGTCGAGGCGGGCGAACCAGGACGGCTGGAACCGGCGGGCCGTGTGGTCGAGGACGTAGCCGTTCTCCTCCAGGACGGCCATGGTGCGCGGGTCGGCTCCCTCTCCCTCGTGCCAGCCGCCGGTGCCGGCGCTGTCGGCCTCGACCAGGCCGTCCAGCCCGGCGTCCGCCACGCGCGCGTGGAAGACGGCCTCCGCCATCGGGGAGCGGCAGATGTTGCCCGTGCACACGAAGCAGACGCGGTAGGTCATCGCGGTCAGTCCTCGTCGGGCAGGAAGGCGTTGAGGGCCCAGGAGACGATCGAGATGATCAGGCCGCCCAGGACGGCGGTCCAGAACCCGTCGACGTGGAAACTCAGGTCGAGCCGGTCCGCGAGCCACGACGTGAGCAACAGCATCAGCGCGTTGACCACCAGCGTGAACAGGCCGAGCGTCAGGATGAACAGCGGGAAGGTCAACACCTGTACGACGGGTTTCACCAGCATGTTCACCACGCCGAACATCAGGGCGACCACGATCAGCGTGACGGCCTTCTCGCCGGTGCTGCCTCCGGTCAGGGTGATCTTGTCGAGCATCCACACGGCCACCGCGAGGGCGCCCGCGTTGGCGATCGTCTTGACTAGGAAATTCTTCATGTGTCTGATCGTGGCAGACACGATCGGCGACGAACGGTGAGGCAGGGGCGGACGAGGCGATGAAGGCATTCCGGCTGGACGAACTGGAGGCGGAGCGTGCCGCCAACGACGGTGCCTATCTGCAGTTCCTGCGCGAACGGAACATGTCGGTCGGTCTGTACGCCCTCGACGCGGGCACGTCCGATCCGCAGCAGCCCCACGCGCAGGACGAGGTGTACTTCGTGGTGAGCGGACGGGCCGCGATCACCGTGGGCATGGAGACCACCCAGGTCGCCCGCGGCAGCGTGGTCTACGTGCCGGCCGGGGTCGCCCACAAGTTCCATCACATCAGTGAGGACCTGCGGGTTCTGGTGGTGTTCTCTCCGCCGGAGAGCTGAACAGCAGTCCCGGGGTTCCCTAGGGGTTCGCTCAGGGGGAGACAAGGGGTGCGAGGGCCCTGCCGCGGCCCTCGCGGCTCTAGCATCGAGTGCAGGACACCAGAAGATCCCGGAGGAAGCCCGGGACGACGAAGGACCCGGCACTCGAACGGGCGGAAAGACGAGGACGAGGGCGATGCGAGAGATCTTCACGGGACTGCCGTGGTGGGTGAAGTGGGTCGCGGTGCCGGTCATCGCCCTGGTCGTGTTCGGCGGGCTGATCGCCAGCGTGGTGGGCTTCGTGATCGGACTGCTGTTCAAGCTGCTGGTCTTCGTCGCGCTCGTCGGCGGACTGATCTACGTCGTACGCAAGTTCATGGCGGGTTCGTCGTCGCGCAGCGACTGGTGAGAGCCGTGGGACACCGGTGGCGGTAACGGGAATCGCCGGTTCCCTCGCGCGAGGGAAGTTTCCCACAGGGGCCGTCGGCGGGCGGTGACCGGCGGTTAGAGTCCGGAACTCCACGCGGGGGCGACCCCGCGAGTGGCGTACACCCCACCCGTGTTCCCCGCACGGGCTGCCCCCTCGCGTTCCGGGAGTGCCCCTTGGCCACGGCTGACACCGCATGCGTTCCACTCGCCCTGCCCGCGCAGCCCCACTCGACGCCCCGGACACCCCCCACTGCTGCCGCGGACGTTCCCTCCACGACCCTCATCGGCTCCGTGCAGCGGGCGATGCGCCTGATGGAGTGTGTCGCCGAGCACACGTACGGGGCTCCCGCCAAGCAGTTGGCCCGTGAGACGCGCCTGGCGCTGCCCACGGCCTACCACCTGCTGCGAACCCTGGTGCACGAGGGCTATCTGCGCCGTGAGAAGGGGCTGTTCTTCCTCGGCGAGGCCACCGAACGGCTGAGTGGCCGAGGAGCCGAGCAGAAACGTCGCAGCACGGTGGTCGACGCGCTGGCGCGCTGGCGCGATGCGATCGGTGTTCCCGTCTACTACGCCGTGTACCGGGACGGTGAAATCGAAGTCGTGTGCGTTTCCGACACCCCGGGCAACCCGGCGGTGGAGGAGTGGGCGGATTTCCGTGAGACCGGGCACGCCCATGCCATCGGGCAGTGCCTCCTGTCGCAGCTGGACGAGGATGCCCGCCGCGACCACCTCGACCGCTACCCGGTGCAGCCCGTCACGCCGTACACGGTGCGTGATGGCAATGCCATGCTGAAGCGGCTGGAACGCATGCGGCGGATGACCCCGGTGACCGAGCGCCAGGAGTACGCGCTGGGGACCGTCTGCGCCGCGCTCCCGATCACCGTGGGCACCACGGCCGCGACCATGGCTCTGTCCCTGCCTCTTCAGCAGGCTGATCGGCTGCTTCCCGCGGCACAGCGACTGCAGGACGAAGTGGGGCGGCTCCTGGGGTCGCTCGCGCTCTCTATCAGTATCTGAAAACTCACTCCTTGTGATCTGGTGTGTACGTTGAGCAAGATGCCCTCAGTGTTAGAGGTTTGATTCCCGGACAGTCGACGGCGAATGACGGGGTAGGCGATGGGCGAGTCCGTACAGGCAGAGGTCATGATGAGCTTTCTCGTGTCCGAGGAACTCTCGTTCCGCATCCCGGTGGAACTGGGGTACGAGACCTGTGATCCCTATGCCGTGCGCCTGACCTTCCATCTGCCCGGGGACGCTCCGGTCACGTGGGCCTTCGGCCGGGAGCTGTTGGTCGACGGGGTGGGCAGGCCGTGCGGGGACGGTGACGTGCGCATCGCACCGGTCGATCCCGAGCCGCTCGCCGAGGTGCTGATCCGCCTTCAGGTCGGTAGTGACCAGGCGCTGTTCCGTTCGTCGGCGGCGCCCCTGGTGGCGTTCCTCGACCGGACCGACAAGCTGGTGCCGCTGGGACAGGAAGGGGCGCTCGCCGACTTCGACGCTCACCTCGACGAGGCTCTGGACCGCATCCTGGCGGAGGAACAGAGCGCGGGCTGAACCGTTCCAGCAGCTCGCCGGGGAGTGGCGTAACGCTTCGCCAGGGCGCGTCAGCGCTTACGGCGGCGGCCCCGCCCGCCTCGCAGGGGGGCGGCGCCCGCGCCCGGCGCCGCCCCGGCGGCCTGGGCCGCCTTCCCTTCGGCCGGACGATCGGCCGACACGACGAGTGCCGCGAGGGCCGTGGTGACCGGCACGGACGCCACCAGGCCGATCGAACCGACCAGGGTGCGCACGATCTCCTCCGCGACCAGCTCGCTGTTGGCGACCGTCCCCACCCCGCTCTGCGCGATCGAGAACAACAGCAGCAGCGGCAGCGCGGCGCCCGCGTAGGCGAGGACGAGCGTGTTGACGACCGAGGCGATGTGGTCACGGCCGATACGGATGCCGGCGCGGTACAGCCCGCGCCAGCCCATCGTCGGGTTGGCCTCGTGCAGTTCCCACACCGCCGACGTCTGGGTGACCGTCACGTCGTCGAGCACACCGAGCGAACCGATGATGACCCCGGCGAGCAGGAGACCGCTCATGTCGATCGTCGGATACAGACCGTGGATGAGGCCGGTGTTGTCGTCCGTGTTGCCGGTGAGCGCGGCCCAGTCGATGAACAGCGACCCGAGGACGCCGATGAGCAGCAGGGAGATGAGGGTGCCCAGCACGGCCACGGAGGTACGCGCCGACAGGCCGTGACACAGGTACAGCGCGATCAGCATGATGGCGCTGGCCCCGACGACCGCCACGACCAGCGGGTTCGAGCCCTGCAGGATCGCGGGCAGGATGAAGAAGTTCAGCAGCAGGAAGCTGATGGCCAGCGAGACCAGGGCCATGAGGCCGCGCAGCCGTCCGACGACCACGACGGCGACCGCGAAGATGCCGGCGAGCAGGGACAGCGGCAGTCGTCGGTTGATGTCGGTCACCGAGTACTGCAGGTCACTCGGCGCGGAGGGCTCGTAGGCGACCACCACCTCCTGGCCCTGGCGCAACTGCCGTGACTGGTCCGGCTGCACGATCTCGGTGAACGTACGGCCCTTGTCCTTGCCGCTGTCGACGCGAATGGTCGCCCGCTTGCAGTCGCCGTTCGCCTGCTGCACCGCGGAGGAGCCCTCGGCGGTGGAGGTGTCACCGGTCGGGGGGACGCCCGAGCTGTTGACGGACTGGCAGCTCAGCTCGACCACCTTGGTGACGGTGGCCTGTTCCGTCTGGCGGTCGAACCCGACCCCGGTGCGCTCGTGGGGAGGCGCGCCGCCCGGCCACAGCACCGCGAGTCCGACCAGTACCGCCGCGGCGAACGGGATCAGGACCGCGGCGATGACCTTCCGCAGATGCCGGGACACGGGCGCCGCCGGACCGTGACTGTGGGAGTGCCCGTGTCCGCCACCGGTCCCGTGTCCGCCACCGGTCCCGTGTCCGCCACCGGCGTCATGTCTGCCGCCTCCCGCGCCGCCGTGTGGGCCGTGGGCGCCATGGGAATCGGGTCCGGCTTCGCGGCCGGTGCCGTCCTCGGCGGCTGGTCCGCGGCGGGGCTCGTGCGGCGGGAAGGGGGGATGCTGCGGTGTGGTCACCGACCGATCATCGCAAGAACGAGGGGAGCCCTCTGTTCACCGCGCCCGAATTGACGCTAGCGTGGAGGCACCTTTGTACACGCGGGAGCTCGGAGCACCGGGCTGAGAGGGCGCTGACCTTCGTCCCAGCGATGTTTCACGGGAAACGTCACCGCATCCGCGTGATGTATCCCACGAAGCGTCCGCAGACGGAAGCCGCTGCGTCGACCGCCGAACCTGTTACCGGGTAATGCCGGCGTAGGGAGTAGGTCTCATGACCATCAAGGACGCGCGCACGCCTGCCTCCACGCAGAACTCCGCTCAGGAGGAGCCCGCGGAGGCCGGGAAGTCCATCGGCTGGCACAAGGCATACGTCGAGGGCTCGCGCCCCGACCTGCGGGTGCCGGTCCGTCAGGTGCACCTCACCAACGGGCGGTCGGTCACGTTGTACGACACCTCCGGCCCGTACACCGATCCGCTCGTCGACACCGACGTCCGCAGGGGGCTGCCGCCGCTGCGGGAGAACTGGATCGTCGCCCGCGGGGACACCGAGGAGTACGCGGGCCGCCCCGTCCGTCCCGAGGACGACGGGATCAAGCACACCTCACCGCGCGGGGGCCTGCGCAATCTCGACGCGGTCTTCCCCGGGCGCCCGCGCCAGCCGCGCCGGGGGCGGGGCGGCGGTGCGGTCACACAGCTGGCGTACGCGCGGCGGGGCGAGATCACACCGGAGATGGAGTACGTGGCACTCCGGGAGAACGTGGCCGCGGAAGTGGTCCGCGAGGAGATCGCGGCCGGCCGTGCCGTACTGCCGGCCAACGTCAACCACCCGGAGATCGAGCCGATGATCATCGGCAAGCGGTTCCTGGTGAAGGTCAACGCCAACATCGGCAACTCGGCGGTGACGTCCTCCATCGAGGAGGAGGTCGAGAAGATGACCTGGGCGGCCCGCTGGGGCGCCGACACCGTCATGGACCTGTCCACCGGCCGTAACATCCACACCACCCGCGAGTGGGTGCTGCGAAACTCTCCCGTCCCGATCGGCACGGTGCCGCTCTACCAGGCCCTGGAGAAGGTCGACGGCCGGGCCGAGGACCTGACCTGGGACATCTACAAGGACACGGTCATCGAGCAGGCCGAGCAGGGCGTGGACTACATGACCGTCCACGCCGGAGTGCGCCTGGCGTACGTACCGCTCACCGCGAACCGCAAGACCGGCATCGTCTCGCGCGGCGGCTCGATCATGGCGGCGTGGTGCCTGGCGCACCACCGGGAGTCGTTCCTGTACGAGAACTTCGAGGAACTCTGCGAGATCCTCGCCGCCTACGACGTCACGTACTCCCTCGGCGACGGCCTGCGGCCGGGCTCGATCGCGGACGCCAACGACGAGGCGCAGTTCGCGGAGCTGCGTACGCTCGGGGAACTCAACGCCATCGCCAAGCGTTTCAACGTACAGACCATGATCGAGGGCCCGGGCCACGTCCCGATGCACAAGATCAAGGAGAACATCGACCTTCAGCAGGAGATCTGCGATGAAGCTCCGTTCTATACGCTCGGCCCGCTGACGACGGACGTCGCGCCGGCGTACGACCACATCACCTCCGGCATCGGTGCCGCGATGATCGCCTGGTGGGGCACGGCCATGCTCTGCTACGTCACGCCCAAGGAGCATCTGGGCCTGCCCAACCGCGACGACGTCAAGACCGGCGTCATCACCTACAAGATCGCCGCCCATGCCGCCGACCTCGCCAAGGGGCACCCAGGTGCGCAGGAGTGGGACGACGCGCTGTCCGACGCCCGTTTCGAGTTCCGGTGGGAGGACCAGTTCAACCTGGCCCTCGATCCCGACACGGCACGGGAGTTCCACGACGAGACGTTGCCGGCCGAGCCCGCCAAGACGGCTCACTTCTGCTCGATGTGCGGCCCGAAATTCTGTTCGATGAAGATCTCGCAGGACATCCGGCGGGAGCACGGAGGCAGCAGGGCCGAGATCGAGGAGGGCATGGCGCAGAAGTCGAAGGAGTTCGCCGCCGCGGGCAACCGCGTGTACCTGCCGATCGCGGACTGACCGGGCGGTTGTGGGGAGGGGACGGACCACAGGGCCCGCCCCCTCCCCACCGAGGGCCCCTCTGGGCAGACTGGGCGTATGACAGCCACTTCCCTGAGCAAGGGCGCCAACCTCGCCGTCGAGTCCCCCGCGGTGCGTGTCGAACTCGTCTGGGCCGCGGGGCCGGGCGTACCCGCGGTCGACGCGTCGGCGTTGCTGCTCACACCGGCCGGACGGGTACGGGACGACGGCGACTTCGTCTTCTACAACCAGCCCCGCCACACGTCCGACGCGGTGCGGCACTCGGGCAAGCAGGGCGGCTCCGGCGCGGGCGCGGGCGTCACCACCGACGCGGTCGAGGTGGACCTGCGCTCGGTCGAACCGGCCGTGGACCGCATCGTCCTGTGCGCCTCGGCGGACGGCGGGACCTTCGGCCAGGTCCCGGGACTGTCCCTGCGGCTGCTGGACGCCGGGACCCGTACCGAGCTGGCCCGGTTCGACATGACGGCCGGGACGGAGACCGCGCTGGTCGGCGGTGAGTTGTACCGGCGTCAGGGGAAGTGGAAGTTCCGCGCGGTCGGCCAGGGATACGCCACGGGGCTCGCCGGAGTGGCCACCGACTTCGGGATCACCGTGGACGAGGCGCCACCGGTGGCCGCGCCCGCGGTCCCGTCGCCCCCGGAGGCTGCCCCGACTCCCCCGACCCACCTGCCGTCCCCACCGGCCCCGCACGCAGCACCGGCCCCGTCGCCGGTCCCCACCGACGCGGGCCCACGTCTCACCAAGGGGGAAGAACACCTGCCCGTCGACATGCGCAAGCGACTGTCCCTGCGCAAGGAGCAGGTCGCGGTCAGCCTGCGCAAGCACGGGGCGGCCGGTGTCACGGCGCGGGTCATCCTGGTGCTCGACGCCTCCGGGTCCATGTCCTTCCTCTACTCCAGGGGCGTGGTCGCGGACGTCGTGGAGCGGATGGCCGCCGTCGCCGCGCAGCTGGACGACGACGGTGAGATGCAGGCGTGGACCTTCGCCTCGAATCCGGCGCGGCTGCCCGACCTCCGTCTGGGCGACCTCCCCGAGTGGCTGCGGCTGCACGTGCGCGTGGGGGAGATCAGCCTCTTCCGCCGTGGCAGGAAGAAGGGTCTGCACCCCGAGCAGGTCGACATGCGGGCGGTCGGTATCCAGAACGAGGAGCAGAAGGCCATCGCCGAAGTGCGTGCCTTCGTCCGGGACCACCCGGCGGCGGCTCCGACCCTGGTGCTGTTCTTCTCCGACGGTGGCGTCTACCGCGACGCCGACATCGAGCGCGAGCTGCGAGAGGCGGTGGAGGAGCCGGTCTTCTGGCAGTTCGTCGGGCTCGGCAGGTCCCAGTACGGCGTACTCGAGCGCTTCGACACGCTGCCGGGCCGCCGGGTCGACAACGTCGGCTTCTTCGCCGTCGACGACATCAGCACGGTCCCCGACCCGGAGCTGTACGACCGCCTGCTGTCCGAGTTCCCGTCCTGGATCACTGCCGCCGGCCGGGCGGGCATCCTCTGACGTCCTGCCCGCCCGGGCCGGTGGCTACTCGGGCCGGTGATCCGGGCCGCCGAAGTCCGGACTGCTGTAATCCGGGCTCGAATAGCTCGGACGCCGGCCCGTGGCGGAGCCCTCGCCGGGGCTCGTGAACCCGGGGCGGTCGTAGCCGAGGTGCGGCATACGGCTCGTCGGTGCCGCCGGCCCCGTGCGGTGCAGCTCCGTGGCGCCCGGGCCGGTGGTGAGCGCCTCCCGCAGAAACGGCATGATGCCCCGCTCCAGCAGTGCGTCGCGCCAGGCGTCCCGGGCCCGTACCACTTCCTCGTCGCGCTCGTCGTGGAAGCCGGACTCGGCGGACGGACGGTTGCGCAGCGCGGTGAGCAGCAGTCCCACCGCGGCGACGAGCATCGCGACCGCGGTCATGGCACCGAACACCCAGCCGGTGGTGAGCATGGTCCGCGCGAAGGCCGGTTCGGGATCGAGCATCTTCAGGACGTAGCCGACGCTCAGGAAGATCACCGCGGCGGTGCCGGCCAGGACGGGTGCCAGGACGGCGACGACGGCGACGGCACCCGCGCCGGCCGTCTCGGCGACCTCGTCCATGGTGGCGGCGAGTCCCGCGGCGCCCGAGTCCGGTTCGTCGGAGCCGGACTCGCGGGCGGCCGGCGTCCGGGCGGACGGCGCCGGATGGCGCAGTTCCTCGCGGACCTTCACGTAGTGCTGGTACTCGGCCGTGGCCGCCGCGGCGATGAGCGCGGTGGCGTTGAGTGCC
This sequence comes from Streptomyces sp. JK94, assembly GCF_053613315.1. Taxonomy (NCBI): domain Bacteria; kingdom Bacillati; phylum Actinomycetota; class Actinomycetes; order Kitasatosporales; family Streptomycetaceae; genus Streptomyces; species Streptomyces sp. JK94. Next base: position 168,878 of record NZ_JBSICH010000007.1, on the reverse strand, counting down.
ATGGTGCGCAGCTGTTCGGAGTTGAGCCGCTGACCGACAGCGGCCAGCTCCGGGCGGTGTGGTGCGGAGCGCAGCGCCTCCTCGAGGATCCGCTCGTACTCCTGGCGGTCTTCGTTCGACAAGTGCTGCGGAACGCTGTTCATGTGCATCCCCCGATGCTCCGTAGGGCTTGGGGCTCGCATGCCAACGAGCCGTCGGGCAGAAACGGAGGGGAGCCTGCTACGGATAAGCCGATGGTAGAGCGGTGACGGTGGAGGGTGACAGGGGGTTTCCGGAAATTGGGTGCCGGCCTGTGCGGACGCCGCCGTCGCGAAAGCCCTCCGAAAGCCGTCCGAAAGCTGTCCGGTGAACGGTCAGACTTCGAGCGGCAGTTGCTGGACCAGCAGTTTTCCGGCCATGGTCACCCCGCCGTCCATCGCGATGGCCAGTCCGTCCGCGTAGACGTGCGGTCCCTCGACGGCGGTGCGGGTGTCGTCCTCGCCGTCCTCGGAGCCGACTTCGCCCAGCAGGTAGGGGATGGGGCTGTGGCCGTGAACGATCCGGGTGCCGCCGTACGTATCCAGCAGGGAACGCACGGCGTCGGCGCCGCCCTCGTCGCGGAAGGAGAAGCGCTTGGTGAACTTGCGGAACAGGTCCCACACCTCTTCCGCGTCGTTGCGCGTGAGCGCCTCGCGGACGGTGTCGTTGACCTCCTCGATGGAGCGGCCGTAGTCGAGGTAGGTGGTGGTGTCGGAATGCACCAGGAGATGACCGTCGACCTCTTCGAGGGCGTCGAGGCGGGCCATCCACTGCAGGTGGTGGTCCTGAAGACGGTCCATGTCGGTCTTCTGCCCGCCGTTCAGCAGCCAGGCCGCCTGGAAGGTGGCGGTGCCCGCGCCGGAGTTGACGGGGGTGTCGCCGAACCGCTTGGCGCCGAGCAGCAGCAGCTCGTGGTTGCCCATCAGCGCCTTGCAGTAGCCGCCGGCCGCGGCTGCCTCGGCGGAGAGCCGCATCACCAGGTCGATGACGCCGATGCCGTCCGGGCCGCGGTCCGTGAAGTCACCGAGGAACCACAGGCGGGAGGTGCCCGCGCACCACTGGCCCGCGGCGTCGACGAGGCCCTTCTCCTGCAGGGCGGCCAGAAGCTCGTCGAGGTAGCCGTGCACGTCACCGACGACGAACAGCGGGCCCTGGCCCGTGGCGTCCTGCTGCGCCACGGCCGGTTCGGGGTGCACGTTCTCCTGGACCGTGTCACCCCTACGGATGACGGGCAGATCCCGCTGAGTGGGGGTGTAACCCTCCGGGTAGGACTCCTCGTCCCGCTCCTCGGAAGGGGGTGCGGCCTCGCTCGGGTGCGCCCCTGGGGCGGCGTACGGAGCGGTCTCGTGGACGTACGCGGGTACCCGGAAGTCGCGCACCGTCGCCGTACGCTCCACCTCGGGTCCCTGACCGGCCCCCTGAGTCATCGACCCCTCCACCATCGCGCCGCATCTGCACCGCTTCGGACTGCCTGGTCGCAGCGGCCCGCGGTGTGTGCGCCCATCATAGGAATGCGGATCGCGCTGTGTGATGACCCAGGGGTGGTGAATCAGAACAACACTCCGGTTCACCGGGGCTTTCGCCCCGATTGGGCCGGGCTTGGCCGGTCCGTGAAGGGGGCGCGCCCATCCTCCGGACGTGCCGGCCCGCCGGTCCTATTCGCGCTCGGGTGACCGCGGTGGGCTGACCGTCGTGCGGGGCGGGCGGCGCTGCGACGACGTGCGCACGATCAGTTCGGTCGGTATCACCTGCTCGATCGGCCGGTCCGCGTCGAGTCCTTCGATGGCGTCGATGAGGACCTGGATCACCGCCGTGCCGATGCGGCGAGGTTTCAGCGACAACGTGGTGATCGGCGGCTCGGTGCTGGCGTACACGGTGGACTCGCTGCAGCACACCAGCAGCAGGTCCTCCGGGACGCGCAGCCCGTAGCGGCGGGCCGCGGCGAGCAGGTCGGTGCCGTTCGGGTCGAAGAGACCGTAGACGGCGTCGGGCCGGTCGGGGCGGGCCAGCAGCCGGTCGGCGGCCACGGCGCCCGCACACGGATCGTGTGCCGGGTAGGCCTCGTAGACCGGGTCCTGGCCGACGCGCTCGCACCAGTGGAGATAGGCGGTGGTCGACAGATGGGTGTACGTGTCGGTCGTGGTGCCGGTGAGCAGCCCGATCCTGCGGGCGCCGGCGTCGGCCAGGTGGTCGAGGATGCCGAGTACGGCGGCCTCGTGGTCGTTGTCGACCCAGGCGGTCACGGGGAGCGTGCCGGCCGGGCGGCCGTCGGACACGACGGGTAAGCCCTGGCGTACCAGTTCGCTGACGACGGGGTCGTGGTCCGAGGGGTCGATGACGACCGTGCCGTCGAGTGCGACGTTGGACCACACGTCGTGACGGGAGGTCGCCGGGAGGATGACAAGGGCGTAGCCGCGGGCCAGCGCGGCGGACGTGGCGGCCCGCGCCATCTCGGCGAAGTACGCGAACTCGGTGAAGGTGAAAGGTTCATCCCCGTACGTCGTCACGGTGAGGCCGATCAGTCCCGACTTGCCGGTGCGGAGCGTGCGGGCGGCGGCCGAGGGCCGGTAGCCCAGTCGGTCGGCGACCTCGCGCACATGGCGCCGGGTGGCATCCGGGAGTCGGCCCTTGCCGTTGAGGGCGTCGGAGACGGTCGTGATGGATACTCCGGCGGCGGCGGCCACGTCCCTGATGCCCGCCCGGCCCGGCCGGTTGCCTCGACGGGAGGTTTCCGCGCGGCTCACCTGGTGCTTCCCTGCTGCTGTCATGGCGAGCCGATAGTAGGGCTCATCGGGTGGGGTAGGGCGGACGCATATGCATGCGTTGACAGTCACGTTTCTGCAAGATCATTCCGCTCTAACAAGCATGGAAAGCAAGCCAGTTGATGCCCTTCAGGCCAGTATCTGGCGTGCCGACCCGCGAGGGCCTGCTGCGTGGCGGATGTTGCGAAGAGGTCTCAACTCACCTGCACGGGGGATGCGCGCCACGGCGCGAGCCACCAGCGCGTAGATATATGTGCGGCGCGCCCCCCGAATCATGCGCCTTCGTGCGCTGATGCCCCTGATGCCAGTGTGGTGGAGGGGCTCTGAAGCAGGTCTGGCCTCACCTATACGCAGCAGCGCCGAATCCTCTTAAGGTGAGAAGTATTCGATGGTGGTGGTCACGAGGAGGACTGCGGTGAGCGAGACGAGCCCCAAGCTGCGCGCCGAGTTGGAGGGAATCCCTACCTACAAGCCGGGCAAACCCGCAGCGGCCGACGGCCCGGTGGCCTACAAGCTGTCCTCCAACGAGAACCCCTACCCGCCTCTGCCGGGCGTCATGGAGACGGTGACGGCCGTGGCGGCGTCTTTCAACCGCTACCCGGACATGGCCTGTACGTCTCTGATGAGCGAGCTGTCGGACCGGTTCGGCGTGCCCCTCTCCCACCTCGCCACCGGCACCGGCTCGGTCGGTGTGGCCCAGCAGCTGATCCAGGCGACCTCCGGCCCGGGCGACGAGGTGATCTACGCCTGGCGTTCCTTCGAGGCGTACCCGATCATCACGCAGATCAGCGGCGCGACGTCCGTGAAGGTACCGCTGACGTCGGGTGACGTGCACGACCTGGATGCGATGGCGGCCGCGATCACCGACCGGACCCGGTTGGTCTTCGTCTGCAACCCCAACAACCCGACGGGCACGGTGGTGCGGCGGGCCGAGCTGGAGCGGTTCCTGGACCGGGTGCCGAGCGACGTCCTGGTGGTCCTCGACGAGGCGTACCGCGAGTTCATCCGCGACCCCGAGGTGCCGGACGGCGTGGAGATCTACCGTGAGCGCCCCAACGTCTGCGTCCTGCGGACCTTCTCCAAGGCGTACGGTCTCGCCGGCCTCAGGGTCGGCTTCGCGATCGCCCACGAGCCGGTGGCGGCGGCGTTGCGCAAGACGGCGGTGCCGTTCGGGGTCAGCCAGATCGCCCAGGAGGCGGCGATCGCCTCGTTGCGTGCCGAGGACGAGCTGATCGGCCGGGTCGGTTCGCTGGTGTGCGAGCGCACGCGCGTGGTCGACGCACTGCGCGCGCAGGGCTGGACGGTGCCGGAGACCCAGGCCAACTTCGTGTGGCTGCGGCTGGGGGAGCGGACGGTCGCCTTCGCGGATGCGTGCGAGCGGGCCGGCGTGGTCATCCGGCCGTTCCCGGGCGAGGGTGTGCGGGTGACGGTCGGAGAGAGCGAGGCGAACGACATCTTCCTCAAGGCGTCGGAAGAGTTCCGCAAGGAGATGTAGGAGCTTCGGGGCCGCCGTGGTGGCGGCCCTGCATGTCGACGAGTTCGACGTGTACCGGGTCGCCGTTGCGTACCGTCGCCAGCAGGCGCGCGTCGCCGTCGAGACGGCCCAGGACGTTGCATGGACTGGCGAGGCGGCACTCTCCGGCTCGTGAGATCGGCGTGGGTCCGTACGGCAGTGCCAGAGCGTCGCCGTCGACCCAGAAGGCGACCGTGCCCGGTTCGACGACCTGCCGGGCGTCGGTTTCACGTGAAACCGACACACCTGTGTCGAAGTACACCTCCTCGCCCCAGGTGTGGGCGGTGGCGGTGAGCGGCAGGGCCTTGAGCAGGGCCTGCGTGGTCGGTGTGTCGTCGAGTGCCGCGGTGAGGTGTCCCGCAGCCAGGAGATCCGTATCTTCACGCGGCGAATTCAACAAGATGTTGAAGATCCCGCCAAGAGCGCCAAGGGGTTGACGTCACAGGGGACCCCCCTTCCGATGCCGAAAAGCAGTACGTCATAATTGCTTGTGAATGTGAACGCGTTCACAAGCGTGTCCCGGTTGCGCCCGACATAGGTGTGACATACACGCTCAAACTGCCGCCGACACGGTGAGTGGCAACGCAAGGAGAGTGACGACGTGGACATGGCTCTGGCGCCGGAGACGCTGGCGCGCTGGCAATTCGGCATCACGACCGTCTACCACTTCCTGTTCGTCCCCCTGACGATCTCGCTGGCCGCCCTCACGGCCGGGTTGCAGACCGCCTGGGTCCGCACGGAGAAGGAGAAGTACCTCAAGGCGACCAAGTTCTGGGGCAAGCTCTTCCTGATCAACATCGCCATGGGTGTCGTCACCGGCATCGTGCAGGAGTTCCAGTTCGGCATGAACTGGTCCGACTACTCCCGCTTCGTGGGCGATGTCTTCGGGGCTCCGCTCGCCTTCGAGGCGCTGATCGCCTTCTTCTTCGAGTCCACCTTCATCGGCCTGTGGATCTTCGGCTGGGACAAGCTGCCCAAGAAGCTCCACCTGGCCTGCATCTGGATGGTCTCGATCGGCACCCTGCTGTCGGCGTACTTCATCCTCGCGGCCAACTCCTGGATGCAGCATCCCGTCGGTTACCGGATCAACGAGGAGAAGGGCCGCGCGGAGCTCACCGACTTCTGGGCAGTCCTGACCCAGAACACCACCCTCAACCAGGTCTTCCACAGTTTCTCGGCGGCTTTCCTGACGGGCGGCGCCTTCATGGTCGGCATCGCGGCCTTCCACCTGATGCGCAAGAAGCACATCCCGGTGATGCGGACGTCGCTCCGGCTCGGTCTGGTCACCCTGGCCGTCGGGGGCATGCTCACCGCGATCAGTGGCGACACCCTCGGCAAGGTCATGTACGAGCAGCAGCCGATGAAGATGGCCGCCGCCGAGGCCCTGTGGGACGGCGAGGAACCGGCGCCCTTCTCCGTCTTCGCCTACGGGGACGTCGACGAGGGCCACAACAAGGTCGCCCTGGAGATCCCCGGGCTGCTGTCCTTCCTGGCGCACAGCGACTTCGACTCGTACGTGCCCGGTATCAACGACACCAACAAGGCCCTGCAGGAGCAGTTCGGCCCGGGTGACTACAAGCCCATCGTCCCCGTCGCCTACTGGGGATTTCGCTGGATGATCGGTTTCGGCATGGCGTCCTTCTCCCTCGGACTGCTGGGCCTGTGGCTGACGCGGAAGAGGTTCCTGCTGCCCCCCGGCCTGCGGACCGGCGAGGACGAGGTGCCGCACCTGGTGCTGCTCCGGAAGCCACTGAGCACGAAACTCACCCGCCTGTACTGGCTCCTGGCCCTCTGGACCATGGCGTTCCCGCTGATCGCCAACTCCTGGGGCTGGATCTTCACCGAGATGGGCCGGCAGCCCTGGGTCGTCTACGGCGTGATGCAGACCCGCGACGCGGTCTCCCCCGGTGTGTCCCAGGCCGAGGTCATCACCTCGATGGTGGTCTTCACCACGCTCTACGCCGTCCTCGCCGTCATCGAGGTCAGGCTGCTCGCCAAGTACGTCAAGGCGGGCCCGCCCGAGCTCACCGAGGCCGACCGCAACCCGCCCACGAAGGTCGGCGGCGATCTCCGTGACGCCGACAAGCCGATGGCCTTCTCGTACTAGGCCGAGGGAGCTGCACAGTCATGGAACTGCACGACGTCTGGTTCGTTCTGATCGCCGTCCTGTGGACCGGCTACTTCTTCCTGGAGGGCTTCGATTTCGGGGTCGGCGTGCTCACCAGGCTGCTGGCCCGGAACCGGGCCGAGAAGCGGGTGCTGATCAACACCATCGGCCCCGTGTGGGACGGCAACGAGGTGTGGCTGCTCACGGCCGGCGGCGCGACCTTCGCCGCCTTCCCCGAGTGGTACGCCACGCTCTTCTCCGGCTTCTACCTCCCGCTGCTCGTCATCCTGGTCTGTCTGATCGTCCGGGGCGTCGCCTTCGAGTACCGGGTGAAGCGGCCCGAGGAGCGCTGGCAGCGCAACTGGGAGACCGCGATCTTCTGGACCTCGCTGATCCCGGCGTTCCTGTGGGGCGTGGCTTTCGGCAACATCGTCGGTGGCGTGAAGATCGACCAGGACATGGAGTACGTGGGTTCCGTCGGGGATCTGCTCAACCCGTACGCCCTGCTGGGCGGCCTGGTCACGCTGACGCTGTTCACCTTCCACGGGACGGTCTTCACCGCGCTCAAGACCGTCGGTGAGATCCGTGAGCGGGCACGGGCCCTGGCGCTGCGCGTGGGACTCCTGACGGCCGCGCTGGCTCTGGTGTTCCTGCTCTGGACGCAATTCGACAGCGGCGACGGCAAGAGCCTGGTCGCGCTCGCGGTGGCCGTCGCGTCGCTGGTCGTCGCCCTGATGGCCAACCAGGCAGGTCGCGAGGGATGGGCGTTCACGCTGTCCGGCCTCACCATCGTGGCCGCCGTGGCGATGCTCTTCCTGACGCTCTTTCCGAACGTCATGCCGTCCACACTCGAAGCGGAGTGGAGCCTCACCGTCACCAACGCCTCGTCCAGCCCCTACACCCTCAAGATCATGACCTGGCTGGCCGCGGTCGCCACGCCGGTCGTCCTGCTCTACCAGGGCTGGACGTACTGGGTGTTCCGCAAGCGGATCGGCACACAGCACCTCGCCGAAGCCGCGCACTGAGTCCGGACGGGTGTGTTCACGTGGCACGGCGTCACGTTTCACGTGAAACACACTCTCGGGACGGGAGGGCATGTTTCACGTGAAACCCATCGATCCACGTCTTCTGCGGTATGCCCGCGCCACCCGGTTCTTCCTGGCGGCGGTCGTCGCCCTGGGCACGGTCGGGGCCGGGCTGCTCGTCGCGCAGGCGATGCTCATCGCCGAGGTGGTGGTGGGCGCCTTCCAGCACGGCATGACGGCAGCCGAACTCCGCACTCCCCTGCTACTCCTGGTCGTCGTAGCCGGCGGACGCGCGCTGATCGGCTGGCTGACCGAGTTGGCGGCACACCGGGCGAGCGCGGCGGTGAAGTCGGAGCTGCGGGGCCGGCTGCTGGAGCGGGCCACCGTGCTCGGTCCCGGCTGGCTGAGCGGACAGCGGACCGGATCGCTGGTCGCGCTGGCCACCCGCGGAGTCGATGCCCTCGACGACTACTTCTCGCGCTACCTGCCCCAACTGGGGCTCGCGGTCGTCGTACCCGTGGCGGTGCTGGCCCGCATCGTCACCGAGGACTGGGTGTCGGCGGCCATCATCGTCGGCACGCTGCCGCTCATCCCGGTCTTCATGGTGCTGATCGGCTGGGCCACACAGTCCCGGATGGACCGCCAGTGGCAGCTGCTGTCCCGGCTGTCCGGTCACTTCCTGGACGTGGTCGCGGGGCTGCCGACGCTGAAGGTCTTCGGGCGGGCCAAGGCGCAGGCCGATTCGGTCAAGCGCATCACCGGCGCCTACCGTCAGGCGACCATGCGGACGCTGCGGATCGCCTTCCTGTCGTCCTTCGCGCTGGAACTGCTCGCCACCCTCTCCGTGGCGCTCGTCGCCGTCACCATCGGCATGCGGCTCGTCCACGGCGACATGGCCCTGTACGACGGCCTGGTCGTGCTCGTGCTCGCGCCCGAGGCCTATCTGCCGTTGCGGCAGGTGGGAGCGCAGTACCACGCGGCGGCCGAAGGCCTCGCCGCCGCCGACGAGATCTTCGCGGTGCTGGAACAACCGGTACCGGCGTCGGGGACCGGCCCGGTGCCGGCGGGCGGCTCCCTGTCCTTCGAGGCTGTGACCGTCCGCTACCGGGGACGTACCGCGGACGCCGTGACGGACGTGCGCCTCACCGTCCGGCCCGGGGAGACGGTCGCGCTCGTCGGCCCGAGCGGGGCGGGCAAGTCGACGCTCCTCAACACCCTCCTGGGCTTCGTGCGTCCGGCCGGGGGACAGGTCAGGATCGGGGGAGCCGACCTCGCGACGCTCGACCTGGCGCAGTGGCACGCCCGTGTCGCCTGGGTTCCGCAACGCCCCCACCTGTACGCCGGCACCATCGCCGAGAACGTACGCCTGGCCCGGCCGGACGCCGATGACGCCGCCGTACGGCAAGCGCTGCGGGACGCGGGCGCGCTCACGTTCGTGGACGCGTTGCCCGAGGGGGCGGGGACCGTGCTCGGCGAGGACGGGGCCGGGCTGTCCGCCGGACAGCGGCAGCGGCTGGCGCTGGCGAGGGCGTTCCTCGCGGACCGGCCGGTCCTGCTCCTCGACGAGCCGACGGCCGCTCTGGACGGGACCACCGAGGCCGAGGTCGTGACCGCCGTGCGAAGGCTCGCCGAGGGGCGGACGGTGCTGCTGGTGGTGCACCGTCCGGCCCTGCTGGAGGTGGCCGACCGGGTGGTGCGGCTGGGGGAGCCGGCCCCGGGGACCGCGACCGACGGGGCTCGCGGGGTGGCCGACGGCTCCCGCGCGGCCCCGGCCGCGAGCCTCCGCGAAGAGGCCGCCGGAGGGGCTGCTCCGGTCCCCCTCGACGACCGGGGGCCCTCGCCGGAGCCCCGAGGCGGTGCCCTCGCCCGGGTGCGTGCCATGTCCGCGGCGCGTCGCGGGCGGATCGGTCTCGCACTGCTGCTCGGCAGCCTGGCGCTCGGCAGTGCCGTCGGCCTGATGGCCACCTCCGGCTACCTGATCTCGCGGGCCTCCGAGCAGCCGCCGGTGCTGTACCTGATGATGGCCGTGACGGCGACGCGTGCCTTCGGCATCGGGCGGGCCGTGTTCCGCTATGCGGAGCGACTCGTGTCGCACGACGCCGTGCTGAGGATGCTGGCCGACACCCGGGTCGCCGTGTTCCGGCGGCTGGAGCGGCTCGCACCCGCGGGGCTGCGCCGCAGTCGGCGGGGAGACCTGCTGTCCCGGCTCGTCGCCGACGTCGACGCCCTGCAGGACTACTGGCTGCGCTGGCTCCTGCCCGCCGCGTCCGCGGTGGTCGTCTCGGCCGCGTCGGTCGGCTTCACGGCATGGCTGCTGCCGGCGGCCGGCGCCGTGCTCGCGATCGGTCTGCTGGCGGCCGGGGCCGGTGTCCCGCTGGTCACCGCCGCCGTGGCACGGCGGGCCGAGGGCCGGCTGGCCCCCGCCCGTGGACTGCTCTCCACCAGGGTGACCGATCTGCTCAGCGGCACCGCCGAGCTGACCGTCGCCGGCGCGCTGCCCGCCCGGGCCGCCGCCGCGCGCCGGGCCGACGGCACGCTCACCCGGATCGCCTCGCGTGCGGCCACCGCCACCGCGCTGGGTGACGGGCTCACCGCGCTGGTCTCCGGTCTGACCGTCGCGGGCGCCGCCCTCGTCGGGGTCCAGGCGGTCGCCGACGGCCGGCTCACCGGCGTGGCCGTGGCCGTCGTCGTGCTGACTCCGCTGGCCGCCTTCGAGGCCGTACTCGGGCTGCCACTGGCCGTGCAGTACCGGCAGCGCGTGCGCAGGAGCGCCGAGCGCGTGTACGAGGTGCTCGACGCCGCCGATCCGGTGCGGGAACCGGAGACGCCCCGGCAGGCTCCCGCGTCGCCGTTCCCGGTCGTCCTCAAAGGGCTGGCCGCGCGCCACGCCGGGCAGCACCGGGACGCTCTGGCGGGGCTCGACGTGACGCTGACGGAGGGGCGCCGTGTCGCCGTGGTCGGGCCGTCCGGGTCCGGCAAGACGACGCTGGCCCAGGTGCTGCTGCGGTTTCTCGACGCGGACGCGGGTTCCTACACGCTGGCCGGTGTCGACGCCTACGCGCTGGCCGGCGACGACGTCCGGCGACACGTCGGACTCTGCGCCCAGGACGCACACCTTTTCGACAGCTCGGTGCGCGAGAACCTGCTCCTGGCCAGGAAGGACGCCACCGAAGACGAATTGCGCGACGCGCTGGCGCGGACCCGGCTGCTGGAGTGGGCGGACAGCCTGCCCGACGGTCTGGACACGCTGGTCGGGGAGCACGGCGCCCGGCTGTCCGGCGGGCAGCGGCAGCGGCTGGCACTGGCCCGGGCGCTGCTCGCCGACTTCCCGGTCCTCGTGCTCGACGAGCCCGCCGAGCACCTGGACCTGCCGACCGCCGACGCGCTCACCGCCGATCTGCTGGCCGTCACCGAGGGCCGTACGACTCTGCTGATCACGCACAGGCTGGCGGGTCTGGAGGCCGTGGACGAGGTGATCGTGCTCGACGAGGGCCTCGTGGTGCAGCGGGGGGCGTATGCGGAGCTGGCCGCCGTGCCGGGGCCGCTGCGGGCGATGGCCGAACGGGAGGCGGCGTCGGACCTGCTGGTGGGAGCGCGCTGAGCGGAGTCGCCGTACCGATGTCTCACGACACTCCCGGAGCATCCGGCTTTCCCAGGAAAGGGGTCTCATGAGGCTCGGGTCACGCCATCAGCAGCGTCTCCCGGCTCCTCGCCGGACCGTCAGGGGCCCTGGCGTACGAGAAGCGGCTCGACCGGTAGCGGCGGAGGGTCGACGCCGTGCACGAGGACCTGGGCCGGATCGCACGCGCCCGGTACCGCGACGGCGGCGGGCTCCCGCTCACCGCGCGGATGATCCTCGCGGACGATCCCGACGAGCTGATGCGTGGCCGGCGGACGCTCGCGCGTGCCGATCTGGCCGTCGACAGGGCCATCGGCAAGAGCCTGCGGGCCGAGCCCGGCTCGCCTCGGACGAGGCCGAGGCGCGGGTGGCGCGGGTGGCGCGGGAGGCGTGGGTGGCGTGGGAGGCGCTGGAGGAACGCAACGCCGGACCGGCGGAGCTGAAGAGGAGGATCGAGGACAGGCTCGAGGCGGCCCGCTCCCGGCTGACGGGTCCGGCCCGGTCAGTGGATCGGTCAGTTCGGGCAGCGCCGGGAACTCCACCGGGCCGCACCTGCATTTCGGGGTCCGGGTCACACCGGGGACGGGTTCGGCGCTCGACCCGGTGCCGTGGGCCGTCGCAGCGCGGGGTGACGCCCCGACGGGACGGGAAGGAGCCGGCGGACGGCTACTCGGGCAGGTCCGCCAGCACCCGTTCGATCACGACCGCCACCCCGTCGTCGTTGTTGGCGACCGTCCGGCCCGACGCGGCGGCGATCACGTCCGGGTGCGCGTTGCCCATCGCGTACGACTGTCCCGCCCAGGTGAGCATTTCGATGTCGTTCGGCATGTCACCGAAGGCGACGACCTCCTCGTGCGAGATGCCGCGCTCGGCACAGCACAGCGCGAGCGTGCTGGCCTTGGACACCTCCGGCCCACTGATCTCCAGCAGGGCGCTGGGGCTGGAGCGGGTGACGTTGGCGCGGGCGCCGATGGCGAGGCGGGCCAGCCCGAGGAAGCCGTCGGGGTCCAGCTCGGGGTGGTACGCCAGGATCTTGAGGATCGGCTCGGCGGCGGCGCGACCGTCGGGCGCCAGGAGTTCCTCGGCGGACAGGAGGTTGTCGGGGACCTCCATGTGCAGCTTCGGGTAAGCGGGCTCCTGGTGGAACCCGTAGGTCTGCTCGACCGCGTACACCGTGCCGGGCGCCGTCTCGCGCAGGAGCCGTACGGCGTCCAGCGCGTTCTCCCGGGCCAGCTCCCGCACCTTCACGAACCGGTGCTGACCGGGGCCGCCGTGCAGGTCGACCACGGCGGCGCCGTTGCCGCAGATGGCGAGGCCGTGACCGTGGACGTGGGCACTGACGACGTCCATCCAGCGGGCGGGGCGACCGGTGACGAAGAAGACCTCGATGCCCGCTTTCTCGGCGGCCGCCAGTGCGGCGACCGTGCGCGGGGAGACCGACTGGTCGTCGCGCAGCAGGGTGCCGTCGAGGTCGGTGGCGATGAGGCGCGGGCGGGTGGCGGCGGCCGGGGGCTCGGGCGGTCGGGTCGCTGAGATCACCCGGTCATTGTCACGCATATGCCTGCACGCACGTGCGCGAGTCCGCACATCTGTGAGCCATGGTTCTCATCCCTCCAGCTGTGCCGGTGCCTCCATGGCGATCCGTTCGAAGATCTTGTCGTCCGCCGTGAAGTCGGAGTCCGGGATCGGCCAGTGCACGACGAGTTCCGTGAATCCGAGGTCCCGGTGCCGGCCGGCGAAGTCGACGAAGGCGTCCACGGACTCCAGGGGGCGGCTGCGGTCCGGTGTGAAGCCGGTGAGCATGACCTTGTCCAGCTCGCCCACTTCCCGGCCGATCACGGCGCAGGCGTCGGCCAGCCTGTCCGCCTGCCCCCGCAGTGCCCGGTCCGACTGCTCGGGGGTGCCGTTCTCGTACAACTTCGGGTCGCCCGTGGTCACCCATGCCTGGCCGTACCGCGCGGCGAGCCGCAGCCCACGGGGTCCGGTCGCGGCCACCGCGAACGGCAGCCGGGGCCGCTGCACACACCCCGGGATGTTGCGCGCCTCGTGGGCCGAGTAGAAGTCCCCCTCGTACGACACGGCGTCCTCGGTCAGCAACCGGTCGAGCAGTGGGAGGAACTCGGCGAGCCGGTCGGCCCGCTCGCGCGGAGTCCACGGCTCCTGGCCGAGGGCGGTGGCGTCGAAGCCGGTTCCGCCCGCTCCTATGCCGAGCGTGGTCCGGCCGCCGGAGATGTCGTCGAGGGAGATCAGCTCCTTGGCGAGCGTCACCGGGTGCCGGAAGTTCGGTGAGGTCACCAGCGTGCCCAGGCGAAGCCGTTCGGTGACGGCGGCGGCCGCGGTGAGCGTCGGCACGGCACCGAACCACGGGCCGTCCCGGAAGCTCCGCCAGGACAGGTGGTCGTAGGTGTACGCGGTGTGGAAGCCGAGCTGCTCGGCACGGGTCCAGGCTGAACGCCCGCCTTCGTGCCAGCGGCGGTACGGAAGGATCACAGTGCTCAGGCGCAGACTCATGGCTCCGAGCCTATGCGGGTCGACCGGGTTTCACGTGAAACAACCACCGGCGTCACCGTACGCGGCTGCGAGGCCACGAAGGGCGAGAGGGCGCCGGCGCGAGCTGTGTGCGTTCGCCTCGGCGTACGCACGGCTGTGGATCACCAAGCGCACGCGGCGTCACCCGGGATGCGGGCGCTCCCCCGAACCCGACGCACGTCCGTCCGGGCGGTAGGGGCCAGTGCTGCGTGGGAAAGGGCAGATACCGAGGCGGCACGTGCTGCGTCAGCCGGACACCGTTCGCGCTGACGTGGAAGACGTGTCCGTCACGGTGCATGGCGCCGGCGTCCACCGACAGCACGATCGGCCCGCCTCGGCGGGCACCGGCCGGGGTCGCGGTCTCGCGGTCCGGCGAGAGGTGCACGTCGTGCCGGTTCATCGCCCGCAGCCCCTCGGTGCGGATCGCGTCCAGGTGACGGGTGACGGTCCCGTGGCAGAGGTACGGCGGCGGGGTCGCCGCGGCCAGTCCGAGGTCCACGTCGACGCTGTGACCCTGACTGGCGCGAATACGGGCGTCCTCGATCGCGAAGCGCCGTTTGTCGTGGGTGGCGACCACGTGGTCGAGCTCTTCGCGGGTGAAGCGGAAGCCGTGCGCGGCGGCCACGGTGATCAGTGTGTCGATCTCGACCCATCCGCCCTCGTCGAGGGTGAGGCCGATCCTCTCCGGCCGGTGGCGCAGATGTTTCGACGGATATCTGGACACCTGCACGATGCGTCTGGCATCCGTGTGTTCCTGTTGTATGGAACCAGCCTGCCGATTGCGACGCACATCACGCGAACGATTTCGCCGCCCAGGTTTGATCCACAGTCAAGTGCAGTTATCCACAGGCGAATTGGTGCCTCCTGTGGAAACTACAGCGGCGGTCGCACCCGGGCGAGGCGCCTCAGTACCCCCGGAAGGAGACGGGACAGGAGGTGGGCACCACGCGCCTCGGGCGTCACAGGGACCACGGGCCTGTCGCGCACCACCGCTTCCAGGACGACGTCGGCCACCTTCTCGGGCGGGTAGTTGCGCAGTCCGTACCACCGTGCCGTCCGCCGTTGCCGGCGCCTCTCCTCGTCGGCGTCGACGCCCGCGAAGCGCGCCGTCGAGGTGATACCGGTGTTGACCAGGCCGGGGCAGATCGCCGTGACCCCGATCCCCTGCCCGGCCAGCTCGGCGCGCAGGCACTCGCTCAGCATTAGCACGGCCGCCTTGGAGGTGCCGTAGGCGGGCAGCACCCTGGACGGCTGGAAGGCCGCAGCCGAGGCGATGTTGACGATGTGGCCGCCCTGCCCGCGTTCGGTCATCTGCCTGCCGAACAGGCGGCAGCCGTGGATCACGCCCCACAGGTTGACGTCGAGGACCTTCTTCCAGTCCTGCGGCGTGGTGTCGAAGAAGGAACCCGACAGGCCGATCCCGGCGTTGTTGACCAGGACGTCCACCACGCCGTACTCGGCGGCGACCTTGGCCGCGAGTTTGTCCATGGCCTGCTCGTCGGAGACGTCGACGGTCTCCGCCCAGGCCGCCGACGCTCCGATCAGCCGCGACAGCTCCGCGGTGCGGGCGGCGGACTCGGCGTCGCGGTCGACGGCCACCACGCGGGCGCCGGCCTCGGCGAAGGCGAGCGCCGTGGCCCGCCCGATGCCACCGCCCGCCCCGGTGACCAGCACCAACTGGCCGCCGAAGCGGTCGGCGTGCTTCCCGCTCGCCGCTGGACCGGGCCGTCCGCCCTCGACGGCGGTGACGAACTCCGTGATCCAGTCCGCCAGCCGGTCCGGCCGGGTGCGCGGCACCCAGTGCTTGGCGGGCAGCGTACGGCGGGTCAGCCGCGGCGCCCACCGCTCCAGGCCGTCGTAGAGCCGTTCCGACAGGAACGCGTCGCCGAGGGGCGTGATGAGCTGCACGGGCGTGTGCGCGTAGGCGTCGGCGCGAGGGTGGCGCAGCCGGGGCCGGACGTTGTCCCGGTACAGCCACGCCCCGTGCGCCGCGTCCGTCGGCAGGGACGGGGTCGGGTATCCGCCGTCGGCGATCTTCTCGACGCGCCGGAGGATGCCCGGCCAGCTCCTGCCGAGGGGGCCGCGCCAGGCCAGCTCGGGCAGTACGGGTGTGTGCAGCAGACAGACGTACCAGGACTTGGCGCCCTGGCCGAGCAGCTGGGCGACCCGGCGCGGGGTGGGGCGCCGCAGACGTTCGTCGATCCAGTGCCCGAAGTGGTCGAGGGACGGTCCGGACATCGAGGTGAAGGAGGCGATACGGCCCTTGGTGCGCCCGACCGTGACGAACTCCCAGGACTGCACGGAGCCCCAGTCGTGACCCACCAGGTGCACGGGCCGCTCGGGGCTGACGGCGTCGGCCACCGCAAGGAAGTCGTCCGTCAGCTTCTCCAGCGTGAACCCGCCCCGCAGCGGGACCGGCGCGGTGGACCGGCCGTGGCCCCGGACGTCGTAGAGGACCACGTGGAAGCGGCCGGCGAGGCGGGTGGCCACCTCGGACCAGACCTCCTTGCTGTCCGGGTAGCCGTGCACCAGGACGACCGTGGGCCGAAGCGGGTCGCCCAGTTCGGCCACGCACAGCTCGACCCCGCCCGTGCGCACCCAGCGCTCCCGCGCACCGTCCAACGCCATCTCTCCTCCGTCCAGCGCCGCCCGTGCGGCAGTTCGTCGTCCGGTCGCCAGGTGCCGGCCCGGGGGCAGACCCCCTGCCCGTGCTCGGTCCACCGCCGGGGCGGGCGCACCGAAGGGACGGGTCTGGTACCGGCCGGCACGGCTCCGGCGGACCAGGAACCGGGCCACGCCCTCGTGGACTCCGCACGCCGGCCGGCGGCCACGCGCCTTGCGCGGCCACGCGCCTTGCGCGGCCACGCGCCTTGCGCGGCCACGCGCCTTGCGTCCTGGCCGCACCGCGCTCGGGAACGCCCGGCTCCGGCCGGCCGGCCCGCCACGGCCCCGGCCCCTGCACGGACGAGAACCGCACCCGCCCGAACCCCGCGACTCCGTACGGTGTCCGGCCGCGCCGCCGTCGTCATGCCACCCCGATCCATCCGCCACCCGGCCCGAGCGGCGCGGTCCGCGCCGCCGAGCGAACCGCTCGCCACGTGACGCCGCCGAATCTCCCAGTTGTTAGACCTACCGTCAATAGGGCGGTCGTGGGCGACCCCGGGCACCGCTGCATGGCTCTCAGGTACGGGACCCCCTCCGGGCCCGTACTACTCGAGTCTGACTCCAAGACGGCTCTCCGGTCTGACGACCTCAGTGGCCCGCGTCACTACCGTCAGGGATGTGACTGTGATCGCGACCGAAAGCCTGAGCAAGCGGTACCCCCGGGTGACCGCACTCGACCGGCTCTCCATGGACGTCGGACCCGGTGTGACCGGACTCGTCGGTGCCAACGGCGCCGGCAAGTCCACCTTGATCAAGATCCTGCTGGGTCTTTCCCCCGCCACCGAGGGCCGGGCCGAAGTGCTCGGACTCGACGTCGCGACCAAGGGCGCCGACATCCGCGAGCGAGTCGGCTACATGCCGGAACACGACTGCCTGCCGCCCGACGTCTCGGCCACCGAGTTCGTCGTCCACATGGCACGCATGTCCGGCCTGCCCCCCACCGCCGCCCGCGAACGCACGGCCGACACCCTGCGCCACGTCGGTCTGTACGAGGAGCGCTACCGGCCCATGGGCGGCTATTCGACCGGCATGAAGCAGCGCGTGAAGCTCGCGCAGGCCCTCGTCCACGACCCGCGGCTGGTCTTTCTCGACGAGCCGACCAACGGCCTCGACCCGGTCGGCCGCGACGAGATGCTCGGCCTCATCCGCCGCATCCACACCGACTTCGGCATCTCGGTCCTGGTCACCTCGCACCTGCTGGGCGAACTGGAACGCACCTGCGACCACGTCGTCGTCGTGGACGGCGGCAAACTGCTGCGCTCCAGCTCCACCACCGACTTCACCCAGACCACGACGACCCTGGCGATCGAGGTCACCGACACCGACGACCACCCCGACGGCACCCGCGCGGTGCGCGACGCGCTCGACGCGCGCGGGGTGACCGTCCAGGACGGCAGCGGCCTGCCCGGCGCCGGACACGTCCTGCTGCTCACCGCGGCGGGCGAAGAGACCTACGACCTGGTCCGGGACGTCATC
Source organism: Streptomyces sp. JK94 (assembly GCF_053613315.1). Taxonomy (NCBI): domain Bacteria; kingdom Bacillati; phylum Actinomycetota; class Actinomycetes; order Kitasatosporales; family Streptomycetaceae; genus Streptomyces; species Streptomyces sp. JK94. Next base: position 151,165 of record NZ_JBSICH010000007.1, on the reverse strand, counting down.
GCCGACCTCGGCCTCGGCCTGGTGCGCATGGAACAGCGCCGGCACCACATCTCGGAGGTCTTCCAGGACAGCGACGCAGAACGGAAGGAGGCGGTCGGCCATGGCAGCTGAACAGCCCACAGCCACGGTCCCGGGTGACCAGACCCGCATCCACAACATCGGCTACCGCAGCTACGACGGCCCCCGTCTGGGCCGCGCCTACGCCCGCCGCTCGCTGTACTCGCAGTCCCTGCGCGGTGCCTACGGCTTCGGCCGCTCGGCCAGGTCGAAGGTGCTGCCGATGCTGCTGTTCGCGGTGATGTGCCTGGTCGCGGGCATCCTGGTCGCCGTCACCGTGGTCACCAAGGCGAACGACCTGCCTCTGGACTACACGCGCTACGCGATCGTCCTCCAGGCCGTCATCAGCCTCTACGTCGCCTCGCAGGCCCCGCAGTCCGTCTCCCGCGACCTGCGCTTCAAGACCGTGCCGCTGTACTTCTCGCGTCCGATCGAGACCTCCGACTACGTCCGCGCCAAGTACGCGTCGCTCGCCTCGGCGCTGTTCATCCTCACCGCGGCTCCCCTGCTGGTGCTCTACGTGGGCGCGCTGCTCGCCAAACTCGACTTCGCGGACCAGAGCAAGGGGTTCGCACAGGGACTCGTCTCCGTGGCACTGCTGTCGCTCCTCTTCGCCGGTATCGGGCTGGTCGTCGCGTCGGTCACGCCGCGCCGCGGATTCGGTATCGCGGCCGTCATCGCCGTGCTGACCATCACCTACGGCGCGGTCTCCACGCTCCAGGCCATCGCGGAAGTCCAGGGCAGCCCGGGAGCCGTCGCCTGGATCGGCCTGTTCTCGCCGATCACCCTCATCGACGGTGTGCAGTCCGCCTTCCTGGGCGCCACCTCGTCATTCCCCGGCGGGGTGGGGCCGAGCAACGGCGAAGGGGCGGTCTACGTCCTCGTCACCCTGGGCATGATCGCCGGCGCCTACGGCCTGCTGATGCGCCGCTACTCGAAGGTGGGACTGTGACCACGCTGAACATCGACCACGTCTCCCGCTGGTTCGGCAACGTGGTCGCCGTCAACGACATCACGATGACGATCGGCCCCGGTGTCACCGGGCTCCTCGGCCCCAACGGCGCGGGCAAGTCCACCCTCATCAACATGATGGGCGGCTTCCTCGCCCCCTCGACCGGCAGCGTCACCCTCGACGACCGGCCGGTCTGGCGCAACGAGGCCATCTACCGGCACATCGGGGTCGTCCCCGAACGCGAGTCGATGTACGACTTCCTCACCGGCCGCGAATTCGTCCTCGCCAACGCCGAGCTGCACGGCCTGGGAGCGAAGGCGGCCCAGGAGGCGCTCGCCACCGTGCAGATGGAGTACGCGCAGGACCGGAAGATCGCCACGTACTCCAAGGGCATGCGGCAGCGCGTGAAGATGGCGAGCGCCCTCGTGCACAACCCTTCGCTGCTCCTGCTCGACGAACCGTTCAACGGCATGGACCCGCGCCAGCGCATGCAGCTGATGGACCTGCTGCGGCGGATGGGGGACGAGGGCCGCACGGTGCTGTTCTCCTCGCACATCCTCGAAGAGGTCGAACAGCTCGCCTGGCACATCGAGGTCATCGTGGCCGGCCGGCACGCGGCCGGCGGCGACTTCCGCAAGATCCGCCGCCTGATGACCGACCGGCCGCACCGTTACCTGGTGCGTTCCAGCGACGACCGGGCCCTGGCGGCAGCGCTCATCGCGGACCCGTCGACGTCCGGCATCGAGGTCGACCTCGCCGAGGGCGCCCTGCGTATCCAGGCCGTCGACTTCGGCCGGTTCACGGCCCTGCTGCCGAGGGTCGCCCGCGACCACGGCATCCGCCTGCTCGCGGTCTCGCCGTCCGACGAGTCCCTCGAGTCCGTCTTCTCGTATCTCGTCGCGGCGTAGGAGGCCGAAGAATGTACGACCCCACAGTCGCCAGGCTCACCTACCGGGCCCTGCTCGGCCGCCGCCGGGCGCTCATCCTGGGCGCGCTGCCCCTGCTGCTGCTCGTCATCGCCGTGGCGGTGCGCGCGCTCGCCGGAGCCGACGACCAGACCGCGGCGGACGTGCTGGGCGGATTCGCCCTCGCCACCATGGTCCCCATCATCGGTGTCATCGCCGGTACCGGGGCCATCGGGCCCGAGATCGACGACGGCTCGGTGGTGTACCTGCTGTCCAAGCCGATCAAGCGGCCGACGATCATCTTCACCAAGCTGATCGTGGCCGTCGCCGTGACGATGGTCTTCTCCGCCGTGCCGACCCTGCTCGCCGGTCTGATCCTCAACGGCAACGGGCAGCAGGTCGCCGTCGCCTACACGATCGCCGCGCTGGTCGCCTCCATCGCCTACGCCGCGCTGTTCCTGCTCCTGGGCACGGTGTCCCGGCACGCGGTGGTCTTCGGACTGGTCTACGCCCTCGTCTGGGAGGCCCTGTTCGGCTCCCTGGTGCCCGGTGCCCGCACACTGAGCGTCCAGCAGTGGTCGCTGGCGGTGGCCCAGAAGGTCGCCGAGGGGAACCTGGTGACCTCCGACGTCGGCCTGGTGACCGCGACGGTGCTGCTGGCCGGGGTCACCGTGCTCGCCACCTGGTACGCCGGTCAGAAGCTGCGGACGCTGACGCTCGCCGGGGAGGAGTGACCGGCCCCGGTCCTGACGGAGCCTCCACCCCGGCCCGGGCACACTGGGCCGAGGACCCACACAGGGCGTACCACCGCGCCACGCAGGCTGCACGGGGCGCAGGGCGCGCGCCACTGGCACATGGGAAACAGGGCGCACACCGAGTGGGACACGAGGGAACGCGCAGGGCCGGGAGGGGGCACGATGGCGGACCAGCCACCTCAGCCGCATGGCCGCGAAGGGCCGGAGGACGGACCCGAGGACGCCGGCGGAGACGGCTCCCGACGGGCCGGCGCCGGTGACGACACCTGGGACGGCCTCGTTCTGGACGAGGATTTCGTACGCGGCGCCGGTGCCTCCGAGCCCTCGGCACGCGCCCGTGTGCTCGCCGCCCGCCGGCGCCGCGAGAAGCCGGAGCCGCAGCCGTGGCGGTCCGACGAGGAGCCTGCCGGATGGTTCTTCAGCAAGGGCCGGCGCCGTAGGTGGCGCAGGCGGTAAGACGGAATACGTCCGCTTTTAATCGGTGGCGCCCGGCTTTCCGTACCGGCAGTGTGGTGCATGCACGAGGCCGGACGGCGTCGGCGTATCGGGCGGCCGCTTCGAGCACGCGAGGACTCCTCGCGTGGGCCGACCGACGGGGACGCCGACGCCGTCCGGACCGCCCGTGGCCTCACGGCCGCGATCACAGGGCCACGATCACAGAACCGTGATCGCGGAGCCACGATCGCGGAGCCACCGTCCGATCGGAGTTGCGCCGGGCGGGCTTGAGCCGATCAGGCTTGGCCCGGACGGGCCTGAGCCGGACGGGCCTGAGCCGGGCTCAGGCCGCCAGGCGCTCCAGCACCACCGCGATGCCGTCCTCGTCGTTCGAGGACGTCACCTCGTCGGCCACCGCCTTCAGCTCTGCATGGGCGTTGGCCATCGCCACGCCCCGGGCGGCCCAGCCGAACATCGGAACATCGTTGGGCATGTCACCGAAGGCGATCGTGTCCGCGGCCTTCAGACCGAGTCGGCGCGCCGCCAGTGACAGGCCGGTGGCCTTGGACAGGCCGAGCGGGAGCAGTTCGACGACGCCCGCCCCGGCCATGACGACCGTGACGAAGCCACCCGCGGTACGCCGGGCCGCCTCGGCCAGTTCGTCGTCGGACAGCGTCGGATGCTGGATGTAGATCTTGTTCAGCGGCGCCGACCACAGGTCGGAGGCGTCGGTGAAGGGCACCGCCGGCAGGTCGCCCCCGACTGCGTATCCCGGGCCGACCAGGACGTCGCCGTCCAGGCCGTCACGGCTCGCGGCCAGGTACAGCGGACCGGTCTCCGCCTCGATCTTGGCCAGTGCCACCCCGGCCAGCTGGCGGTCCAGCGTGACCGAGGTCAGCAGACGGTGCTCTCCGGCGTGGTAGACCTGCGCGCCCTGCCCGCAGACGGCCAGGCCGTTGTAGCCGAGATCGTCGAGGATGTGGCGGGTCCACGGGACGGCGCGGCCGGTGACCACGATGTGGGCCGCCCCCGCCGCGGTGGCGGCGGCGAGCGCGTCACGGGTGCGCTGCGAGATCGTGTCGTCACCGCGCAGCAGTGTGCCGTCGAGGTCGGTCGCGACCAACCGGTACGGGAAGCCTCCGGCGGTGCCGGCGTCGGTCCCCGTGGCGGAGCCGGTGTCACTCACTTGGCCACCGGTTCCAGGACCTCTCGGCCGCCCAGGTACGGGCGCAGCACCTCGGGCACGCGCACCGAACCGTCGGCCTGCTGGTGGTTCTCCAGGATCGCCACGATCGTGCGCGGGACGGCGCACAGCGTGCCGTTGAGCGTGGCCAGCGGGCGCACCTTCTTGTCCTCACGGACACGGATCGACAGCCTGCGCGACTGGAACTCGGTGCAGTCCGAGGTCGAGGTCAGCTCGCGGTACTTGCCCTGGGTCGGGATCCAGGCCTCGCAGTCGTACTTGCGGGCGGCCGAGGCGCCCAGGTCGGCCGAGGCGACGTCGATGACCCGGAACGGCAGTTCCAGCGACGTCAGCCACTGCTTCTCCCACTCCAGCAGGCGCTGGTGCTCGGCCTGCGAGTCCTCGGGGAGGACATAGGAGAACATCTCGACCTTGTCGAACTGGTGTACCCGGAAGATGCCCTTGGTGTCCTTGCCGTGCGAGCCCGCCTCGCGGCGGAAGCAGGGCGAGAAACCGGCGTAGCGCAGCGGCAGACGGCCGGCGTCGAGGATCTCGTCCATGTGGTACGCGGCGAGCGGCACCTCGGACGTGCCGACCAGGTAGAGGTCGTCCTTGTCGAGGTGGTAGACGTCCTGGGCGGCCTGGCCGAGGAAGCCGGTGCCGGCCATGGACTGCGGGCGGACCAGCGCCGGGGTCAGCATCGGCGTGAAGCCGGCCGCCGTGGCCTGGGCGATCGCCGCGTTGACCAGGGCGAGCTCCAGCAGTGCGCCGACACCGGTCAGGAAGTAGAAGCGCGAACCCGAGACCTTGGCGCCGCGCTCCACGTCGATGGCGCCGAGCAGCTGGCCCAGCTCCAGGTGGTCCCGGGGCTCGAAGCCCTCGGCGGCGAAGTCGCGGTGCGTGCCGTGCGTCTCCAGGGTGACGAAGTCCTCCTCGCCGCCGACGGGGACGTCGGGGTGGACGAGGTTGCCGAGCCGCTGGAGCAGCTCCTGGGTCTCGGCGTCGGCCGCGTCGCGCTCGGCGTCGGCCGTCTTGACGTCGGCGGCGAGCTGGCCCGCCCGCTTCAGCAGCTCGGCCTTCTCGTCGCCGGTGGCCTTGCCGATGAGCTTGCCGAGGCCCTTCTGCTCGGCACGCAGCTCGTCGAAGCGGACGCCGGACGACCTGCGCCGCTCGTCGGCAGACAGGAGGGAGTCGACGAGCGCGACATCCTCTCCACGGGCGCGCTGCGACGCGCGCACACGGTCGGGGTCCTCACGGAGCAGGCGAAGGTCAATCACGCGGTCAAGGCTACCGGTGTGCGGTGACGGCTCTCGACTCACTCTTGCCGATCGCGGGTCGTGCATTCCGTTATGTGGGTATTGCGGCTTGTGTTCCCTGCGTTTCCGCTTGTCAAAGGAATCGTTCCCGTCCCTTGTACGAGGCAGTGGAGGCGTGCTTGGTTGACTGGATTTCCTTGTGGAGGACGGGACTTGAAGGTCCACTGTCCACAGGAATCCACAACCCGGGAAAGTTATCCACAGGCTGTGTGCAAGATCTGTGGACTGGGTGGGGGCGATCATTCCGGATGCCGGTGACGCACTCTTCAAACCCTCCGCGGCCCGTCTTTCGAGTGGAAACGGGGCACCCGGTGTCCCTCCGAAGGATGGAGGGCAAGAAGTAGGTGGACGAGGGGTGGCCTGCACCCCTGGGGAGGGCGAAGGGGCTATAGGGGGATTTGTCGACTGAATCCCGCCGCGTTGTCGACTTGTCCCCAGGTCGAGAAGCAGACCTGTGGATAACTTCTGTGGACAACGAAAATCAGCAGGTAACACCAGCCGGCTCCGGCCGTCAGAACCGGCCGTCACAACCGGCCCTCGGTACCGGCCGTCAGAACCGGCCGTCCTGGCAGCGCGCCACCCAGTCCGCCGCCGCCACGAACGCCTCGTCCGAGGTGCCCGGCCGCAGCGCGTCCACGTCCGCCGGCTCGGCCTCCGCCCGCGGGTACGACCCGAGGTAGCGCACCTGGAGGCAGGTCCGCTTCAGCCCCATCAGGGCATCGGCCACCCGGCGGTCGGAGATGTGTCCCTCGGCGTCGATGCAGAAGCAGTAGTTGCCGATGCCGGCTCCGGTGGGCCGGGACTGCAGCAGCATCAGGTTGATGCCCCGGGTGGCGAACTCGCCCAGCAGGTCACGCAGACCGCCGGGGTGGTCGTCGCGCTGCCAGAGCACGACGGACGTCTTGTCCGCGCCGGTCGGCGCCGCGGGCCGGGCGGGACGGCCCACGAGCACGAAACGCGTCTGGGCGTTCTCCGCGTCGTGGATGTCGGCCTCCAGGACCTCCAGGCCGTAGCGCTCTGCGGCGAACTCGCCGGCGAAGGCCGCGTCGTACCGGCCCTCCTGCACCAGGCGGGCGCCGTCCGCGTTGGAGGCGGCCGACTCCCAGGCGGCGTCCGGGAGGTGGGCCTTGAGCCAGTTGCGCACCTGGGGCTGAGCGGCCGGGTGGGCGGTGACCGTCTTGATGTCCGTCAACCGGGTGCCGGGGCGGACCAGTAGGGCGAAGGTGATGGACAGCAGCACTTCGCGGTAGATCATCAACGGCTGGCCGGCGACCAGCTCGTCGAGGGTGGTGGTGATGCCGCCCTCGACGGAGTTCTCGATCGGCACGAACGCGGCCTCTGCCTCGCCGGTGCGCACCGCGTCGAGCGCGGACTGGACGGACACGTACGGGACCAGTTCCCGGGTCGCCGACTCCGGGAGAGTGCGCAGGGCGACTTCGGTGAAGGTGCCTTCAGGGCCGAGATACGCGTAACTGGCTGGCATGACCTCACCCTAATGGGCCCGGCGAGACCCGTCTCACGCGTCTCGCACCAGCCCTTCCCGGGGGTGACTCCCGTCCGGTCTCACCCCTCCAGCAGCCGCTGCCCCACGTACTCTCCCTCCGCCGCCCCGCCCGGCACGGCGAACAGCCCGCTCGCCTCGTGCCGGATGAACTGCGACAGCGCGTCCCCCCGGTCCAGCTTGCGCTGCACCGGCACGAAGCCGCGCAACGGGTCCGCCTGCCAGCAGACGAAGAGCAGGCCCGCGTCCGGGACACCGTCCGCGTCGAACCCGTCGTGGTACGAGAAGGGGCGGCGGAGCATGGCCGCGCCGCCGTTCTGGTCGGGGCGGGTGATGCGGGCGTGGGCGTTGATCGGGACGACCAGGTTCCCCTCCTCGTCCGTCTTCTCCAGATCCATCTCGGTCGTCTCGGCGCCTCCCGACAGCGGCGCTCCGTCGGACTTGCGGCGCCCGATGACGTCCTCCTGGCCCTTGGCCGAGAGCTTCTCCCAGTCGTCGAGGAGCATGCGGATGCGGCGTACGACGGCGTAGGAGCCGTTCGCCATCCATGCCTGCTCGGTCTTTCCGGGCCGGCCGGGGACGAAGATCCGCTCGTCGAAATCGGTGTCGGCCGGTTTCGGGTTGCGGGTGCCGTCGATCTGGCCCATCAGGTTGCGCGTCGTCATCGGACGGGCGGTGGCGCCGGGTGAGCGGTTGAAGCCGTTCATCTGCCAGCGGACGCGGGCGGCCGAACCGGCGTCCTGCTGGATGGCGCGCAGGGCGTGGAAGGCCACCAGGGCGTCGTCGGCACCGATCTGCACCCACAGGTCGCCGTTGCTGCGGTTCCTGTCGAGGTGGTCCGAGGAGAAGTCGGGCAGCGGGTCGAGGGCGACCGGGCGCTGCTTCTCCAGGCCCGTCCGGCCGAAGAAGCTGTGCCCGAACCCGAAGGTGACGGTGAGCGAGGAGGGCCCCGCGTCCCGGGCCACGTCCGTGTCACGGATTCCGGCCGGCTCGCCCGCCATCAGGCGCCGGGCGGTGTCGGACCAGCGGCGCAACAGCGCGGCGGCCTCCTTGCGCCCGGCGCCCGCCGTCAGGTCGAAGGCGACGAGATGGCCGCAGGCCTGCATCGGGGTGGTGATGCCGGGCTGATGTTTCCCGTGAAACATCGCCTCCTCGCTGCCCAGCGAGGTGAGCGGCGTGGCCGCGGAGGAGGGCGCGACGGCGTAGCCCGCGGCGGCGCCCGCCGTGCCGAGGACGAGTCCGGTGGCGCCGGCGGTGCCGAGCAGCCGCCGCCGGGAGACGCCTTCGCGGGCGGTGGTGTTCCCGGAGTGGTGCGGTCCGGGCCCGCCGGGTGCCTCGCCGGTCGCGCCGGGGGCCCGGGTCGGGGAGGTGGACTGTTCAGCCATGGTGCGGTTCAGCCGATCTGCGCGTTCTTGGAGACGGTCACCTGGTCGATGTCGGAGGTCCGTACGGTCACGGCGACCTCCCAGTCGCCGGCCATGGGGATCTGCACTCCACCCGCCGACCAGTGTCCGGTGGTGATGTGGTCGGGGACGACGGGCAGGGGCCCGATGTCCTTGGCTTCGAGGGTGAAGGCGACCTTCACCTCGGGGATGTCGAAGGCGCTGCCGTCCGGACGCTCGGCGTAGAGGTGCACGTCGTTGGCGCCCACCCGTGCGGGGTCGAGTTCGACGCGGACCACGCCCTTGCCGTCCCGGCTGCCGGTGTCGAAGGGCATGTCCAGGGTCACCGCCCCGGTGGAGGGGTCCGACGCGGAGGCGGCGGACGAGATGCCGGCCTCGGCCTCCTCCTCGGTCCGGCCCGGCTCGGTCTGGGTGAGGACGGTGGTGACGGCGAGCAGGACGACGGCGACGCCGGCCTCGGCGAGTACGGAACGGCGCAGGCCGAAGCGGTGGGGGTCGGCGTCCCGCTGCCGCTTCTGCCGGGCGGCGTCCATCGCGGCACGCTGCCGGGCCAGCTGGACGGCGCGCTGGGCGGCACCGGGGCCCTTCGACGCCCCGGACGTCGCTTCGCCGGCCCCCGCCTTCTCGGACGTACGGCCGGCAGGTGCCCCGGCCTGTTCCTTCTCACGCCGGCGGATCACCGCGGGTGCCGTGTCCGCCAGCCGCGCCGTCCACCGCCGTGAGAGGCGGGCGACGCAGACCAGCACCGCCACGAGCCCGATCTTGAGGAGGAGCAGCTGCCCGTACCGCGTGTCGGTGAAGGCCGTCCAGGAACCCATCTGGCGCCAGGACTGGTACGTGCCCGTCGCCACCAGCGTGACCACGCAGGTGAAGGCGACACGGGAGAACCGGCGTACGGCGGAGGCGGGGACCGGTGTGTCCGCGGGCGCCCGGAACAGGGCGACGAGCAGGGTGGCGAGCCCGCCGAGCCAGGCGGCGACGGCGAGCAGGTGGACGACGTCGACGGGCATGGCGAGGCCGGCCTGGAGGCCGACGGAGGCGTGCTCGGACATCGCCCAGGTTGCCGCGAGGCCGGCCGCCACGACGCTCCCGCCGACCGCGAGCCCGAAGGTGAGGTCCCGCTTCTCCTCGTCCTCCCGCTTGTCGTAGGCGCCGAAGAGCACGGCGACGAACAGCGCGGCCGCCGCCAGCAGCAGCAACCGGGAGACGAGCGAAGCGCCGGTCTTGGTCTGCAGCACCTCGCCGAGCAGGCTCAGGTCGAAGACGTCGCCGACCCTCCCGGAACCGGTGTACGAACCGCGCAGCAGGAGCAGCAGCAGGGTGGCGGCGGTCAGCGCGAGCCACCCGGAGACGACCAGCCGCTGCACCACCCGTACCCCGGAGCCGCGCGGCCAGCAGGCGAGGACGAAGGCGGCACCGCCCACCAGGACGATGAACCCGGCGTACGACACGTACCGTCCGAGGCCGTACAGCAAGCCGACGACACCGCCGCCGGCCTCCGTGGCGGAGGCCGCGACGGAGGTCTCGGACGGGGCGCCGACGGAGAAGGTGTAGGCGCCGGCGACCGGATGGCTGTCGGCGGAGACGACCTGGTAGGTCACGGTGTACGTGCCGTCGGGCAGCCCGGCGTGCAGTTTCACCGTGTACGTCGTGCCGCCCGTGCCGGCCGGCCGGCCGTCGTCGACGCGCTTGCCCTTGGGGTCGAGGACGCGCAGCGAGTCGTCGTCCATGGAGACCGACTCGGAGAAGGTGAGCGACACCTGGGCCGGAGCCCGGTCGACCACCGCCCCCTGCCGGGGGTCGCTGCCGGTCAGCGCGGCGTGCGCGGAGGCCGGGCCGGCGCCGGCGAGCAGCGCGCAGGCCGCGGCCAGGAGCAGCAGCACCAGAGTCCGGACGCGTGGGGCGATGGTCTGCGTCAAGGTGGTCCCTCCCTCAGTGTCCGGAATGGCCGGCGCCGGGCCGGTAGGTGGCCGCCTTCACGGGCAGCTCGACCGTGACCGGGTCGGAGTGGGCGAACCGCAGTTCGACGGAGACCGTCTGTCCCTGCTTGGGCTGCTGTTCCAGGTTCTCGAACATCAGGTGGTTGCCGCCGCTTTCGAGCACGAGCCGGCCGTGGGCGGGGATGGGGAGGCGGTCGACCTCCTTCATCGTCCCGTCGACGGTCTCGTGCACGGTGACGTCGCCGGCCTCGCTGGTGACGGAGGTCAGCGCGTCCTCGGCGTCGCCCTTGTTGGTGACGGTGAGGAAGCCCGCCGCCATCGAGGCGGAGACGGGCTGCGGTATGTAGGCGGCATCGACGGAGAGTTCGGCACCGGACGCCGAGGAGCCCGGTCCGGAGCCCGCGTCCGGGTCGCCGCAGCCGGCGAGGACCAGGGCGCCGGCCAGCGTCACGGCGGCGAGAGCGGGGCGGCCCCTCACGGGTTCTCCCCCTTGACGAGCTTGGGCAGGTCCTCCGTGTAGTCCTCGACGCCGGCGTCCTCACCGTAGAGGACGTAACCCGCGTCGGACTTCGGGGAGAACGCGACGACCTGGGTGCCGTGCGTCGAGACGACCTTGCCGTCCTTGTCCTTGGTCGGCGGGTCGATGGTGATGCCGAGGGTGCGGGCGCCGGCCTGGACGGTGTCGAAGTCGCCGGTGAGACCGACGATCTGCGGGTCGATGCCCTTGAGCCACGTACCGAGTGCGGCCGGGGTGTCGCGTTCCGGGTCGGTGGTGACGAACACGATGCGGAGTTCGTCCTGCTCGGCCTGGGACAGCTGCTTCTTGGCCACGGCGATGTTGTTCATGGTCAGGGGGCAGACGTCGGGGCAGTGCGTGTAGCCGAAGTAGACCAGGGTGGGCTTGCCGGCGGTCTGCTCGCGGAGGTCGTACTCCTCGCCCCGGGTGTCGGTGAGTACCAGGTCGGGCTTCTCGAAGGGCTTGTCGAGGACGGTGGCGGCCTGCCGGCCGGACTCCTCGGAGACCATGGTGACGGGCTTGTCGCCGTCGGAGCCACTGCCGCAGGCGGACAGGGTGAGGGAGGCGGCGGCGAGCAGGGCGGCCGCGGCGAACGTCTTCTTGCGCATAGAAAAATGTCCCAGATGTGAGGTGCTCCGGCGCGCGCCGGGGTGGTTCCGCCGGACCGGCGGAGGAGACCCGGCGCGCACCGGACGAGAGGATGCGTCGGCGTGTTCAGCCCGACGCACCGGCGCGGGCGTCGTTACGCCGAGGCACCGGTGGTGCGGCGGCGGCCGGCCAGCACGCCGTACGCGACGCCCGCGGCACCGACGACGATGCCGACGACGCCGAGAACACGGGCGGTGGTGTCGCTGCCGTCACCCGAACCGGAGTCGGACGCGGTGTCGGCGGCGGTGTTCTGGGCGGCTGCCTCGGTGTCGTCGGAGGCGTCGGCGCCCGACGAGCCGTGGGCGTCCTCCTCGGCGGCGGACAGCTTGAGGACGGGCGCCGGGGTGTCGGGCTCCTCCTGGCCCTCCTGCGGCACCTCGATCCAGCGGACGACTTCCTTGTTGGAGTACGTCTGGATCGCCTTGAACACCAGCTCGTCGGCGTCCTCGGGCAGCGCGCCCACGGAGACCGGGAACTTCTGGAAGTAGCCGGGCTCGATGCCCTCGCCGTCAGCGGTCCAGGTCACCTTGGTGACGGCCTCGGTGAGCTGCTCGCCGTGCGACTCCAGCGGCTCGTCCAGCGTGGACTTGGTGATCTGGGCCTTCCAGCCGGCGACCGGCTGCGGCATCACGGACGCCAGCGGGTGGTCGGTGGGGAAGTTGATCTCCAGCTTGGTGGTGGAGGCGTTGTCGCGCTCGTTGGGGACCTTGAAGTTGACGGTCGCGTAGCCGCCCTTGGCGGCCGTGCCTTCCGGCTGCACGCTGACGTGCGCGAAGGCCGGGGCGGACAGGGCGAGGACGGCGATGCCGGAGACGGCGCCGACGGCGGCGATACGGGAAGCCTTCATGGACTTCATGGAAGGGAACACTCCGCTTCGAGTGGGTCACCGGTGCTGAGCCGGTGACGGATGACGGGACGGATGCGCGCACGCGCGCGTGCCGCACGACGGCGGTCCCTCCACACTCCGGCCGGGAGGCGGACCGACGGGCGGGCCGACGGGGCGGGCCGGAAGGCGGAGCCGGCGGTCGAAGACCCGTGGTCGGGCCGAAGGCGGGGCCGAGGGGCAGAGCCGGAGGGCCGGGGCCGACGGGCCGAAGCCGAGCGGATGGGCGCGTCGTGTCAGGCGGCGAGGGCGAACGCGCCGCTCGGGGGACCGCGCCTGGTCACCGTGTGCTGGAGTGCGGTGGTGTGCGGCCACGGCGGCGCCGGCAGCGCGGTGCGCGGCGGACACGGCCCCGTACCGGGGCTGCCGGCGAGACCGGCGTGCAGGGCGCACACCAGGGAGAGGGCCGCGCGCAGGCCGCGGACGAGCGCCGCCTCGGCCACCGCGTGCGCCGAATGCGTCGAGAGGTCCATGAGCCGGGCCAGGGCCAGGTCCCCGCGGCGCAGCAGCCAGCCGGCGGCCAGGGCCGCGAGGACGTGGCCGAGGAGCATCGGCAGGGACGGCACCAGCGAGGTCGGGGAGCCCGCGGCCGACAGGAGGTCGGCGGGGTGGTGCGCGGCGTCGGCGTGGGAGCCGGCGCTCGGGGCGATCCGCGCGTCGCTGAGGATCCGCTGGGCCTGGGCCGGACTGATCGCCGCCGCGGTGGTCCCGCAGACCAGCCGGGCGGCCTGCTCGACCAGTGAGGCGTCGGAGAGCGCGCCCGCTCCGCCGGCGGACAGGGCGGCTGATCCGCCGGCGGACGCGACGGCCGTACCGGACGCAGTGACCGCCGTGGTGCCGTGCTGGCCCAGCCCGAACAGGGTGTGCAGTGCGGCCTGGCCGACGGCGAGCAGTGCCGTGATGCCGGGCAGCGACCGCCGGCGTCCGGCGAGGGGCGCGGCGACCGCGACCGCCCCGAGGAACCCCGCGCCCAGCGCCCACAGCGGAACGGTGGCGTAGGAGCCGAGTGTGTGCCCCGCCGCGGCCAGCACGACGCAGACCGCGGCGAACACCGCGGCCCGCAGGACCCGGAGATCGTTCCCGGAGCGCGCCGTTGGCGGGTGGGGGGCAGTCATGGCGGGCTCATCATCGCACTGGCACCCCTCGCGTCGTACGGCAGGTCCACAAGATGCCGTACGACCGGAAGATCACTCTCTGGCGCGCGCCGTCCGACATACACCGATCGGCGGCAGGGAGACATCCGCCATATGGGCGGTCTCATACGGCCGGTGCGCTTACTCAGGGGTGACGGGGGCAATACGTAACGGTATGTCGAGCCGCGGCCGGGAGGCTGGAGCATGAGCATCTGGTGGTCACTCCATTTGCGGCGCGAGGCCGCGAGCGTGCCCCTGGCCCGCCGCCTGCTGATCGGCACCATGGAGACCGCGGGCGTCGACCCCGACATCTCCTTCGACCTCTCCGTCGCGCTGAGCGAGGCCTGTGCCAATGCCGTGGAGCACGGCGGGGACGACGAGCCCGGCGGCAGCCCTTCGGAGGCGTACCGCGTCACGGCCTACCTCGACGGCGAACGCTGCCGCATCGAGGTCGCCGACACGGGGCCGGGGTTCCCCGCGGCCGCTCCGGGACGGCCGCAGGGAGTGGCGCGCCCGGTGTCCGCCGACTCCGAGCACGGCCGCGGCCTCTGCCTCATCCGGGAACTCGCCGACCACGTCCACATCGGCGGTACGCCGGGCCGGGCGGGTGCGGTGGTGAGCTTCGACAAGATCCTCAAGTGGCGCGAGGGCACTCCGCTCGTCGCGGTGTGAGAGCCGTCCACGCGTCGCCGCGCCCCGAGCCTCTTGCCACACCCTGAGCCCCTCGCCGCCCTTTGATCCTCTTGGTGGGCCCTGGCCGGGGGAGCCGTTCCGCGTGCCTCTGGTCATGCCGATGGACATGGCGATGGACATGGCGATGGCCGGGCACCGCATGCGGTACCCGGCCATCGGCGCGACGGTCAGCCCTTCAGGGCGGCCATCCATTCCTCGACCTCGTCCGACCGGCGGGGCAGCCCGGCGGACAGGTTCCGGTTGCCGTCCGCGGTGACGAGGATGTCGTCCTCGATGCGCACGCCGACGCCCCGGTACTCCTCGGGCACGGTCAGGTCGTCGGCCTGGAAGTACAGGCCCGGCTCGACGGTGAGCACCATGCCGGGCTCCAGGGTGCCGTCGACGTACGACTCCACGCGGGCGGCCGCGCAGTCGTGGACGTCCATGCCGAGCATGTGGCCGGTGCCGTGCAGCGTCCAGCGGCGCTGCAGGCCCAGGTCCAGCACCTGCTCGACGGGGCCCTCGACCAGGCCCCACTCGACGAGCCGCTCGGCCAGCACGCGCTGGGAGGCGTCGTGGAAGTCGCGGTACTTGGCACCCGGCTTCACCGCCGCGATGCCGGCCTCCTGGGCGTCGTACACGGCGTCGTAGATCTTCTTCTGCAGCTCGCTGTAGCGGCCGTTGATCGGCAGCGTGCGCGTGATGTCCGCGGTGTAGTAGGTGTGCGTCTCCACGCCCGCGTCGAGCAGCAGCAGGTCGCCGGAGCGGACCGGGCCGTCGTTGCGCACCCAGTGCAGGGTGCAGGCGTGCGGTCCGGCGGCGCAGATCGAGCCGTAGCCGACGTCGTTGCCCTCCACGCGCGCGCGGAGGAAGAAGGTGCCCTCGATGTAGCGCTCGCTGGTCGCCTCGGCCTTGTCGAGGACCTTCACGACGTCCTCGAAGCCGCGCACGGTGGAGTCGACGGCCTTCTGCAGCTCGCCGATCTCGAACTCGTCCTTGACCAGGCGGGCCTCGGAGAGGAAGACGCGCAGTTCCTCGTCGCGCTCGGCGGTGACCTTGTCGGCCAGGGCCGCCTCGATGCCGGCGTCGAAACCGCGCACGACGCGCACCGGTCCGGTGGCCTCGCGCAGGCTGTCCGCCAGCTCACGCACGTCGGAGGCGGGGATGCCGTAGAGCTTCCCGGCCTCGGTGAGGGAGTGGCGGCGGCCGACCCACAGCTCGCCCTGGCCGTTCAGCCAGAACTCGCCGTTCTCGCGGTCTGAGCGCGGCAGGAGGTAGATCGTCGCGGTGTGGCCCTCGGCCTCGGGCTCCATGACCAGGACGCCGTCCTCGGTCTGGTTGCCGGTGAGGTAGGCGTACTCGACCGAGGCGCGGAAGGGGTACTCCGTGTCGTTCGAGCGGGTCTTCAGGTTGCCCGCGGGGATCACCAGGCGCTCACCCGGGAAGCGGGCGGACAGCGCGGCGCGGCGGGCGGCGGTCTCGGCGGCCTGGGCGATCGGCTCCAGGTCGCGCAGCTCCGTGTCGGCCCAGCCGGACTTCATGTTCTCGGCCAGCTCGTCGGACACGCCCGGGTACAGGCCGTTCTTGCGCTGCTTGATCGGCTCTTCGGTCTCTTCCGGGGTCTCCGGGGTGAGCTCCTCCGCCACGGTCATCCTCCTAGGTACGGCACTGGACCACCCCCATCGTACGGTCGTACGGGACGGGGCCCAGGGCCGAAGGGCCCGTCGCCCCGGGGGCGGCACCGTCCGCTGAGCGGGACACACCGGGGTCCGGTGCCCCGCTGTGCGAACGGTTCCCTGCTCGAACGGTGTCGTATGCGACCGGTGCCTTATGCGGACGGGGGCTGTATGCGACCGGTGCCTGATGCGGACGGTGCTGTATTTGTCCGGTGTCTCATGCGGTCGGTGCCGTATGCGACCGGTGTTCAGTCGAACCGGACCGCCAGCAGCACCACGTCCTCCTCGGAGTCCGTCTCCGCCGCCCCCTCGGGCAGCACCGTGCGCAGGACGTGCTCGACGACGGCGTCCGGGTCCTGGCGCTTCGCCCGGGGAACGCAGGCCGCCGCCGCGTGCAGCCGGGCGAAGGCGCGGTCGGCCGGGTCACCGGTGCGGTGGAGCAGCCCGTCCGTGTACAGCAGAACCGTCTCTCCGGCTTGGGCCTGGAACTCCACGCTCGGTGCCTCCCAGCAGGCGAGCATGCCGAGCGGCGCGGAGACGGAGGTCTCGACGAACTCCGTGCGCCGCTCCCCGATCAGCAGCGGCGGACTGTGCCCGGCGCCGGCCAGCGTGATCCGGCGCAGTGCCGGCTCGCAGTAGCCGAACAGGGCGGTGGCCGAGCGGGCGGGCTCGGTGAGCCGCAGCAGCAGCTCCAGGTCGGACAGGACCGCGACCGGGTCCTCGCCCTCCATCACGGCGTACGCGCGAAGGGAGGCCCGCAGTCGGCCCATGGCGGCGACCGCGCTGGGCCCCGACCCGGTGACGGAGCCGACGGCGAGACCGAGCCCGGCGTCCGGCAGCGGCAGCGCGTCGTACCAGTCGCCGCCGCCGCGCGGACTGGTGCGGTGCCGGGCGGCCAGCTGGACACCGGGCACGCGCGGCAGGCGGGAGGGGAGCAGTTCCTCCGCCATTGTCGCCATGGACGCGCGCGTGCGTTCGACTTCCCTGAGGTGGGCCAGGTGCCGGGTCGCGTACCGGACGTAGAGACCCGCGAGGTGGCGTGGCCGCTCGCCCGGCTCGGCGGGCTCGTCGTAGAGCCACACGGCCGCGCCCAGGCGCCCGGTGCCTTCGGCGGACAGGGGGAGCGCGTAGCTGGCGGCGTAGCCGAGGCGGCCGGCGACCTCGCGGTGGCGTGGGTCGAGTCCCTGGTCGGCGAACAGGTCGGGCTCGGCGATCCCGCCCGCGCCGACCGGCAGTCCGTCCAGGATCCGCCCGTACGACAGGGAGCCGCGGGGCACCGTCTCGAGGTGGCCGAGGTCGGCGCGGGTCAGTCCGAGGCCGACGGTGGTGTCCGGGCCGAGTCCGTCGGCCGGTTCCAGTACGACGAGACCGCGCCGGGCGCCCACCAGGGCGGCCCCGGCGCACAGCACCTCCTGGAGCCCGTCCGCGAGGGAGTCCGTACGGACCAGGCGCTCGGTCAGCTCGTGCAGGGTCGTGAGGTCCGAGACCCAGCCGGCCAGCCGGTCCTGGAGCAGGGTGCCCGGGGCGCAGGGCGCACCCGGGGTGCCCGGGGCCGCCGCGGCCTGCGGAGCGGCCGGGGAAGCACCCGGGGCGACGGCCGCGACAGTGTGTGCGGGGGCCGGAACCGTTGCATCGATTCCAGCCACTTTCGCAGGGTGCGGGGCGTTCATGGCGTCCGGCCTCCCGACCGGCGCTTACTGCTCAAAAGCATCGCAAACCCCCATGTCATTCTGCGCCGCTAGCAGTGTCTCCACATGTACACGCACTCGTAAGGAGATGTCCAGCATTGTCCTGCTGGGATTACTGGTGTCCGTGAGGTGCGGGCGGCTTTCCTCCCGACCTCTTGCGGAAATACGAAATTGGCTTGAAACTGCCCAGGAGGACGGCTTGTTGCGGTCGACTGGGGGTGCTTCACGGAGCGTCACAGCGGTCGTGATGGGTACGTACTCGGAGTAGGCCAGGGGTGGTTGGGGACCACCCGGAACCTGGCGGTGGGCCCGGGCGTCCTATCCACCGACGACCGTGCCCCATCCTCCCGTGGCGGAGGCGGAGAGAAATACTCGGGACGGCAAAACGCCAGACTTCGCCACCCCGCGCCACGCCCATGCTTTTGATGGACGCAGTGTGGACGGAACCGCCGCAGACGCAGTCAGTGCTCGGCCCAGAGGGGTTCCCCTTGCCTACGGCAGGGGTGTGATGCGCCACCAGCTACGCACAGCGAAGAGATCGACACATGGTGATGTGACCACGGTGTTGCCAGGCGTGCAACGGAAAGGAACGAGCGCTCATGCGCGAGATCCTCGGAAGGCGACGCAGGCTTTTGTCCCAGCACGACGACGGGCGGCCTGAGCTGATCGGCGCGGCCCTGACCTATGCGACGCAATGGCAGTGGCCCGTACTCCCGGGTGTGGCGGCGGACCCGCAGGCGCGGTCGCGCTGCGGCTGCCCCGACCCGGACTGCACGGTACCCGGAGCGCATCCCTTCGACCCCGGCCTCCTCGCGGCCACCACCGACGCGCGCATGGTGCGCTGGTGGTGGGGCAACCGGCCCGCCGCGCCGATCGTCCTGGCCACCGGGGGCAGCGCTCCGTGCGCCGTCTCGCTGCCCGCCCTGCCGGCCGCCCACGCGCTGGCAGCCCTCGACCGCGCCGGCCTCAGGATCGGCCCGGTCGTCGCCTCGCCCACACGCTGGTCGCTGCTGGTCAAGCCGTACACCATGGAGCAGCTGGGCGAGCTGCTCTACGCCAAGGACTTCGTCCCCGGCTCCCTGCGGTTCCACGGCGAGGGCGGCTATCTCGCGCTGCCGCCGTCCGAGTCGGGCCAGGGCACCGTCCGCTGGGAGCGGGCTCCGCTGCCCGGCTCCGCCACGCCCTGGGTGCCCGACGTGGAGGCCGTGGTGGACGCGGTGGTCGACGCCCTCACTCGTACGGGTGTGAGCGCGCCCGAGTTGTAGGGGCGCCCGGCGCGCGTGGGGGTCCGCGCCCGCCCGTGGCCGTATCGTCCGCCCATGCCGCCTCACGCTGGGAAGCACCGCGCCGCCGGGCCGCCCCGCGGCGGACTGGACCGGGGTGGACCGGACCGCGGCGGACTGGACCGCAGCGGTCCGGACGGGCGGCGGGGGCCGGACCGGCGGCGGGCCTGTCTGTACGGACTCGCCGGTGTCGTGGTGGGCGCGGTCGTGCTGCCGTTCGCGGTGGCGTCCGCCGGGTCCCCGGAAGCGGGGGAGGAGGACCCTCCGGCCGTCCGTCTCCTCCCGCAGGGGGGCGACGGCAAGGGCGCCGGAGGAGCCGGCCGCACCCCGGCGCAGGCCGAACCCTCCCGCTCCCCACTGCCGCCCGGACCGGCCACCGCGGTGCGCTGCGGCCCCGGACTCACCTCGCCCGAGGGCGTCGAGGCGCAGACCTGCGTCCTCACCCAGGGGTCGCGGACCTGGGCACGCACCTACTACCGCAACGCGACCGGTGGCCCACTGGAGTCCCTGCTGAGCCTCATGGGGCCTGACGGGCGCAGTGTGCGGATGCGCTGCGCGGTGGGCGCCGAGGACGCGCCGGGCACCTGTGAGACGCCCCGGGAGCGCCTGAGGGGCGGGCCGGCGGACTACACGGCGGTCGCCGAGTTCGCCCGCCGGGCCGGCTACGGGGCGCTGCTGCTGCGTACCGGGAGCAACGGGAGTCACCGGGCCGACGAGAGCGGCCGGGGGGGACGGGAGTGGCGGAGGTGACCAGAGCGGTTGGGGGACGGGAGTGACCGCAGGGACGGGCGAGGCAGGGGGGGAGTCGAGTGGCCGGGGTGACGTGTGTGACGTGTGTGACGCGCGTGACGGAGGTGGCGTGGGCAACAGGGGCGGCTGACGTGACGAGGGTGCCGGACGGTGCCGGGAGTACGGCCCGGCGGGAGGGGCCCGAGTGCCCCGAGGGGTCGGAGCGCCCACGCGGTCAGAGGGCCCGGTGGTCCGAGGGGCCTGAGGGACCGCGCGGCCCCGCCACCTCCGTCACGCGCGTCAGGTCAGAGTGCCCGAGTGCCCGAACGGCGAGAGTGGCGCGGTGATCGGAGCGGCGAGAGTGCGGGGACCGGGAGCCGCGGAGGTCGGTCAGGCAACGACCGTACCGGGACGGGGAGTTGGCGGGCGACTGCGGTGCGTGTGCGACCGGGCGCATGGAAAGACCCGGTTGCTGGCGACGGGGGATGCACCAGCAACCGGGCTACTCGAACGGTAACAAGAGATTGGCGGTTAGCAAATTCGATCTCCTGTTTTCCGGTCACGGATCGGCTTGTCTCCAGCGGGAGTTGTGACCGGAGTCACGCATGTTCCGGCCGGGGCGCCGGCTGACCGGTCGGTCAGCCGGGGCAAAGCCCGTGACGGTATGTCAGCTGAGGGTGACCTGCCGGTTGGTCAGGCCACCCCGCGCCCGGCGCTCGTCGGGTGTGAGCGGCGCGTTCGTGCCCAGAGCCTCGGCGAGGCGCTCGGCGAACTCCGCCGCCGGCTTCTCGACGTCCTGCGCGGTGACCCCGCTCGGCAGGTCCCACACCGGGACCGTGAGCCCGTGCGCGCGGAAGGAGCCGACGAGGCGGGTGCCCTCGCCGAGGGACGACCGGCCCGCCGCGTGCAGCCGGGCGAGAGCGTCCAGAAGCCGCTCCTCCTCGTGCGGCATGACCCAGCGCAGGTGGTTCTTCTCCGGAGTCTCGCACCAGTAGGCGGCGTCCACGCTCTGCAGCCGGACGGTCGGGATGGCCGCGGCGTTGGCCCGCTCCAGGGAGGCGGACACCTCCGGCGTGGCGTTCTCCGGGTCCGGGACCCAGAACTCGAAGCCCGAGTGCACCGTCGGCTCGAACGCCCCCTCGGAAGCGAGCAGGTCCTGCAGTCGCGGACCGTCGGCCGGCGCGCGGCGCCCCTGCACCGGGGTGCCCGGCGCGGCGGTCAGCGCCTGCTGGAGGGTGTCGGCGAGGTCGCGGCTGAGGTCGCCCGACGCCGTGTCGTTCTGCAGGCCGATCAGCACGCTGCCGTCGTCGCGGCGCAGGGCCGGCCAGGCCATCGGCAGGACCGTGGCCAGCGTGACGGAGGGGACGCCCTCGGGCAGGCCGTCCTTGAGGGTCAGCTCGACCGTGGCGGCCGGCACCAGCTCACGCAGGGCCACCCAGTCGCACTCGCCGGGCAGCCCTTCGAACGGGCGCTGCACCAGCGCGGTCGTGGCCTGCGCGGCGGCCCGGCCGTGGCAGGCCTTGTAGCGGCGGCCACTGCCGCAGGGGCAGGGCTCGCGGGCACCGACGACCGGGATCTCTCCGTCGGTGAGCTGCGGCCGCTTGGCCTTCGTCTGGGGTCGCTTCTTGGCCATCGTGGGTGTCTCCCGGTTGCGGCTCATTCCGTACGGGCGCGAGCCTAGCCGTTCGCACCCTGGCCGACGGGCCCTGTGGACAACGGGCCCTGTGGACAACGGGTCGCCAGCCGGCGCGGGGGAAGCTTGCGGGCGGCCCGTGCCCTGCGGCCGGTGTCCTGCGCCTCGTGTTCCGTGGCCGGTGTCCTGCGCCCCGTGTCTTGCGCCCCGTGTCTTGCGCCCCGTGTCTTGCGCCCCGTGTCCTGTGGCCGGTGTCCGACGGCCCGTGCCGGGCGCCCCGCAGCCGACGGACCGCATGTCGCGTACGGTGCCGGGCACTCCGCACCGGGCCGCCCGTGTCCCACGCCCCGCGTGCGGCCGGCCGCACGGGTCCAAGGCCCGTGTGCGGCTTCCCGCGCGTTCTCCGAGCGCGAGCCGCCGCTGCATCCCCGAGCGCGAGCCGCCGTTATGTCCCGGAGGGCGAGTCGCCGAGTGACTCGGAGCCGGACCCACCGCGTGTCCCCGTGCCGGGCCCACCACGCGTCCGCGCCGGGCCCACCACGCGTCCGCGCCGGACCCACCGCGCGTCCGTGCCGGACCCGTCGCGGCGGCCCGGCACGGGGTCGACCCGACCGGGTCAGCGGAGGTCGTCGAAGGCGTCCGCGAAGTCCAGACCGGGGAGTTCCGACACCGCCGGTGCCGTGATCCGCGTGGCGAAGTCGTGGCGCCGGTGCGCGGCGTCCGGGTCGTGCACGGCGTCGTGGACGACGACCCAGACCGTGACCTCTCCGCGGGCGTTGTCCCGTACGCCCCAGTCGTCGGCGAGCGCGGTGATGATGTTCAGCCCGCGGCCGCCGTGCGCCGTGATCGAGGGGGTCGCCGGTGCCGGGCGGGTCGGGCCGCCACCGTCCGTGACCTCCACGACGAGCCGGCCGCCCGTGTCCACCTGCCACGCGGCGCGTACGTCGCCGTCCCCCGCCAGGGCGCCGCCCAGCGGGCGACCGTGTTTGCACGCGTTGCTCAAGAGTTCCGACAGAACCAGTACGGCGTCGTCGATGACCGATTCCGCCACACCGCCGCTGCGCAACTGCGCCCGCATGCGGTGCCTCGCTTCCCCCACGCCCGCAGGGCCATGAGGAACGGCCATGCTCGACGACGTGGGCACTTCCTGTGCCACCACCAACGCCACCCCCGAGACCTCCTTCGTCCCACGCCACGGTGTGGATGCCCTCCCGGCCTGAACCGGAAACCGGCCCGTCTCCGCCCAGTGACGCATTCGACACGGTCGAACACGTACCGAACGCGCCGGAGCACTCCCGTATGCGCATGGCTGGAAATCGCCGGTATGGCCGGGATGGGAGAATGCGCCAGGGAGACCGCCGGGTCAAGAGGCGCGGACGGATCAGCGACCGAGGTGGTCGCGTACCGCCCGCGGCCGGTTGGTGATGATGGCGTCGACGCCCAGGTCGGCGCAGAGATCGACGTCGTCGGTGTCGTTCACCGTCCACACGTGGACTTGGTGGCCGGCCCTCTTCAAGCGCTCGATGTAGGTGGGGTGGTTCCGCACGATGCGGATCGAGGGGCCCGCGATCCGGACACCCGCGGGCAGTCGGCCGTCGCGCAGCCGCGGCGAGACGAACTGCATCAGATAGACCGTCGGCAGGGTCGGCGACGCGGCCCGTACCCGGTGCAGTGAGCGGGCCGAGAAACTCATCACGCGTACCGGGGACTCGGCGGCCGAGTCCGGGGCGTCGAGTCCGAACCGCTTCAGGAGCAGCAGCAGCCGCTCCTCCACCTGCCCCGCCCAGCGCGTGGGGTGCTTGGTCTCGATGGCCAGTTCCACCCGCCGCCCCGCGTCGGACACCAGCTGAAGCAGACGTTCCAGGGTCAGTACGGAGGTCTCCTCCCGGTCCTCGGGCCGGTGCTCCCAGTCGGGCTGCTCGTCGCGGGTGCGCCAGAACTCCCTCGTCCTGCGGGCGCCGAAGTCCAGCGCGGCCAGGTCGGCGAGCTCCAGCGCCGAGACCGCGCCGCGGCCGTTGGACGTACGGTTGACACGCCAGTCGTGGACGCAGACGAGGTGACCGTCGGCGGTCAGGCGGACATCGCACTCGAGAGCGTCCGCGCCGTCCTCGATCGCTTTCCGGTACGCGGCCAGGGTGTGCTCGGGGGCCTCCTCGGAGGCTCCCCGGTGGGCGACGACCTGAATCCGGTGCTGTCGTGCGTGGGTCACCGCGTCATGGTGTCACCGCGTACGGGTAGACGTACCACCGGAGTCATCGTCAGCCTGCCCGTTTAGTCTTCGATGACCGATATAAAGGGCGATCGTGAACCCACAGCAACCGCTTATGGTGCTCTGACGGCCCGTGGGAAAAGCTGATGGCATACAAGAACACCGCGCACCTGCATAGGGCCGGACCGTGGAGCGCCGCGTGAGCGTGGCCGAGCGCGACCGCAGTGACCGCAGTGACCGAGGAACAGCCGTGGAAGCCGTGGAACTAGGAGAGAAGCTGTGAGCACCGAGAACGAGGGCACCGCGGTACCCCCGGCCCCGTCAGCACCCCCCGTGCCGGTGGACACTCCCGCTGCCTCCGCCCAGCCGGCCGCGCCGTACCCGGACCAGCCGCCGTCCCACGCGCCCTCGCCCGCGCCGCACGACGGTTTCGGGCCGGCTGCCGCCCCCGCCGCCCCCGCGCAGCAGCAGCCCGCGAACCAGGGCCCGGACGCATCCCAGGGCCATACGGCGGACGCACCCCAGGGGCACACGCCTCCCGACGCCTCCTGGCCTCCGCCCCCGCCGCCGGGCGCCCCGACGTACGGTGGCGGAGGCGGCGACGGCCACGGCGGCTGGGGCGCCTCGTACCAGCCACCCGCGCCGAAGCCGGGCCGCGGCCGGACCGGCCTGGTCGCCGGGTTCCTGGTCGCCGCACTGGTCATGGGCGCTCTGGGCGGCGGCCTCGGCTACACCCTGGCCAAGAACAACGACGAGACCGGCTCCACGACGGTCGCCGCGTCCGACACCGGCGGTTCCCTCAAGCGTGACGCGGGCACGGTCGCCGGCGTCGCCGCCAAGGCGCTGCCCAGCACGGTCACCATCCAGGCCGAGGGCAGCAACGGCGAGGGCGGCACCGGCACCGGCTTCGTCTTCGACAAGCAGGGCCACATCGTCACCAACAACCACGTGGTGGCGGAGGCGGTCGACGGAGGCAAGCTCAGCGCGACCTTCCCCAACGGCAAGAAGTACGCCGCCGAGGTGGTCGGCCACGCCCAGGGCTACGACGTGGCGGTCATCAAGCTCGAGAACGCCCCCTCCGACCTGAACCCGCTCCCCCTCGGCAACTCCGACAAGGTGGCGGTCGGCGACTCCACGATCGCCATCGGCGCCCCCTTCGGCCTGTCCGACACGGTGACCACGGGCATCATCAGCGCCAAGAACCGCCCCGTGGCCTCCAGCGACGGCAGTGGCAGCAGCAAGGCGTCCTACATGAGCGCCCTGCAGACCGACGCGTCGATCAACCCGGGCAACTCCGGAGGTCCGCTGCTGGACGCGCAGGGCAACGTCATCGGGATCAACTCCGCGATCCAGTCCACGAGCAACGGCGGCTTCGGCACCGGCCAGGCCGGCTCGATCGGCCTGGGCTTCGCCATCCCGGTCAACCAGGCCGAGTTCGTCGCCAAGCAGCTGATCAAGTCCGGCGAGCCGGTGTACGCGAAGATCGGCGCCTCCGTCTCCCTGGAGGAGACGACGAACGGTGCCAAGCTCACCGAACAGGGCGTCAACGGCTCCGACCCCGTCGAAGCGGGCGGCCCCGCCGCCGACGCCGGCCTCAAGCCCGGCGACGTCATCACCAAGCTCGACGACCGTGTGATCGACAGCGGCCCGACCCTGATCGGCGAGATCTGGACCCACAAGCCCGGCGACGAGGTCACGGTCACCTACGAGCGCGGTGGCAAGGAAAACACCACCGAACTCACCCTCGGCTCCAAGGTCGGCGACGACTGACCCCCCGCCCCGCCGCTCAGGCACGGGCACGGAGCGACCTGCCCGACGGAACGGCTCCCCGCCGCACCGGAAGCCGGTGGAGAACTCCGAAGCGATCCGCCAGCACGACGGCCCACGGACCCCGCACAACGCCCGGGACCGGTACGCTGTACCCGCTCCGTCCCAGGTGGGCCGGTGCGTGGGTGGGTTGCCCGAGCGGCCTAAGGGAACGGTCTTGAAAACCGTCGTGGCAGCGATGTCACCGTGGGTTCAAATCCCACACCCACCGCGGTGATTGACGGCCCCTGACCAGGCGTTGTGGTCAGGGGCCGTCGGCGTGTGCGGTGGGTGTGGTGGCGGGTTGTTGCTGTCGGGCGTGCGTTGGACCCACGTGGTCTCGGTGCCCGTGTTC
The DNA here is from genome assembly GCF_053613315.1 of Streptomyces sp. JK94. Classification (NCBI taxonomy): domain Bacteria; kingdom Bacillati; phylum Actinomycetota; class Actinomycetes; order Kitasatosporales; family Streptomycetaceae; genus Streptomyces; species Streptomyces sp. JK94. Next base: position 125,486 of record NZ_JBSICH010000007.1, on the reverse strand, counting down.
GGGAGGAACTGAGTATGTGCTCTGGTCGGCCCGAGCGGGCGTCGGAAGGCTGGGGGCATGGAACGATGACGGAGGCACGCCGTGGGCGCGGTGCCGGGCGTGACCGTCGGTTTGACCGCTGCCACCTACTACGAAGGGTCGGCCGACGCCGGCGGCCTCTTCCCCTCATCGGGGTGGGGATGGTCATGGTGGGGAGCTTGGTGGTGACCGCCGTTCTTGCCGCCGTGGTCGTCGCTGTGAGGCGCGGGGCGTTCCTGTGACAGGGATGTGACCGGAAGTGTGGGGTGCGCCATGGTGGTTGGAGGGCCGGGCTGGTGGGGTGGGGCGATGCGTATCCCCCGCCTCCGCGTGCCGCTCTCGGTCTCCGGAGCTTTCGTCGCCAGTGTTCTGCTCGGTGCCTGTGGCGCCCAGTCCGCCGTGTCGGGAGGGGGAGGTACGGGGGGAGAGGGTACGTCGTCGGAGAGCCGGTGCGGGGTCGGGACGACGTCCGGTGGCGTCGCCAGTAGCGGTGCCTCCGGTGCCGCCAGCAGCGATGGCTCTGCCGGTTCTGCCGTCGGGGCCGGGCGGGAGCGGGACGGGGTGCGGATCGCCGGCATGGTGGAGAGGACCGCCGGGGCCGGGAACGGTGCGGGGGCGAGTGCCTCGCCCGGGGGTGGGACGAGCGGGCGGCCCGGGGTGTCCGTCACGGCGGAGAGCCTGCCGGGGGTGGGCGAGTCCTTCGGCGCGGAGGGCGGGTCCCCGTGTGTGGTCGCGTACGCGGTGACCAACCGGATGGCCGAGTCCCTCACCTACACCATCACCTTCTCCCTGGTGGACGACCAGGGCAGGACGATGTCGGACTCCGAGGAGACGGTGTCCGTGGCGGCGGGGCGGACCGTGCGGCGCACGCTCGAGGGCATCGGGTACCTGAGTGGTCAGCGTCTCGACGCGGAGCACGTGCGGATCCTCGACGTGAAGCGGGTGCCCACCGACGAGGCGCCGGCGCCCGCCGGTTCCTGCCCGCCGTCCGGACTGCGTCTCACCGCGGACCGGGGGGACGCTGCCATGGGGCTGCGGGTCGTAGGGCTGCACCTGGAGAACTGCGGCAGTCGCCCGTACTCCGTCGAGGGTTACCCGGTGCTCGAGTTGCTCGACGAGGAACTCGCACCGGTCGACGGGATCGAGATCCTGCGCGGCACCGACGGCATCCCCATGGCGGGCGGGGGAGAGCCGGTCCGGCCGGTGACCCTGCGGCCGGGCGAGTCCGCCGGGGCGAGCATGGCGTGGCGCAACACCACACAGTCCGGTGAGGCGGTCACCGTGCCGTACGTCAGGGTGCGGGCCGAGTCCGGTTCCGACCCCGTGGTGGTCGCGCCCTGCCTCGACCTCGGCACCACGGGCGAGCTGGGCGTCGGTCCGTGGCAGAAACACGAGGCCACGAGTGCACCGAGCCTGCCTCAGAGCTCGTAGTCCCGGGCCAGGCCCGGCCAGTCGACGTCCCGCAGAGCGGGTTCCGTGTCGCGGGCGGACGGGACCCGTGGGGTGGGCTGGAACCAGACGACGGTCAGCCCGGAGCGGTGCAGGAACGGGTCGTTGGCCGGGTCGAGGGCCGCGGAGGAGAAACGCCCCACGCAGGCCACGCGTGGCAGCACTTCCACGGGGCCGAGGGCGCCCGCGTACTGGTGGGGGTACTCGCGCGGGGGCGGCACCAGGTGCACCGGCGCGGTCGGGGACATCCGCTCGGCGGCGTGCACGAGCGCCTTGATGCGCAGGTCGTTGACGGGCCTGCACGGATAGTCCTCCAGCAGGCCGCCGTACGTCGGCGCGAGGTGCAGCTCGGTCAGGTCGATGCTGCGGCCGGACGACAGGACGACGCGGGTCAGTGACATGGCCGGCGCTTTGGGGCGGTCGTGCATGAAGGTCTTTCGGGGTTCGTGCCGAGGGGGTGCGCGACGACGGGTGGGGGTGCCGAGAGCGGGGGCCGGCCGGGTCAGGGGTGGTGGCCCGTCACGCGGGCCGCGGAGGTGATCGTCGTGCGGGCCTCGGGTTCGGTCAGGCCGGTCGTGAGGGCCGCTTCGACCAAGGGGGCGAAGAGGGCGGGGCCGATGCCCCCCTCGTAGGCGCGGCAGGCGGCCCAGAAGAGGCGGGTGTTGCGCCGACCCTCGTGGGCGGCGAGGACGAACTGGACGAGTCCCTGGCCGTGTGCCTCGGCGCCGGCCCGCGCCGGCCGGGAGGGACGGGACGGCGGCAGCAGGAGGCGCAGGAGCGCGGGCGGACAGGCCGCGGGGGCGAGGTGGGCCGTACCGGGCGCGGTGGTGTACGCGCCGTGCCGGGTGCGGGAGCCGGGGCCGACCAGGTAGCCGCCGGCGCCGCGGACGTCGATGCCGGGGGCCAGGCGGCCGGCCGAGTTGGGGACGACGGCGTCGGGCGGACTGCTCAGCCACAGGTGCCGGCCTCCGCTGGGAGTCAGTACGACGACTGTGGGCGGGATCGTGAACAGGTGGCGCAGGGCGAGTTCGCGCAGCGCGGCCGAGGAGTCCGTCGACGACTTCGTGTCCAGGTCGACGCCGATGAGGTGGTGCGGGGGCAGTCCGCAGGCGATGCCGTAGCCCGTGGCCCAGGGGGCGGCGGCGAAGAGTTCGCGGACGCGGGCCGGGTCGGTGGCGGCGTCGTGGACCCCGTGGCCGAAGCGGCCGCACCCGCCGTGGCAGGGGGCCGGGTCGTCTCGGTGGGGCGAGCGCAGGGCCGGGAGCTTCGTCCGGGACAGCGGGATGACGGCCAGTCCGCGTGCGGCGGCTGACAGGGCGTGGGCGAGGGCCGGTGTCGTGGCCTGCCGTTCTGTGGGGGCCATGCTTCCATGTTCGTACGTCTGTTCGAAAAAGGGAAGGGTGGGTGCACGCGACGCGCCGGGGAGGCGCGCGGTGCGGAAGAAGTGCGGGAACGCTTCACCGCTTGTGGCGCTTGAGAAGGCGCCGCCCCAGCTGTCCTGGACTGGTACGGAAGAGAAGCAAAAGGGTTTATCGACTTGTTCTCACGCTTGAGGGCGAATCAGGGCTTCCGGGGTGGTTCGCCGGGATGCGGTGGGCAACTCTGATCACGCGACGTCGTGCACAGCGTCGAGGCGGTCGGCCAACTGCCCTGACACAAGCCCTAGTGGAAACCGCTTCACGCGACTTCACGCAGGTCCTGGCAGCTTCACGTACTTCTCGCGTTCTCGGCTCAAGCCGGTGCGCACTTGTTCTGGAGGAACGAAACATGGCAAGCATCCGTACCGCCCGCGTCGTCGCCGCTGTCGCCGCCCTCCCGCTCGCCGCCGCCCTCTTCAGCGGTGTGGCGACGGCGGACAACGGCGCTATCGCGGACGACGGATCGAACGCGACCGCTTCGGAGGCCTTCGCGGGCATCCTCGGCAGCGGAGTCGGCGGGGACAACAACGGCAACTCGTCCACCACGCAGCAGCAGGCGGTCGGCTCGGGGGCCTCGAACCAGAGCAACACCGCGCAGGTCGACGGCTCCGCGTTCAACGCGATCAACCAGGGCAACGACAACGTGGCCGTCAGCTTCACCCCGCTGTGGTGGTGACCTGAGGGGCCGGCGCGGGTGCGCTCCCACGCCGGCCCCTCAGTCTCTGTGCGGGTGTGCTTCATGGGGTCGCAAGACGTCTGGGCGGCGGTACTCCGGTATCGCCGCGCAGGCGTTTTCACGTGGGGTCCCGAGGAGCCGCAGTCGCCCGCGCGCCGCCTCCGGGAGGCCCCGTCCGCCCGCATGCCCGCCCGTGCGCCGCCCGCGCGAGGCCCCGTCCGCCCGCATCGCCCACCCACGTGAGTCGCCCAAGCCCACCCGCATCGCCCATCCGCGCGAGTCGCCCAAGACCCCCGCCCGCACAGCCGGGGAACAGCCGTAAAGACACACCCCCGCCCGCACACCTGCGGAACAGCCCTAAAGACCCACCCCCGCCCGCACCGGAAGCCCTTGACGGCTCCCCGCCCGCACCGGAAGCCCTTGACGGCTCCCCGCCCAAGCCCGTGCCCGGCGGAGCCCCCAGGGGCGAACCCGCAGTGGCTCTCCTCCCCTCGTCCACCTACAGGAGGTGCAGCCGGCACCACCCCTACAACCTGAGGCGGACTCTGCTTCGGGACTTGCGGCCGATCCGCCGGAGGCCCCCGCGCTCTTAGCGTTGAGCCATGACCACATCCGTCTGCTCCAGCGCTTCGGACGCCGCCACGCCCAAGGCCATGCCCAAGGCCATGCCCAAGGCCATGCCCAAGGCCATGCCCAAGGCCATGCCCAAGGCCATGCCCAAGGCTCCGGCCAAGGTCCCGGCCAGGGGTTCAGTCATGGCGGGGGCCATGACCACGACCCTGGTGGCAGCAAGGGCGCAGACCTTTCCGTACCCGTCGTTCTCCTCGTACGTGAAGGCCCGCCAGCCGGTGCTGCTGCGTACCGCCCGGTCGCTGACCGCGAACCCGAGCGACGCGGAGGACCTGCTGCAGACCGCGCTCACCAAGACGTACGTGGCCTGGGAGCGCATCGAGGACCATCGCGCCCTGGACGGTTACGTGCGCCGGGCGCTGCTGAACACGCGGACGTCGCAGTGGCGCAAGCGCAAGGTCGACGAGTTCGCCTGCGACGAGCTGCCCGAGCCGGAGCCCGTAGCCGGCGGCGACGACCCGGCGGAGCGGCAGGCCCTGCACGACGCGATGTGGCGGGCGATCACGAAGCTGCCCGCGCGGCAGCGGGCGATGGTCGTCCTCAGGTACTACGAGGACCTCAGCGAGGCCCAGACGGCCGAAGTGCTCGGGGTTTCCGTGGGCACGGTGAAGTCGGCGGTGTCCCGGGCGCTCGGCAAGCTCCGCGAGGACCCTGAGCTGCTGTTCGTCCGGTGATGAGCCGTTCTGTGAGGGCCCGGGACAGGAGAGCGCCGGGGAACGCCCACTGATCGATCATCCGGAGGTAGTGACATACCGCGCGGTATGTGCGCAGAATCAGCGCAACTCTTGCCGCCGCGTAGGCAATGTCGCCCCGGGAGGACACCGTGCTGAGCACGATGCAGGACGTACCGCTGCTGATATCGAGAATCCTCACCCACGGGTCGACGATCCACGGCAGTTCGCAGGTGACCACCTGGACCGGTGAGGGCGAGCCGCACCGCCGCTCCTTCGCCGAGATCGGAGCCCGGGCCGCCCAGCTGGCGCACGCCCTGCGCGAGGACCTCGCCGTCCAGGGCGACGAACGTGTGGCGACGCTGGCCTGGAACAACGCCGAGCACGTCGAGGCCTACTTCGCGATCCCCTCCATGGGCGCGGTCCTGCACACCCTCAACCTGCGCCTCCCGCCCGAGCAGCTGGCCTGGATCGTGAACCACGCGGCCGACCGGGTCGTCATCGCCAACGGTTCACTGCTGCCGCTGCTCGCCCCGCTGCTGCCGCACCTCAAGACGGTCGAGCACGTCGTCGTCACCGGTCCGGGCGACCGTTCCCCGCTGGCCGGGGTGTCCGTCCAGGTGCACGAGTACGAGGACCTGATCGCCGGGAAGCCGGCCACGTACGACTGGCCCGAGCTGGACGAGCGGGCCGCCGCCGCCATGTGCTACACCTCCGGCACCACCGGCGACCCCAAGGGCGTGGTCTACAGCCACCGCTCCATCTACCTGCACTCGATGCAGGTCAACATGGCGCAGTCGATGGGCCTGACCGACGAGGACACCTCGCTGGTCGTCGTCCCCCAGTTCCACGTCAACGCCTGGGGGCTGCCGCACGCCACCTTCATGACCGGCGTCAACATGCTGATGCCGGACCGCTTCCTGCAGCCCGCGCCGCTCGCCGAGATGATCGAGAGCGAGAAGCCGACGCACGCCGCCGCCGTGCCCACCATCTGGCAGGGCCTGCTCGCCGAGCTGACCGCCAGGCCGCGGGACGTCTCCGCCCTCACCCAGGTCACGATCGGCGGCTCGGCCTGCCCGCCGTCGCTGATGGAGGCCTTCGACGCGCTCGGCATGCGGGTCTGCCACGCCTGGGGCATGACGGAGACCTCCCCGCTGGGTACGGTCGCCCGGCCGCCGGCCCACGCGGTCGGTACGGCGGAGGAGTTCGCCTACCGCCTCACCCAGGGCCGCTTCCCGGCCGGCGTCGAGGCCCGCCTCACCGGCCCGGGCGGCGAGCGCCTGCCCTGGGACGGCGAGTCCGCCGGCGAGCTGGAGGTCCGCGGCAACTGGATCGCGGGTGCCTACTACAACGGCCCCGGCGCCGAACCGCTGCGTCCCGCCGACAAGTTCAGCGAGGACGGCTGGCTCAAGACGGGCGACGTCGGCACGATCTCCCCCGACGGCTACCTGACCCTCACCGACCGCGCCAAGGACGTCATCAAGTCCGGCGGCGAGTGGATCTCCTCCGTCGAGCTGGAGAACGCCCTGATGGCCCACCCGGACGTCGCCGAGGCCGCCGTGGTCGCCGTCCCCGACGACAAGTGGGGCGAGCGCCCGCTGGCCACGGTCGTCCTCAAGGAGGGCGCGAGCGTCGGCTTCGAGGCCCTGCGCACCTTCCTCGCCGAGGACGGCAAGATCGCCAAGTGGCAGCTCCCGGAGCGCTGGACGATCATCGAGTCGGTGCCGAAGACGAGCGTCGGCAAGTTCGACAAGAAGGTGCTGCGCAGGCAGTACGCCGACGGAGGCCTGGACGTCACCCGGCTCTGACCGGTGCGGGGGTGCCGGGAGGGTCCCGCCACCCGGTACACCCCGCGCTCACCGCTTCCGTACGGCGGTCGCCGTCCACCCCAGCACCAGCCATGTGCCCGCCACCGCGCAGACTCCGGGCCAGCCCCTGCGGCCGAACGCGGGCCCCGCGAGGGCAGAGGCCAGGGCGCCGCCCGCGAACCCGGAGACGACGTAGGCCGTGTTCGCGGTGGCCGGGGCGGACGTGGTGGTCAGGGCGAGGGTCTGGTTGGCGACGTGGGAGGCGACGAGGGCGGCGTGCACCAGGACCGCCGCCGCGCACAGGGCCGCCATCATCCGCCCGCCCAGCCAGAAGAGCGGGACGGACACGGCGGCGAGCACATACGCGGACCGCACCACCCTGGCGGCACCGAACCGGTCGACCAGACCGCCCGCGAGCGGCGCGACGACACTCGCCGCCAGCCCGAACAGGCCGAACAGCCCGGCCGCGGCGGTGGTCATGCCGTACCCGTCGTCCCCGGCCAGGAGCAGCGCCAGCGAGGTCCACAGGGCGCTCCAGGCGCCGTACATCCCGGCCTGGCGCACGCACGCCCGCCACAGGTCCGGCGAGTGGCGCACCACTCCGGGCAGCGCGGCGAGCCCCGAGAACAGCGGGCCCCGGCGCCGCCGCCGTTCGGCGGGCAGCGCGTACGCGGTCGCCAGGCCCAGTACCGCGGTGAGTACGGCGGCGCCCACGAACACCACCCGCCAGCCGAAGGCCTGCCCGACCAGCCCGCCCAGCACCCGGGCCGCCACGACGCCGGTGAACAGGCCCGCGATGACGGCCGCGACATGCCGGGCCCGGCGGTCGGCGGGCGCACGCTCGGCGACCAGCGGGACCAGGAGCTGCGGGACGACGGTCGCGGCGGAGGCGACCAGTACGGCACCCGCGAGCATGCCGGTCCCGCCCGAGGCGGCGCCGGCCACCAGGGCGGCCGCGGCGGCCAGCGAGAGGGCGGCGACGAGACGGCGCCGGTTCACGCTGTCCCCGAGCGGGGCGAAGAAGAGCAGGCCGGCCGCGTACCCGAACTGCGCGACCGCCGCGAGCCAGGCCACCGCCGGCGGGGTGGAGCGGAAGTCCCGGGCGATGAGGGGGAGCAGCGGCGCCGCGAGGTAGATGTTGGCGGCCGTGACGGCGGTGCAGACGGCGATCAGGGGGAGGAAGAGGCGGGAGGAGGCGGAGGGCCGTTCCCGGAGGGCGCCGCGGGCCTCGGTCTCCGGCGTGGTCCGGTCGGCTGCTGACGGTGACGACATGAGCGGAGCGACTCCTTCGAGCGCACACTAACAACTAACTGGTTGGTTGGAACCAGCCCCGGAAGTCTCGCCCTCATTCCCACCTCTGTCAACCAAACGGTTGGTTACCTCGACCGCCCCGCTACCCTGTCCCCATGGCAGCAAGAGACCCCGAGGCCACGAAGGCCCGGATCTTCGAGGCCGCGGTCGCCGAATTCGCCCGTCACGGCATCGCCGGCGCCCGCATCGACCGCATCGCGGCCGAGGCCAAGGCCAACAAGCAGCTCATCTACGCCTACTACGGCAACAAGAGCGAGCTGTTCGCGTCCGTCCTCGAGAAGAAGATGGTCGACCTCGCGGTCTCCGTCCCCGTCGACCCGGACGACGTCGAGGGCTGGGTCGACCGCCTCATGGACTACCACGCCGCCCACCCCGAGCTGCTCCGCCTCCTCTTCTGGGAGGGCCTGGAGTACGGCACCGCCGAACTGCCCCACGAGGCCGAACGCCAGGAGCACTACGCCCGCAAGGTCGCCGCCGTACGGGACGGCCAGGCGCGCGGCGTGGTCACCGACGCCATCCCGGCGCCCGACCTCCTCTTCCTGCTGGTCGCGATGGCCAACTGGGCCTCGGTCGTGCCCCAGATGAAGCGCGTCCTGGTGGGCGGCGAGGCCGCGGACGCCGACCGCCTGCGCACCTCGATCAAGGAGGCGGCACGCAGGATCGTCGCGGGCCGGCACGACAGCGGGGCAGCGGTGTAGGGGCGTAGCGACGATGGCGGTATAGCGGTTGAGCGGCGTAGCGACGAGGGCGGCGTAGCGCGTGCAGGGCCGGCGCCCGTAGGCGGAGCGGTGCGCCCGTAGGCCCGGCCTCGGACGGCGGCGCGGTGGGGAGCAGCGGGCGAGCGCAGGAGCGGGGGACGGGAGAGGGTCGGGGGGAACGGGAAAGGAGCGGGGGAACGGTACTCCCCCGCCCTCGTACGTCAGTTGGTCCCGATCCGCGAGAGCATCTCGACGATCCGGGACTGCACCTCGCCGCTGGTGGAACGCTCCGCCAGGAACAGCACGGTCTCGCCCGAGGCCAGCCGGGGCAGGTCGGCGTGGTCGACGGCGGCGGTGTAGACGACGAGCGGGGTCCGGTTGAGCTGCCCGTTCGCGCGCAGCCAGTCGATGATCCCGGCGTGGCCCCCCTGGCGCCGTTCGACCTGCATCAGGTCCATCACGACGAGGTTCGGCCGGAACTGCCCCGCCAGCGCCACCGCGTCGGCGTCGCTCGCCGCCCGCGCCACCTGCATCCCGCGCCGCTCCAGCGTCGCGGTCAGCGCCAGCGCGATCTCCGCGTGCTCCTCGATGAGCAGGACGCGCGGCGGGTGCTGCTCACTGTCCCGCGGTGCGAGCGCCTTCAGCAGTACGGCCGGGTCGGCGCCGTAGGCCGCGTCGCGCGAGGCCTGTCCGAGTCCGGCCGTGACCAGCACCGGCACCTCGGCCGCCACCGCCGCCTGCCGCAGCGACTGCAGCGCCGTGCGGGTGATCGGCCCGGTCAGCGGGTCCACGAACAGCGCGGCGGGGAACGCCGCGATCTGCGCGTCGACCTCCTCGCGCGAGTGCACGATCACCGGCCGGTAGCCGCGGTCGCTGAGCGCCTGCTGCGTGGAGACGTCCGGCGCGGGCCACACCAGTAGCCGGCGCGGGTTGTCCAGCGGCTCCGGGGGCAGTTCGTCGTCCATCGGCTGCGGACGCGGCGGGTCCGCCACCTCCACGGCCCCACCGGGTCCGTCCAGCGGCTCGGGCCCCTCGGCGGCGTTCTTGTCCGGTGCCCCTATGGCGTACGACCGTCCGACGCCCTCCGTCCCCGGCGTGCGCCGGGGCTGTCCGCCGGCCAGGGGCGGCTGTTCCTGCCCTTGCCCCTGGCCCTGGCCCTGCGCCCCCTGCCTCTGCGGCTGGGGCTGCTGCTGCGCGGTGTGCTGCGCGGCGGTGGGCGGCTGTTCGGCCGACGGTTCCGGGCGGGCCGGGCCCGGGTCGGGCGGCGTACCCAGCTTGCGGCGCCGACCCGAGCCGCCCGGTTGCTGCGGGGCGGGGGTGGCCGGCGGCTGCTGCACCTGGAGCGCCTGCCGGTTGAACGGGACGCCCTGGCCCAGCGTCCGCACGCTGATCGACCGTCCCTGGGTCGAGTTCGGGTCGACGGGCGCGGACGCCTCGGCGGGCAGGGGCTGCGCCGTGCGGGGGGCGGGAGCGTTCTCGGGCGGCAGCGGCGTGCCCCGGCTCGGCGTGGAGACGGGGACGCCCGGCGGGGGCATCGGGGCCGACGGCCCGGCGGGGATCGCCCCGGTGGGCCCGGGAGCGGCCGTCGGCGCGGGGGCGGGGGCACCGTGGGGCGGCGCGGCGATTCCGGTGGGCGGTACAGGGGCTCCGGTGGACGGCGCGGGGGCCCCGGTGCCGGAGGGGTCCGCGGCGCCGGGCCACGGCTGACCGTCGTCCAGGCCGGGGGCGGTGGGCGGAGCGGTGCCGGCGTCGGCCTCGGCCGACCGGGGCGCCTCGGCGAGGGCGGGTGCGGGGGCGGAAGCGGGGGCAGCGACCTGGGCGGGCGCGGGGACCGGCGCGGGGACGGCCTGTGCGCCCTCGCCCTGACCTGCGGTGTTCTGCGGCGGCAACGGGGCCCCGTGCACGGGCGCCCCCGGTGCCGGGCCGCCCTGCGCCGGCAACGGCACCGATTCCTCGGCCTGCTGGGGGGCGGCCCCGGCCCGGCGGCGGCGCCCCGTGGGTGCCTCGGCCGGGTGTGGCTGCGGCGGGGTGTGGTCGTCGGCCTGGTGGTGCGGTACGGCGTCGTGCCGGCCGTCGTCGAGCGGGGCGCCGACGGGAACAGCAGGGCCGGGCACCTGGACGTGCCCCGGTGCCACCCCTGCGGGCGGCACGGCCCCGGCCGACCCGTGCGTCGGGAACGGCTCGGCCGGCTGGGCCGCACGGGCGTCCGTCGTTTCCGTGGTCCCGTGCGCCTCGGCGATGCCCGGGGCCCTCCGGGGACCGGCCATACCCGGCGTCCCGTGGGCGTGGGCGTGGGCGTGGGTTCCGCCCGGCACCCCCTGCGTCTCGGCCGTTCCCGGCGTCCCGTGCGGCTCCGCCGTCCCGTCGGACGGGCGGTCCGCGTCGGCGGGCGGCAGGGCGAAGACCTGACGCGGCGCCGCCTCCTGCGCGGCGGCACGCTCGTTCGCGGAGGCCAGGGCGCGGCGTCGGCGTCCGGTCGGCCGGTCGGCGTCGGCCGGGTCCGCCTCGCCGGCCTGCGCGGGCAGCGCCGGGGGCAGCGCGTGCTGCTCACCGCCGTCCCGCCGGGCCCGCCGGCCGCTGGGTCCGGGAACGCCCTGCGGCGGTACGGTTCCGCCGAGACCGGTGTTGGAGGCCGCGGCCCCTCCACCGTGCTCGCCGGCCATGACGACGGCACCCTCGGACACCCCGGCGGGCTCTCCCTGGTGCTCGTCCGGGGCGGCGACCGCGTGATCGGCGGGACGCCCGCGCCGGCGTCCGGTCCCGCCGGCCCCCTCGCCCGGCGCCGCCTGCGCGGGAACCGGCAGCGGGGCCGACGCCCGGGCCTGTCCCCCGACGGCCCCGGCCTGCCCCGCCCCGGCCTGGGCGGCCTGCTCCTCGCTCTGTGCGGCACGCCGCCTGCGCCGCCCGGTCGGTGCGGCACCTCCGTCACCCGGATCGGCGGCGGCGCCGTCGGCACCCTCGTCCGCCGCGCCCGCGGCCCCGCTCTCCAGGAACGCGTCGACCGACACCCGCCGAGCGCGCCGCCGTCCGCCACCGGCGGCCGGCTCGTGGACGACCGCCTCCCGGACGGCTGGGGCGGCGCCCGCCCCCGCGGCGCCCTCGGTCTCGCCGGCCGGTGCCCCGGCGGGTACCGCTACTGCCCGGGCCAGTGCCGGAGCGGGGGCCACGTCGGCCCCCGCGCCGCCCCCGATCGGCACCTCCAGCACGTACGCGCTGCCGCTCATGCCCGGCACCTCGTGCGTCTGCAGTACGCCGCCGTGCGCCCGCACGATCCCGCGCACGATCGGCTCGTGCACCGGGTCTCCCCCGGCGTACGGCCCGCGCACCTCGATGCGTACGCCCTCGCCGCGCTGCGCCGCCGCGACCACGACGGTGTTGTCCAGGTAGCCGCCCGTCGCCGAGACGGGCGAGTTGCCGGTGGCGTCGACGCCCGCGACGTCCGCGACGAGGTGGGCGAGCGCGATGGCCAGCAGCCGCGGGTCGACCTCGGCCTCGATGGGCGGCGCGTGCACGGCGAACTGCACGCGTCCCGGCCCGATCAGCTCGACGGCCCCGTCGACACCGGCGGCGACGACGGCGTCGAGCATCACCTTCGTACGGGCCACGGTCTCGTTGCCGACGTCGAGGCGCTGGTAGCCGAGGACGTTGTCGATGAGGGTGGTGATGCGCGAGTAGCCGGCTGACAGGTGGTGCAGCACCTGGTTGGCCTCGGGCCACAACTGCCCGGCGTCGTCCGCGGCCAGCGCGGCCAGCTCCTGGCGCAGCTCGTCCAGGGGCCCGCGCAGCGAACCCCCGAGCAGGGTGAGCAGCTGCTCGTGCCGGGCGGCGAGCGCCTCGTAGCGGTCCTTCTCCCGCTCACCGAGCGCGGCGTAGCGGTCCGCGTCCGCGGCGGTCTCCTCCGCGTGCTTCTCCCGCAGCTCCTCCAGCTCGCTCGCGTGCTCCTGGCGCAGGGCGGCCAGCTCGGCGGCGTGCTCCGCGGCGAGGCGCTCCAGCTCTCCGGCGTGCCGCCGCTCGGCGTCCTCGTGCTCCTGCACCAGCGCGTCGTACGGGCGCCGGTCGGTGAAGGTCATCACGGCGCCGACGAGCTGGTCGCCGTCGCGCACCGGAGCGGTCGTCAGGTCGACCGGCAGCTGGTCGCCGCTCTTGGTGAACAGCACCTGCCCGCGCACCCGGTGCTTGCGCCCCGAGCGCAGGGTGTCGGCGAGCGGGGACTCGTCGTACGGGAAGGGGGAGCCGTCGGCCCGCGAGTGCGCGACGAGGGTGTGCAGCTCACGGCCGCCGAGGTCGCTGGCCCGGTAGCCCAGTATCTGGGCGGCGGCCGGGTTGACGAGGACGATCCGCCCGTCGGTGTCGGTGCCGACGACGCCCTCGGACGCGGCCCGCAGGATCATCTCGGTCTGCCGCTGCGAACGCGCCAGCTCGGCCTCGGTGTCGACGGTGCCGGAGAGGTCGCGGACGACCAGCATCAGCAGTTCGTCAGCGGTGTAGCCGTAGGTGTCGTAGGCCTGCTGGCCGGTCTCCAGGTTGGCGCTGGTGACCTCGACCGGGAACTCGGAACCGTCGGTGCGCCGGGCGACCATCCGCGTGGGCTTGGTGCGCGCCCGCGGGTCGATGTGGTCCGGCCGCCGCATGGACCCGGGGATGAGCCGCGAGTCGAACTGCGGCAGCAGATCCAGCAGGCCGCGCCCCACCAGCGCGGTGCCCGGGGTCTCGAAGGCCTCCAGCGCGATGGTGTTGGCGTTGACGACGGTGCCGTTCGCGTTGACCAGGACCAACGCGTCCGGCAGCGCGTCCAGTATGGCTGCGAGGCGAGCAGTGCCTCGGGATGGCCTGCTGCTCACGAGACGCTTCCCTCCTGTTACCGCACTTGCCGACCGCCTGGGCCATCTTGCCAATCGGCCCACAGCGTGTCACGCGAGGGAGTCTAAGGGCTGGGGCCCGCCGGGCGGCGTGGGATGGGACGGAGGTCGCACGCGGAAGTGACGCAGAACGTGTGACCGGGTGCCCGTACACCGTCCGCCCACCGCCCGTTCGGCGCCCGTTCGACGCCCGTTCGACGCCTCGGAGGGCGGCCGACTACGGCCGTGCCGGCGCCGCCACCTCGGGCAGCAGCGGCACCATGCGGTTCCAGCGGGAGATCTCGCAGCCGTCCCGGCGGTCGTACGTCACGTCGACGGGGCGGCCGGCCCAGGTGCCCGTGACGTGCGCGGTGGCCGGTCCGCCGTACTGCATGGTGCAGAAGCTGCCCTCGGGGACCGGTGCGAAGGCGTCCTGCCCCCACCGCGTGTCGCGCCCGACGACGTCGCAGGCGCCGGCCGGGTCGGGGTGGGTGCCGCCGGCGGGGTCGCAGTGCAGCTCGTACGTCCCGTCGGCGCCCGGTCCGGCGTCCCGGACGGTGACGGTCAGGTGATCGCCGTCCGGCGCGCCGAATCCGACGGCCGCTGCCGGGTGTGCGGCGGACAGGGAGGCGAGGGAGGCGACGGACAGGGCGGCGGCGCCGAGGAGGCGGGCGGCGGGGATGCGGGTGACCTGGAGCATGACCTGACTAACGCGCGGGACCGCCGGACGTTGCGCGGCGACTGCCGCCCGCGTCGTCAGGGCTTTGCCCTGTGGCCTGCCCGCCTAGTACCGTAGGCGTCGATTGGTGACAGCGCGCTCAACTGTGTCATCATCGGCACGCACCACCCGCGCTCGCACGCGGGAGGGTGATGTTGTCTGGAGGCGTCGCCTAGTCCGGTCTATGGCGCCGCACTGCTAATGCGGTTTGGGTCTTAAAGCCCATCGAGGGTTCAAATCCCTCCGCCTCCGCACCGCTCACCGAAGCCCCGGCCCACACGGCCGGGGCTTCGGTGTTCCCGGAGGCCCCCTCCTGGCGGCCTGGACGGCGTTTCCGCAGGTCACAAGGGGTGGGGCCAACGGATTTCACATGACGGCGGCAGTCATGTAGTGTTCTTCCTGTCGCCGCGACGGGCCGAAAGGAACGGAAACGGCGGAAAAACTGAACAAACAAGCACTCGTAGCTTAACGGATAGAGCATCTGACTACGGATCAGAAGGTTGCAGGTTCGAATCCTGCCGAGTGCACAGCAAGCCCGAGGCCCTGTGGAGAGATCCACAGGGCCTCGGGCTTTTGCCTTCATGGCGCGTCTGACGGCAACCGCCTCAGGGGGGCGGGTGGGGAACCGGTGGGGCTCGAGTGAATCAGGAGACCCGTTCGATGCTGAGCTGAGTGGTCAAGGGCTGTCGCCGTTCCCTTACGCGGTAGCACTCATGTTCGAGATTGCCAACCATCCGGCGCCATCAGCAACCGGGTTGCAGGCTGGGATTCCGCGACCGAACCACCCGAACCGTCCAGGCTGAGGGGTGAGCCGGTCCTTGGCTGATGGAAGTCAGCTGAGGGCTTTACCCACCTCGTAGATGGTTGGCCGATCCTCCGGGGCATGGCTGAGCATCGCGTCGATCAGCTCGCCCAGTGGACCGGGAGCCTTCACAGGACGGCGCTTGCCGTTCGCCACTGCCTCTCTCTGGACGGGGCGCGGAGCGTCGTCCGGATACTCCACGGCTCGCCACCCAGTGGCGGAGATGAGGAGAGACGCGCCGAGTCCGTAGATGTCGGCTTCCTGTGTGGGTTCGGCCTCTCCGGTCGCGAGCACGCTGCGCGCGATCTCCGGAGCTTCGTAGTGGACGAGGCAGCCGCGAAACGGGAAGTCGTACCCCTCGGGTACGTGCCCGCCCCGGGCAAGAGCGAGGTCGATGAGGTGCGTCCGCTCCGGCCCGACGATGAAGTGGGCGGGCTGTACGTCACCGTGTGCCCAGCCCTTGGCATGGAGTTCGGCCAGCGCCTCGACACAGCCCAGGGCGACGCCGGTGTGCGGTTCGACGGGTGAGTCCTTCTCGCGGCAGGGTTCCCACAGTCGGTAGAGGTCGGGTCCCTCGTGCCACGGCTGGAGGTTCCACGTTCCGCGCTCCCACTCGCCGTACGCCAAGTCATCCAAGCCGAGGCGATGCAGCACGGCCCCCTCGCGTGCGGGTGCGAGCGCGGTCCAGGGCTGGGCGGGCCAGTCGGCCGTGGCCTCGATCGGATGACCGAGCTTCACGGCGTAGTGACCCCGATGGCTCTCCACGTCCCAGACCGTGGAGCCCCGGCGGTCCACCACCAGGCGCTGAGCCGTAGGCATGAGGGCGTCGAGCACCACGATCGGCAGTTCAGGGGATGACCCGGACAACGTCTCTTCTCCTTCCGGTTCCGGCGAACGCGGCCGGCCACGACACGTGGTCGGCCGCGTCGCTGCTGTCGTGTGCTACGCCTGACCGTACGGTCGGCCGCAATCCGAGTCGCACTGCGCGAGGTTGGTGCCGTCCATGGTCCACAGGTTGTCGAAGACCATGAACCCGGCCGCCTTCATGGCGCGCGCGGAGGCAGCGACCTTCTCCGGGTCACGGGCCCCGCCGCCCGGCGCCGGGTTGTGGTGCAGGAAGCGGCCCGCGTACCGCTCGCACAGGGCCGCGTACTCCTTCGTGTGCAGGATGAGCGCGTGCAGCCCGAGGTCCACGTCGTCCGACGGGACCATGGGAACGGTGGCGGTGGCAGCGGTGACCAAGAAGGCCACGGCCTGGTCCGCGATCCGCTGGGCACGCTCGGGCGACTGTCCGTTGTGGACGACCACGAAGTGGGCGAGGCTTTCGAACAACTCCTCACCAGCCACTGCGCGACCGGTCCTCTGATTGTTCGCCGTTGCCGTCATGCGACTACTCCTTGTGTGTGGCGGTGCGTGGCACTTACCTCCCGCCTCAGTCGCTGAGCCACGGCTCAAGGACGACCAGAAGGCGGGCTTGGGGGGCCGGCCCCGAACGGGGACGGGGAGCCGGGGAACTGGCACCCGCTCGGGGCGGCCGGTCTACTGGCCGACGGCGAAAGCCATGCCGATCACCGGGCCGCACGACCCGCTGATCATGACGATGAACAGGACTCCCGCATACCGGCCGATGGCGCGCATCACAGCCCGTCCCGAGTGTTGGCGTTCCGGATGGCCAGACGTGCGCTCAGTTCCTCCCGCGCACTCGGCGGCACGACGTTGTCCGGCATGGCATCCCACTCCGTGCCACCGCGGATCGGCCGTATCTGCACACGGCCGCCGACCTCGCCCATGACGACGCCGATACGTCCCCTGGCGGTGTCCTTCGCCAGTTCACCGATGCCTGGTCTGGTCTGCTGGTTGCTCGCCATGCGGACGAGGATCCTGCCACTCATCAGGACGTCGGAACCTCCGACAAACCCCACTTCGGGACGTCCCGCGTCGGGTAGAACGTCCCTAGTGCCGTCCCCGGGTGTTAGGAGAGATTGAGATGCCGAACGAGAGGTTACGTGCTGCCATGGCGGCCGGCGGCTGGACGTATGCCGCCCTTGCGGACAAGGTCGAAGTCGATCCCAAGTCCGTCGAAAGATGGGTCAATCTGGGGCGTACGCCGCGCCGTGCCACGGCCATGCTGGCAGCGGAAACACTAGGAGAAGACGTGCACGCTCTATGGCCCGCGCTCCGGCAGGCACGCCCTGCCCGCGCTGTCAGTCCGGAACTTGTGGCTCTCTACGACCAGCGGGCGGACATCCCCGTGTCCACCTTCGTGGACATGCTGACCCAAGCCCGCAAGCGCATCGACGTGTTGGTGTACGCGGCCGTCTTCCTGCACGAGGCGTACCCGCGGCTCAACGACTTGCTGCGAGAGCGAGCTGCCGACGGGTGTGCGGTCCGTATCGCGATCGGCGACCCGGACAGCACCAATGTTCAACAGCGCGGCAAGGAGGAGAGGTTCGGCCACGGGATCGAGTCCCGTTGTCGACTCGCCCTCATGCACTATCGCCCCCTTGCTGGGGTACCTGGCATCGAAGTGCGGACCCATGCCACCACGCTCTACAACTCGATCTACCGTGCGGATGACCAGGCGATGGTCAATGCTCATGTCTGGGGCGTGAACGCCTACGGCGCTCCCGTGTGGCATCTGCGGCGCAGTGGAGAGGGCGGCATGTTCGACACCTACGCCAGCAGCTTCGACGCGGTCTGGGAGACCGCGACGCCGGTAAGCGAAGGGTGATCATGGCACGGACCGAGTACTACGACGACCCGGCGGCACCTGAGCCGAATAGCTTGGTGGTCGCCGCGTCCGCCGTGGTTACCGACCGTGAAGGGCGTGTGCTCCTTCAGCGTCGACGGGATAACGCCCTTTGGGCGCTACCTGGTGGCGGCATGGAAATGACCGACTCCCTCCCGGGAACCGCCGTCCGTGAGGTGAAGGAGGAAACGGGTCTGGACGTAGAGATCACCGGGCTCGTGGGCACGTACACCGACCCTCGCCACATCATCGCTTACTCGGACGGTGAGGTGCGCAGACAGTTCAACGTCTGCTTCACCGCCCGTGTGGTCGGGGGCCAGCTCGCGATCTCGGACGAGTCCACGGAACTGCGGTTCGTCAAGCCGGGCGAGATCGATCAACTGCCGATGCACCACACGCAGCGGCTCCGGATCCGTCACTTCCTGGAGCACCGTGATCGCCCCTACCTCGGCTGATCCCGTAGACCGCGTGAACGGCAACTCTGGTGGAGGCGGCTCACAACTCACCCTCCAATTCGTTGGGAGGGCACATTGACAGCTGTTCAACTCGACAGCCACTCTGCTCAACCTGACCTGATAGGTGTCAAACTTGGGCGCTCGTGCTACTTTGAGGCGTCGTCAGTTGAGGTCAGGGGTATGTGGGGCGGGTTCGACTCCCGTAGCGCTGATCTTGGTGCTCGTTTTGGTCGCAGTTGGTCTGAGTTACGGAATCCAGTTCCTGAAGAGAAACAAGCCGGAGTCCGAGTCCATCTTCGAACGAAAGGAGTGCATCATGACACAAATCAGGATGACATTGATCGCGGGCATGGAAGTGGCCAAAGCGATCGCCACGAACAGCGTTGCCGGCGCACTCCTTACCTGAGCTGACGAACAAGAGCCCCGCATGCGCAAGCTGCGGGGCTCTTGCTGTTTTTGTTTCGCTAATCTCCAGCTTAGGCAACCTTCGAGAATAAGTACCGGTCCTTGATTGTGCGAGCGAAGTAGCGGCCGTGACTTGAAGCCGACATCAGGCCACTATGGACACTCTCCGGGACGGAAAAATACCTGTAGATCCCAGAGTGAAATTCGATCTCTAGTACCATCTCTGCCGGTTCGTAGCCGACCGATATGATGTTGGAAGAGGTAACTGGAAGTCTCTCCATCACTGCCCCTGTCTCGCCAGGGCTTTTACATTCTGGATGATCTGCTTAATGACGAACGGCGGTTCTCCACTTGCCTCGAATGCTGCTCGTGCGTAGGTGTAGGTGTTCTTCTCGCTGTACCCGATGCCGGATTGAATCAGTTCCTCCACTTTCTCTCCCCACTCGGGCCAATCGGATATAAGCGTCTCCTCCAGGCAGTCTGCGAATACTGCGTAGCCAATATCTGCGTGAGTGGGGGGCAGATCTGGAATGTTCGATTGTCCGAGATACATGAGAAGGCGGTGATTCTCCGCACGCTCATTCAGTTCTGCATTGCGGATATCTCGCGATTTCCTTCCATTCTTTTCCATTCTGATGCCAACCCCGGCATCGGCGTCAAATACTGCGAAACATGGAATTCCGAGCAGCGTAAGGATGGCATGGCTTAGGTAGATAGCTGTCTTGTGGCCGGCCTCGGCAACATGAACGCCTTCCACCGCCAACGGAGCTCCATCGCGTGTAGCGGCTCCTTCCAGGACCGCCTTGTCGGTTTCCCCCTCTACTAGTACAACGGCAGAGGCGAAGAGGGCCTCAGGTAGCCTGTTTAGAATCGCCGCCCCAATTTGCTTGCGAACTCGCTCCTCAGGCACGAAACCTGACAACTTCTCGATCACGTCATCAACTCGCACATGGGCGATGGAAATGGCCCTGTGGCTGGAACTGTTCCGCACACGGCTGATTCGGCGGATTTCGTGAAAGTGATGCGGGTCAACGAAGATCGGATTATGGGTGGCGTATGCCACTTGGGCCATTTGGTTCGGATCTTCAGCGATCTTACGTAGCACCTGAGAGAAGGCTCGGGCCTGTACGGGATGCTGGTATAGCTCTGGCTCCTCGATGGCCAAGCACACAGCCTTGGATCGCGATCCTTCGCCGCCACGATCCGAAAGAAGTTTTAGTGCGGCAATAATCATGGCACGCTGAAATCCGTGCCCTTGACGCTCGACGGTTGTCTCGACAGGGCCATCAATAATACTCACCTTGAAGGATGCCCTAACGGGCTTGTAAGGGTTGTCGACTGGCGAAACCGTCACGTTTCTACCTGCTGAGAAAACCTCGACTGCCTTGGTTAGTTCTTTGGAGATTAGATCCAACTGCGGGGCAAAGTTTTTGGTCGAAATGCGCGCCCGTTCAAGATTCAATCGTGCATCGAGATCCGCCAATTCGGCATCAGCGATCTTTCTGTCCACGGCGCGTTCGATGATTCTCCCGAAAATCGCAGATCGGGTGTCAGTGGATTCCTCAAGCGCACGCAGGTCTGCGCTCACGAGGATGAATTCAAATAGGCTTGCGAGCTTCCCCTTTCCGGCAAAGCCGAAGAAGTTATTTGCTTGGATGTCGGACTCTACGAGCCTGTCGGGGTGATTTCTTTCCCAAACGATCATTGCCTCTTCCACCAGTGCTTCACTGCCAGCTGATGGAAGTTCAAGATCGGGCCGTTCCTCGCGTAGCGAATTGTAAGCTTTTCGCTTGGAGGTAGCGTTTGGCTGACTGCGGACCGCTTCGAATGGCGGGAAGGTCATCCCTTTTCCGGTGATCTTGTCATCGCCGTTATCCCATGTGCGCCAAATGACGAGACTATCCACCCCGTCGGGGGCGTAGTGGCCTAGTTCTTCCCGATCTTGCGTGGTGAGTGAGTCGAACTCAACTTCTACACGGATGCGACTGCTGCCTGCCTCAACGCACAGATCGTCGAGATCTAGGGACGTTCCCTTTTCTCCGTTGAAGAACCAATCGAGCGCGCGCAAGATAGTTGATTTGCCAACTCCGTTGGGGCCGATGATGGAAGTGACACCATCAAACCGTACTTCGGCCAACTGAAGGCATCGGAAATTCTCAATCCGCGCTCGGATCATCCTCATGTCAACTAATCATGGAGCCGGTCTCTGGCCACAGACAACCCGTTTCTCCGTATCGGTAACTTTGACCACTTTAGTCTGACTAGTCACAAGAACCTGTGTTCTAATATGCTGCCAGCCTGGGCGGTAGGAGCAGACCGGTTGCGACGTGCCCCAACTCGGAGTCAAGCGGTTGACTGCTCTGCATACGCTTCTGGGCAGTAAGACTGGTGCGGAGGCGGGAAGGCGGGTCGGCCTGGTGTGGTGCCAGTCTGCATCCGACTCGTCCTGGTCGCTGCGAGTCCGCCCCTGATGCGCGAGGCCAGGTCGAACCGCCGTTACACCATCGCTCGGAGGTGACGGCAGCCTTGACGGCAACGACGGCACACGGGCGCACATGATCGCCAATCTGTGCAAACGGAGTGAGGGACCGCAGGCAGTCTTCACAGTGCGGTGCCCGATCCTACGGATCAGAAGGTTGCAGGTTCGAATCCTGCCGAGTGCACAGCAGGCCCGAGGTCCCGTCGAGCAGTCGACGGGGCCTCGGGCTTTTCCACACCCGGGTGATGCCCTCTCGGGACTGTGTCTAGGGTGTGCCCATGTTGCGAGGACGCGTCTTCATATCCATCCGGCCGATCCTTGACGGGGGAGACCGGTGAACAAGCCGCTGAGGGCTGTGGCGATCTTCTGCGGGCTGCTGGTGCTCGGTCTGCTGATCCGCGCGAACTGGCTGCAGTACGTCCGGGCGCCGGAGCTGGCCTCCGACACCAAGAACCGGCGGGTGCAGATCGAGCAGTTCGCCACCCCGCGCGGGGACATCATCGTCGGTGGCCGGGCCATCACCGGCTCCGCCGAGGTGAAGGGCACCGACCTCAAGTTCAAGCGCACCTATGTCGACGGGCCGATGTACGCGCCGGTGACGGGCTACGCGTCGCAGGCCCAGGGCATGACGCTGCTGGAGAAGACCTACGACGGCATCCTGACCGGCAAGGACGACCGGCTGGCCTTCCAGAGGTTCGCCGACGTCGTCAGCGGCGAGGGGCGGCGCGCCGGGTCGGTGGTGACCACCATCGACCCGAAGGCGCAGAAGGCCGCCTGGGAGGGTCTGACCGACCTGAAGGGCGCGCGGGGTGCCGTGGTCGCCCTCGACCCGGCGACGGGGAAGGTGCTGGCCATGGTCTCGGCGCCGTCCGCCGACCCGTCGGTGTTCGCGGGCAGTACCTTCAAGGAGTCCGACCGCTTCGTGGCGCTGGACAAGGACAAGCGCAAGCCGCTGGCCAACCGGGCGCTGCGCGAGACCTACCCGCCGGGCTCCACCTTCAAGATCCTCACGGCGGCCGCCGCGCTGGAGCACGGGGTCGTCACCGACGTCGACGCCCGCACGGACGCCGTGTCCCCCTACCCCCTGCCGCAGTCCAGCAACAAGATCGGCAGCGAGGCCGGCGACGCGGTCTGCGACAAGGCCTCGATGAAGACCGCCATGCAGTACTCGTGCAACAACGTCTTCCTCGACGCCGCCGCCGAACTGGGGCAGGACAAGCTGCGGGAGACGGCCGAGAAGTTCGGCTTCAACGAGAACGTCTACTCCGACGACTTCGGGGACCTGCTCGCCACGAGGAGCATCTACCCCGAGGACCTCGACGCGCCGGGCACCGCGCTCACCGGCATGGGGCAGGGCAGCCTCACCAGTACGCCGATGCAGATGGCCCTGGTCACCGCCGGGCTGGCCAACGACGGCAAGGTGATGCAGCCCTACATCGTCGACGAGGTCAAGGGCCCCGACCTCGGCACGCTGGAGAAGACCGAGCCCGCGGTGATGAGCGAGGCGGTCTCCGCCGAGACCGCGCAGAAGGTCCAGCAGATGATGGAGTTCACCGCCGAGGAGGGCAGCGCCCGCCGCGCCCAGATCGACGGCATCACGGTCGGCGGCAAGACGGGTACCGCGCAGCGTGGTGTCGACGTGAACGACGAGGTGCCGTACGGCTGGTTCGTCTCCTACGGCAAGAAGGACGACGGGACCTCCGTCGCCGTGGCCGTCTTCATCGACCCGACCGACATGGACATCTCCCGTGAGGACATCTCCGGTGGCGGTCTCGGCGCGCCCATCGCCAAGAGCGTCATGGAGGCGGTCCTGAAGCAGTGACGCCGCCGCGGGTGGCGTCGCGCCGGGTACGTCAGGTCTTCGTCGCGTCGTACGCGTCGCGGGCCCGCTCGACGGCCGCCATCCGCCGCTCCGTCCACAGGGCGAGGTCCCGGACCTGCTCGGCGGCCTCCCGGCCGAGGTCCGTGAGGGAGTAGTCCACGCGGGGCGGGATCACTGGCTTGGCGTCCCGGTGGACCAGCCCGTCGCGCTCCAGCGTCCGCAGGGTCTGTGCCAGCATCTTCTCGCTCACCCCGCCGATCTCCCGGCGCAGTTGGCTGAAGCGGTACGAGCGGTCCAGCAGGGCGATCAGGACGAGGGTGCCCCAGCGGCTGGTGACGTGCTCCATGACCAGGCGCTCGGGGCACGTCGAGGCGTCGTCGGCGACGCGCGCGCGGTTCACGAGGGTCGTCCTGCTGTCGGCCATGTCCGTACCCTACTCACCGATGGGCACTTTCGGCAGGAAAGTGCGTGCTCGGCCAGGTGGGGCGGCTCCTCGCGCTCCGCCGTGCGCCGTGCGTGGCGTTGTCCGTTGCCGAGGGGCGTTGTCAGTGGTGGCTCGTAGTCTCGACGGTGATGGCACAGGCGTGGAAGTGCTCGGGGCTGCGGTGGACGGCCGACGGTCCCGTGCTGACGTGGGTCGGTGGGCGGCGCAGTGCGCTGACCCGGGGGAAGCGGGTGGCCTTCGCGGTCGCCGAGGGGGGTGTGCGCACATGCGGGGGAGCGCGGGGGCACGCGTGTCCGACCGGGACGGCCGTGTCGGGACGGAGTACGGGGGCGCGGTGCGAGGAGTGCGCGCGGCTGGACCGGGCGCACTCCGTGGCCGCCGACACGATCGCGGACGATCCGCAGCCGTACCGCGTCTACCTGGCGTGGTTCGGGCCGGGGCTGGTCAAGGTGGGGATCACCGCGTACGCGCGGGGAGACGCCCGGCTGCTGGAGCAGGGGGCGGTGTGCTTCAGCTGGCTGGGCCGCGGCCCGCTGATGGCCGCGCGGCGCACCGAGGAGCTGCTGCGGGCCGCGCTGCGGGTGCCCGACCGGATTCCGTACGCCCACAAGCGGGCGGTGCGGGCGCGGTTGCCCGGGGCGGAGGCTGAGCGGCTGGCCGAGATCGCGGAGCTGCACGCGCGGGCGGTGGGGCTGGGCGGCTGGCCGGAGTCGTTGACGCCGGAGCCGTTCCGGGGCGTGGACCACGCGGGTGTCTTCGGGATCGCGGGGACGGACTGCGGGCCGGCCGCCGTGGCGGAGGTGGCCGAGTTGGTGGCGGGCGGCGCGGTCGGAGGTGAGCTGGTGGCGGCCGCGGGGCCGGATCTGCATCTGGCGACGGAGCGCGGGGTCGTCGCGCTCGACACGCGGCTGATGACCGGGTGGGAGCTGGTGCCGGCCGGGGGCGTGCCGTGCACCGTGCCCGTGCGGGAGTTCAGGCGGGAGGCCGGGGTGCAGGACGGGCTGTTCTGATCCCGCCCCCCCCGTGCGCGGGCGGGGCGGACGCGGGCGGGCGCGATCGTGGCCGCATGAGTGACCGCGAGGCCGGCCGGGTCCGCCGGTTCTGGGAGGGGCTCGGGCTCTGGATGGGCTGGTGCTTTCCGTCGCCCCGGGGCTGGATGGGCTGGTGCTTTTCGTCGCCCCGGGGCTGGATGGGCTGGTGCTTTCCGTCGCCCCGGGGCTGGATGGCCCGGCGCTTTCCGTCGCCCGGGGCCGGATCGCCCCGCCTCGTCCGGCTCCCCGCCCACCGCGGCCGGGCTGTCCGGTGCCTGAGTGCCCCCTGTGGGTTTCTCAGAGAAATCACAGCTTGGGGAAAGGGTGTTCTCAGAGGGCCCCGGCATCGTCTCCGGTATGACCACGACCTCGCCCCAGGGGCGCACCGAACTGCTGAGGCCGGACGGGAGCCCCGTCCGGGTGCTTGTAGTGGACGACGAGCTGTCGATCACCGAGCTGCTGTCCATGGCCCTGCGGTACGAAGGCTGGCAGATCCGCAGCGCCGGGGACGGGCACGGCGCCGTCCAGGCCGCGCGCGAGTTCCGGCCCGACGCCGTCGTGCTGGACATGATGCTGCCGGACATGGACGGCCTGAGCGTGCTGGGACGGCTGCGCCGGGACCTGCCGGACGTGCCGGTGCTGTTCCTGACCGCGAAGGACGCGGTCGAGGACCGCATCGCCGGGCTGACCGCCGGCGGGGACGACTACGTCACCAAGCCGTTCAGCCTGGAGGAGGTCGTCGCCCGGCTGCGCGGACTGATCCGGCGCTCCGGTGCCGCCGACCGGCGCTCCGACTCCGTCCTGGTCGTCGGCGACCTCACCCTCGACGAGGACAGCCACGAGGTGACCCGGGGCTCCGACAACATCCACCTCACCGCCACCGAGTTCGAGCTGCTGCGGTTCCTGATGCGCAATCCGCGGCGTGTGCTGAGCAAGGCGCAGATCCTGGACCGCGTGTGGTCGTACGACTTCGGCGGGCAGGCCAACGTGGTCGAGCTGTACATCTCCTACCTGCGGCGGAAGATCGACGCCGGCCGGGAGCCGATGATCCACACCCGGCGCGGCGCCGGCTACCTGATCAAGCCCGCGGCGTCATGAGCCGCCGGCGACGACCGCGGCCGCGGCCCCTGCGGACGCGGCTCGTCGTCGCGTCCGTGGCGCTGATCGCGGTGGTGTGCGCGGTGATCGGGACGGTGACGACGGTGGCGCTGCGGTCGCACCTGTACGACCAGCTCGACGGGCAGGTGCACGAGGTCGCGCTGCGCGTGTCCGGGTTCGGGCCGCCGGACGGCCCCCTGGACGACGGCGGGGGCCCGCAGCGGATGGACCTCGACGCGTTCGTCACGCACGGCCCGCAGCCGCGCGGCACGATCGTCGCCGAGGTGCAGGGCGATGACGTCGTCGACGCCACGTACGGCAAGAAGGACGACGAGAGCACCGACTTCAGCCGGACCACGGCGGTCTCCCTCGGCGAGGCGGGCCGTGCCGCGCTGGCCTCCGTCCCCCGGGACGGCGGCGCGCACACCGTCGAGGTCCCCGGCCTCGGCGACTACCGGGTGGAGTACCACGACGGCTACTACGCCGCCGTCCCGACCGCCGACGTCACCGAGACCATCAACACCCTGGTGCTCGTGGAGGCCAGCGTCACCGCCGCCGGCCTCATCGCCGCCTCCCTCGCCGGCACCGTCATCGTCGGCGTCGCCACCCGCCCCCTGCGCAGGGTCGCCGCCACCGCCACCCGGGTCTCCGAACTCCCCCTGCACGCGGGCGAGGTGAACCTCGACGAACGCGTCCCGGACGCCGAGTGCGACCCGCACACCGAGGTCGGCCGGGTCGGTGCCGCGCTCAACCGGATGCTGAACCACGTGCACGGAGCGCTGCACGCACGGCAGGAGAGCGAGACACGGGTACGGCAGTTCGTCGCGGACGCCAGCCACGAGCTGCGGACGCCCCTCGCCTCCATCCGCGGGTACGCCGAACTCACCCGCCGGGGACGGGAGCAGGTGGGCCCCGACACCCGGCACGCGCTGGGCCGCATCGAGTCCGAGGCCGGGCGGATGACCCTGCTGGTCGAGGATCTGCTGCTGCTCGCCCGCCTGGACGCGGGGAGGCCGTTGCGGTTCGAGCGGACCGATCTCGTACCGCTCGTCGTGGACACGGTGAGCGACGCCCGCGCGGCCGGGCTCGACCACAACTGGCGGCTCGACCTGCCCGAGGAGCCGGCGCTGGTCTACGCCGACGCCGCCCGGCTCCAGCAGGTGCTGGTCAACCTGCTGGGCAACGCCCGCCACCACACCCCGCCCGGTACGACCGTCACCGCGCGCGTGCGGTGCAACGGCGCGTGGCTGTGCGTGGACGTCGAGGACGACGGGCAGGGCATCCCGGCCGAGTTGCTGCCGCGGGTCTTCGAGCGGTTCGCGCGCGGTGACTCCGCACGGTCCCGGGCGACCGGTTCGACGGGCCTCGGGCTCGCGATCGTGCAGGCCGTGGCGACCGCGCACGGCGGTGCCGTGACGGTGGACAGCGTGCCCGGCCGTACGGTCTTCACCTTGCACCTGCCCCTGCCGGCCCCGGAGGGGCCGTCCGGCCAGGGCCCCTCACAGGCACAGCACAGCCTCACCACACCGGTGCGACAGGGGAGTTGAGAAGAGTCGGTGCCATG
This sequence comes from Streptomyces sp. JK94, assembly GCF_053613315.1. Taxonomy (NCBI): domain Bacteria; kingdom Bacillati; phylum Actinomycetota; class Actinomycetes; order Kitasatosporales; family Streptomycetaceae; genus Streptomyces; species Streptomyces sp. JK94. Next base: position 98,401 of record NZ_JBSICH010000007.1, on the reverse strand, counting down.
CGAACCGACTCTTCTCCCGGCTCCCTGCCGGCGCGGGAGCATCTCCCGGCCGCAGGAGACCGTACGCCCGTCCTGGACGTAGTGATCCCCGTCTACAACGAGGAGACGGACCTCAGGCCGTGCGTCCTGCGGCTGCACGAGCACCTCACGCAGACGTTCCCGTACGGCTTCCGCATCACGGTCGCGGACAACGCCTCCACGGACGCCACCCCGTACGTCGCCGCGCGGCTGGCGGACGAGCTGACGGAGGTCACGTCCGTCCGGCTGGAGCAGAAGGGGCGGGGCCGCGCCCTGCGCACCGTCTGGTCGGCGTCGGACGCGCCCGTCCTCGCCTACATGGACGTCGACCTGTCCACCGACCTGAACGCGCTGCTTCCGCTGGTGGCCCCGCTGATATCCGGTCACTCGGACCTCGCGATCGGCTCCCGGCTCGCCCGCGACTCGCGGGTGGTGCGCGGTGCGAAGCGGGAGTTCATCTCCCGCTCCTACAACCTCATCCTGCGCGGCTCCCTCCAGGCCCGCTTCTCCGACGCCCAGTGCGGCTTCAAGGCGATCCGCCGGGACGTGGCCCAGGTACTGCTGCCGCTGGTGGAGGACACCGGCTGGTTCTTCGACACCGAGATGCTGGTGCTCGCCGAGCGCGCGGGCTGCCGCATCCACGAGGTGCCGGTCGACTGGGTCGACGATCCGGACTCGACCGTGCACATCGTGCGGACGGCGACCGAGGATCTCAAGGGCGTGTGGCGGGTCGGCAAGGCCCTGGCCACCGGTTCGCTGCCGCTGGACCGGCTGGCCCGGCCGTTCGGCGACGACCCGAGGGACCGGGAACTGACGGACGTACCGCAGGGCCTGGCCCGGCAGCTCGTCGGCTTCTGCGTCGTCGGCGTCCTGTCCACCCTCTTCTACCTGCTGCTCTACAGCGGCTTCCGCCTCTTCTCCGGTTCCCAGGTCGCCAACGCGCTCGCCCTGCTGGTCTCGGCGGTCGCCAACACCGCCGCCAACCGGCGGCTGACCTTCGGGGTGCGGGGGCGGGGCGGTGCCGTGCGGCACCAGGCGCAGGGGCTGGTCGTCTTCGGCATCGGTCTCGTCCTGACCGCCGGTTCGCTCGCCGCCCTGAACGCGGCGACCGCCGATCCCGGCCACTCCACCGAGCTGGCGGTGCTGATCGCCGCCAACCTCGCGGCCACCGTGCTGCGGTTCCTGCTCTTCCGCGCCTGGGTGTTCCCGGACGCGTCACCCGCCGTGGGGCTGCCGGCCGCCGCGGGCGGGGCGCCGGCCGCGCACCCTGCCTACCCCGCCTACCCCGCCTACCCCGCGCACCCCGCGCACCCCGCCAACGCCTCCACCCCCGCGCACGCGACGCACACCGCACCTCCCACACCCTTCGCGCACACCGCACCCCCCACACCCCTCACGCACACCGCACCCCCCGCGGGCGCCTCCCGCGCCGCCGGCGTGCCGGAACCCCGGTACCCGGACCCGTACCGCGCCTGGAGCGATGCGACCGTGCAGCTGCAGCCGGTGCGCCCCGCCGACGCCCCCGCCGACTCCCCCGCCGACACCGACCCGAGGGACGGACGATGACGACGCACCAGGAACCGGCGGTCTACGCCGGGGACACCCGGCCCCGGGACGGGGACGGGGGGCGCTCGCCGGCGGAACCTCCCGGACCCGCGCGGTCCAGACGGCGCGGACTGTGGCGGGGCCGCCCCGAGGACCCCCGCTGGGTGCGCCCGGCCCTCCTCGGCCTGCTGCTCGCCACCGCCGTGCTCTACCTGTGCAACCTGAGCGCCTCCGGCTACGCCAACTCCTTCTACTCGGCGGCCGCGCAGGCGGGCAGCCAGTCCTGGAAGGCGTTCTTCTTCGGCTCCCTCGACGCGGCGAACGCCATCACCGTGGACAAGCCCCCGGCGGCCCTGTGGCCGATGGGGCTGGCGGTGCGGATCTTCGGGCTGAACTCCTGGTCGATCCTCGTCCCCGAGGTGCTGATGGGCGTGGCGACGGTTGCCGTCGTGTACGCGGCCGTGCGCCGCCGGTTCAGCCCCGCGGCCGGGCTGATCGCCGGTGCGGTGCTGGCCCTGACGCCCGTCGCCGCGCTGATGTTCCGGTTCAACAACCCGGACGCGCTGCTGGCCCTGCTGATGTCCGTGGCCTGCTACCTCGTCGTCCGCGCGCTGGAGGACGGCCGGACCAAGTGGCTGGTGTGGGCGGGCGTCGCGATCGGGTTCGCGTTCCTGGCCAAGACCCTCCAGGCCTTCCTGATCCTGCCCGCCCTCGCCCTCGTGTACGGCGTCTGCGCGCCGGTGCGGCTGAGGAGGCGGCTGGGGCAGCTGGCCCTGGCGACCGTCGCGATCGTCGTCTCCGGTGGTTGGTGGGTCGCGGTCGTGGAGCTGTGGCCGGCCTCGTCCCGCCCGTACATCGGCGGTTCGCAGAACAACAGCTTCCTGGAGCTGACCTTCGGCTACAACGGCCTGGGCCGGCTCAACGGCGAGGAGACCGGCAGCGTCGGCGGCGGTGGCGCCGGCGGCGGGCAGTGGGGCGAGACCGGCTGGGACCGGATGTTCAACTCGGAGATCGGCGGCCAGATCTCCTGGCTGCTCCCGGCGGCCCTGATCCTGCTGGTCGCCGGGCTGGTCGCGCTGCGGCGCGGCGGCCGTACCGACGCGGCCCGCGCGTCCCTCCTGGTCTGGGGCGGCTCGCTGCTGATGACCATGGGCGTCTTCAGCTACATGGCGGGCATCTTCCACCAGTACTACACGGTGGCCCTCGCGCCGTACCTCGCCGCCGTCGTCGGCACGGGGTCCGCCGCGCTGTGGGAGCGGCGGGAGCGGGTCTGGGCGTCCCTCGCCCTCGCCGCCGCCGTCACGGCGACCGCGGCCTGGGGGTACGTCCTGCTGGCCCGTACGCCCGCCTACCTGCCCTGGCTGAAGTGGCTGGTCCTGGTCGGCGGCCTGGGCGCCGCGCTCGGGCTGGTCTTCGCCGGGCGCCTGGGGCGGCGGACCGCGCTCGCGGTGGCGGGGCTGGGCCTCGTGGCGTCGCTGGCCGCGCCGGCCGCGTACACGCTGAGCACCGTGGGGGAGGGGCACAGCGGCTCCATCGTCACGGCCGGCCCGTCCGGCGCGACCATGATGGGCGGTCCCGGAGGCGGAGGCGGCGGCCGGGGCGGCGGTCCCGGTGGTGGAGGCTTCCCCGGCGGCGGGAACGCACCCGGACAAGGCCAGGGCCAAGGCCAGGGCCAGGGAGGCCCCGGCGCCGGCGGGTTCCCCGGCGGCGCGCCGGGCCGGAACGGCCAGACGGCTCCGAACGGCAACCAGACGGCTCCGAACGGCCAGAACGGCATGACCGGCGAGGGCCGTACCGGCATGGGCGGAGGGGGTGGCGGCGTGGGCGGTCTGCTCAACGGCGCGCAGGTCGACTCCGAGGCCAGGGAGCTGCTGGCGGCCGATGCCGACGCGTACACCTGGGCCGCCGCCGCGATCGGCTCCCAGAACGCCGCGAGCTACCAGCTCAGCACCGGCGAGCCGGTGATGGCGATCGGCGGCTTCAACGGCACGGATCCCTCCCCGACGCTCGCCCAGTTCAAGGAGTACGTGGCGGACGGGAGGATCCACTACTTCATCGGTGGCGGCGGCGCGGGCGGCATGGGCGGCGACTCCGGCACCTCGTCGCAGATCACGTCGTGGGTCGAGGCCAACTTCCAGGAGATCACGGTCGGTTCGGCCACCTTCTACGACCTCACCCAGCCGACGGCCTGACCGCACCCCGCTCTGCTGTACAGCGTATGGGAGTCCCTCTACGCTGTACAGCATGACGACGTCCTCACCGGAACGGCAACGGCGACCGGGCCGGGAGCCGGCCGCGCCCCCCGTCCAGGGCCATCCGCAGCGCTGGCTGATCCTCGGTGTCATCAGTCTCGCCCAGCTGACCGTGGTGCTGGACAACACCGTGCTGAACGTGGCCATCCCCTCCCTCACCGACGAGCTGGGCGCGGCCAACTCCGACATCCAGTGGATGATCAACGCCTACTCGCTGGTGCAGTCCGGCCTGCTGCTCACCGCGGACAGCGCGGCCGACCGCTACGGCCGCAAGAAGATGCTGGCGACGGGCCTCGCCCTGTTCGGCCTGGGCTCGCTGGCCGCGGGCCTCGCGGACACCACCGGCCAGTTGACCGCCGCGCGCGCCGGCATGGGCGTGGGCGGCGCGCTGCTGCTGACCACCACGCTCGCCGTGGTGATGCAGATCTTCGCGCCCGAGGAGCACCCCAGGGCGATCGGCATCTGGAGCGCGGTCAGCGCGCTCGGCTTCGCCTGCGGTCCGCTGATCGGCGGCTTCGTGCTGGATCACTTCTGGTGGGGCGCGATCTTCCTGATCAATCTGCCGGTCGTGGCGCTGGGCCTGGTCGCGGTCGTGACCCTGGTGCCCGAGTCGAAGAACCGGCAGGGCGACCGCCCCGACCTGATCGGCGCCCTGCTCTCCACGGTCGGCATGGCCGCCCTGGTCTACGCGATCATCTCCGGCCCGGAGCACGGCTGGACGTCGGGCCGGGTCCTGGCCACGGCGGCGGTGTCGGTGGGGGTGCTCGCGCTCTTCGCGTACTGGGAGAGCCGCATCCCGTACCCCATGCTCGACCTCGCCTTCTTCCGCGACCGGCGGTTCACGGGCGCGGTGGCCGGGCTGGTGCTGATCACCTTTGGCATGGGCGGCGCGCTGTTCCTGCTCACCCAGCACCTGCAGTTCGTGCTCGGGTACGGCCCCCTGGAGGCGGGGCTGCGGACCGCGCCGCTGGCGCTGACGGTGGTGCTGCTGAACTTCTCCGGGGTGGCGGCGAAGTGGCTGGCCCGGCTCGGTACCCCGGTGGCGGTGCTGCTGAGCATGGTGCTGATGTCGGCGGGCCTGATGGCCATCGCCACGCTCACCGGCGAGGGCTACGCCGGCACGCTGCTGGGCCTGCTGCTGATCGGCGTCGGCTGCGCGCTCGGCAACCCGGCCATGGCCCACGCGATCATGAGCGCGATCCCGCCGGCCAGGGCGGGGGTCGGCGCGGGCGTCAACGGTACGTTGGCGGAGTTCGGCAACGGACTGGGCGTGGCCGTGCTGGGCGCGGTGCTGAACTCGCGGTTCGCGGCGCTGGTGCCGGTGACGGCGGCGTCGTTGCCGGCGGCGCTGGCCTCGGCGGAGGGCGAGAGGGAGCGGGCCCGGGTGATCGACGCGTTCTCCTCCGGGCTGGAGAGCAGCCAGTCGGTGGGAGCGGTGGCCGTACTGCTCGGCGGGGTGGTCGCGTCGGTGCTGCTGCGCAGGGCGGAGAAGGCGGCCGTCTGAGAGTCCGGGTGGCGGGGTAGTGGTGCCGCTGCGGGCTCGTCGTGGCCGTACCGCGCCGTTCCCCGCGCCCCCTGCGGGCGTCCGGCGGGACCGGCACGTTGATGGGTCGAGGAGAAGGTGCGCATGGCGAAGGCAGGACGGCGGGGGCCGCGGGCCAGTGTCTGGCTGGCGGGTGAGGACCGGCGCGGCGGGCGGCGCGGCGGGCAGCCGTCCGGGCTGGACCGCGAGCGGATCACCGCGGCCACGGTCCGGCTGCTGGACGCCGAGGGCCTGGCCGGGTTCTCCATGCGCCGCCTGGCCGCCGAGCTGAACGTCACCGCGATGTCCGTCTACTGGTACGTCGACACCAAGGACGAACTGCTCGAACTCGCCCTGGACGCCGTCTTCGGCGAGCTGCGCCTCACCGGTTCCGGGACCGGTGAGGACTGGCGCGCCCAACTGCGCACGCTGGCCCGGGAGAACCGCAGGCTGCTGGTGCGCCACCCCTGGCTGTCCCGGCTGACCGGCACCTACCTGAACATCGGGCCGCACTCACTGGCCTTCTCCCGGGCGGTGCAGGACGTCATGCGCCGCAGCGGCCTGCCCGCGCACCGACTGACCAGCGCCATCTCCGCCGTCTTCCAGTTCGTCTACGGCTACGGCACGGTCGAGGGCCACCTCCTCGCCCGGGCGGCGCACACCGGGAGGAGCCCGGACGAGTACTTCCGGGACTCCTTGGAGGCGGTGGCCGACATGCCGCACACCGCGGACGTCGTCGAGGAGTCCCGGGCCCTCATGTCGGCCCGCGGCGGTGACACGGTCGCCGAGATGCTGGACCGCGACTTCGAGTTCGCGCTGGACCTGCTCGTGGCGGGCATCGAGGCGATGGTCGAACGCGGGTGACCGGGCCCCGGCCGGGGCCCGGCATCCGTCGTCTCCGGGTGCGTCAGGCGTCCGGGGCCGGCGCCCGGTGGTCTCCGGGTGCGTCAGGCGTCCGGGGCCGGCGCCCGGTGGTCTCCGGGTGCGTCAGGCGTCCGGGGCCGGCGCCCGGTGGTCTCCGGGTGCGTCAGGCGTCCGGGGCCGGCGCCCGGTGGTCTCCGGGTGCGTCAGGCGTCCGGGGCCGGCGCCCGGTGGTCTCCGGGTGCGTCAGGCGTCCGGGATCGGCACCCGCCGCCACCGGGCGCGTAAGTCGCCCGACGCCCTCCGCGCCGGGAAGCCGCCCCCCGCCACCGGGCCGGCCCCAGTCCGCGACGTCACCCGAATGATCGACTTTCCCGCTCCACCCCGGCCCGCCGGCACTCGTCCCGGTGGGGTCCCCGCGGACTGCCGCCGGCCCGCCGGGTCGGCAGGCCGCCCGGTGCCGGGGCGCACGGAGTCCGGCCACCCGTCCGGGGACACACGGGTGTTGGTCGCGACGTCCGGCGTCCTGCGGGCCGGCCTAGGACGCCGTTCCGCCGCCCGCCCGGCCGCCGGGCCCGCCGACCGTACCGCTCTGCGGACGCAGGGCCTCCGCGAGGTTGTCGTGCACCGGGACGTCCCGGCGCAGGCCGGACAGCTCCATGACACGGGTCGGTACGCCCTGCCGGGCGGCCACCACGCGCAGTTCGGCGCGGCCCCGCAGACGGCGGCGTACCTCGTCGAGGAGGCGGACGCCCTGGGAGTCCATGAAGCGGGTCGCGGTCAGGTCCAGTACGAGGACGCGCAGGTCACCGGAGTGATGGCGCACCGCTGTCATGATCATGGGCAGCAGGCCCATGGCATTGCAGAAGTCGATCTCCTGAGGCAGGGCGAGTACGGCGTAGCCGGGCGGATCGCACGGCTCGCAGGGACGGGGGAGGAAGGTCACGGCACTCTCACCTGGCAGACGTCCGTCGTGCTTCCGGCTAGGCCGCTTCCTGACCCGTCCCCCCATTCCACCACGCCGCCGACGGGATGCGTAAGGCGCCCGCGCGGTCCGTCGACCGGGCGTCACCTGAGCGCAACCGAGCAGCTAGAGTGCTGTCCGTCCTGTGCTCGCAGTCAGGAATGTGCTGCGGAGCTCTCCTGCGCACGGCCGCCAGGCCGTGCACGCCGAAGAGGTTCGTGGTGGCTGCGTCCGAATTTACTGATTTGCCGCGTTTTCCGGTGGGCTTCGAGCTGGCCGAAGCCTTGACGTCGGCGGCTCGGCAACTGCACGCCACGGGCACCCCGGACACCACCCTGACCACCGCGGCCGAGCTGGCGGTGCGCCTGCTGCCCGGCGCGGAGCACGCGGGCATCTCGGAGATCCAGCGCGGCAGCCGGTTCCGCATCCTCGCCTGCACCGACGAGTCCGTGGCCTTCGGCGACGAGTCCCGGCACCCGGCCCGCGAGCCGCACCCGGACTGGGAACGCCTGTGGGCCACACCGGTGGTGCGGACGGACGACAGCGAGGCGGACGGCGGCGGCAACGTCCTCTCCCGCCTGGGCCTGCGCTCGTCGCTCTCCCTGCGGCTGCGGGCCGACCGGCGCCGCCTGACCGTGCTGACGGCGTACGCCCGCAAGCCGAACGCCTTCGACGAGGCCGCGACCCGCGTCGGCCGGCTCTTCACCGCGCACGTCAGTCTCGCCCTGGACGCGGCGACCGTGCGCGAGCAGCTCACCGAGGCCATGCGCACCCGGGACCTGATCGGACAGGCCACCGGCATCCTCATGGAACGCAAGGACATCGACGCGGCCGGCGCCTTCGACTCCCTGGTGAAGGCCTCGCAGCGGGAGAACGTGAAGCTGCGCGACCTCGCCCGGCGCATCGTCGATGCGAACAGGGGTGCGGGGGGCCGAGGCGTCAACGAGCGATGAGCGGATATCCGTACGGTCATGACTGCGGAGATCCCCGACACGCTCGACCAGGCGATGGCGCGCAGCCAGGGCCTCGACACCCTGCTGCGCGATCTGACCGATCGCGCGGTCGCGCACGTGCCCGGTGCCGACGCGTGCTCGGTCACGGTGCGCCGCGCCGACCGGCTGATGACCCTGGCGGGCAGCTCGGGTCTGCCCGCCGGACTGGACCTGCGGCAGTACGAGAACGGCTCGGGCCCCTGCGTCGACGCCGCCGAGACGGGGAGCGTGCAGTACTCCCCCGACCTGTCCGAGGAGACCCGCTGGCCCGCGTACACGGAGTACGCGCTGGCCACCGGCGTGCGCTGTGTGCTGGCGCTGCCGCTGCCCGTCCAGGGCGGGACGGGCGCCGCGCTCAACCTCTACGGCCTGGAACCGGACGGGCTGGCCGAGGGACGCGAAGCGGCCCGCACCTTCGCCGGGCGGGCCGCGGACGCCGTGGCGGAGGCCCTGCGCCTGGAGTTGCAGCAGGCATCGGCGGCCGACGTGCGCACCGCCCTGCTCACCCGCAGCGTCATCGACCAGGCGGTCGGCATCCTCATGGCCCGGGAGCGGATCGACGCCCACCACGCCCTGGAGCGGCTGCGCAGGGCCTCGCAGCACACCAACGTCAAACTCCGGGACCTGTGCGACGAACTGGTGGCCCGCGCGTCCGGCGGCGCCTCACGCCGCCGGCAGTGACTGCCCCTGCACCGCCTGGACGTCCAGCTCGACCCTGAGGGTCGTGCCGATGGCGGCGATGCCGGCCTGGAGGACCTGGTTGTAGTTCATGGCGAAGTCCTCGCGCCGCAGTTCCGTGGTCGCGCGGAACGCCGCCCGGGTGCCGCCCCACGGGTCGGCGCCGGTGCCGAGGTAGGACAGGTCCAGGTCGACGGGGCGGACCACGCCGTGCAGGCCCAGCTCGCCGTGGACGGTCCAGCGGTCCCGGCCGGCCGGCGTCACGCCCGTGGAGCGGTAGGTGATGTCCGGGAACCGCTCGACGTCCAGGAAGTCGCCGGAGCGCAGGTGGGTGTCGCGCGTGCCGTTGCCGGTGTCGATGGAGGCCGCCCGGATCACCGCCTCCACCCGGGACCCGGTGACGTCGTCCGGCGCGATCTCGATCAGCCCGGCGAAGTCCGTGAACCGGCCGTGCACGCTGGAGATGCCCAGGTGCTGGGCGACGGCGGCCACGCTGGAGTGCGCCGGGTCGATGGTCCACGGCCCCGGCGGCGGCAGCTCGGTGCCGCCCTGGCGGGCCAGCGTCACGGTGCCGGCCTCGGCCCGGCCGCTCGCGGTGACGATCGCGCTGGAGGCGGCGGGCGCGTAGCCGACGGCGGTGACGATGACGGTGTACGCCCCCGGCGTGAGCGGGGTGGTGTCCCGCACCGTGCCCTCGGCGTCCGCCTCGGCGCGCAGCACCTGCGTGCCGGTCGTGTCGGTCACCGTGACGACCGCGTGCGACACGGCCCATCCGTCCCGCGTTCGGATCCTCGCGGTCAGTCCCATCCCGTTTTCTCCCTGCAGAGGCTCGGACAGTGGTCGTGAGAGACCGGCCCGTGGCGGGCGGGCGCGCCTCCGCTCGGAGCGCGCCCGCCACCACGGGCCGGGGTCCGGCTACTCGCCCGGGTGGGCGAGTTCGATGTCGTGGCCGTCGGCACCCGGGCCGGCGACCGTCAGGGACGTCGCCACCGGCGGGTAGCCGGTCGCGATGACGGTGTACTCGCCGGCGTCCAGGTCGGTGAAGGCGTACGCCCCGTCCGCGCCGGTGGTGGCCGTGCCGGCCACGTTGCCGGCCACGTCGACCAGCGTGACGCGGGCGTCGGCCAGCGGACCGTGCGGCGCCCGCACGACGCCCTGGACCCGCGCCCCGGCCTGGAGGTCGACCTCGACCCGGGTGACGCCGGTGCCGCCCACCTCGACGGGCAGGGCACGCGGCCGGTAGCCCGCGGCGTTGACCGCGACGGTCACCGTGCCGGGCACCAGCTCGGTGAAGGAGAACTCGCCCGTCTCCCCGGTGGCGGCGGTGGCCAGCAGGTCCCCGCGCACGTCGGTCACGATCACCATGGCGTCGCCGACCGGCAGTCCGTTCTCCACGGCCCTCACCAGGCCGCTCAGCCCGCTGGTGCCGCTGAGCAGGATGTCGTGGGCGACCGGCTCGTCGTGGACGACGATCGTCGTCGCCTGCGGCTGGAAGCCGTCGGCGGAGGCGATCAGCACGTACGAACCCGCGCTCGGCGCGTCGATCCCGTAGGAGCCGTCGGACTGGGCGACCGAGCGGCCCAGCTGGCGGCCCGCCAACGAGATCAGCGTGACGGCCGCCTGCGGGACCGGCGCGGACTCGGCGCCGCGGACGAAGCCGCGGACCGCGATGCCGCCGGAGACCGGTGCCGTGGGCTCGCCGGAGCCGGTCGCCGTGGCGACGGCGGCGAGCCGCTGCGTGGCCGCGGGCTGCGCGCCGGAGCCGGCGGCCGACGGGGTGGTGACCGCACCGGCCGGGGCCGGCTCGGGGGCGACCCGGGTGGCCTCGGCCGGGGCCGGCGCCGCCGGGGAGGCGGTCTCGGCGGTGGCTTCGGCGGCCTGGGCGAGGGCGCCCGAGGTGCGCAGCGGGACCTCCTTGATGAAGAGGGTGACGAGGAAGGCCAGCAGGGCGATCGGGGCGATGATCAGGAAGATGTCGGCGATGCCGTGCCCGTAGGCGCTCTCCAGCCACTCCCGGATGCCCGGGGGCAGCAGGTCCATGTCGGGGATCGAGCCGCTGCCCGAGGCCTTGGCGGCCGCCGCCTGGTCCTGCGGGCTGAGCGTGCCGATGGTGTCCGAGGCGTAGTGGCTGATGCGGGTCGACATCACGGAGCCGAGCACCGAGACGCCCACCGCGCCGCCGAGGGAACGGAAGAAGGTCACGACGGAGGAGGCCGCGCCCAGGTCGCTCGGGGCCACCTGGTTCTGCGTGCAGAGCACGAGGTTCTGCATCATCATGCCGACGCCGAGGCCCATCAGCGCCATGAAGATCGCGACGTGCCAGTAGGGGGTGTCGTAGCGCATGGTGCCGAGCAGGCCCAGGCCCGCCGTCAGCAGCACGCCGCCGGCCAGCAGCCAGCCCTTCCACTTCCCGGTCCTGGTGATGATCTGGCCGGAGAGGGTCGACGAGATGAACAGGCCGCCGATCATCGGGATCGTCATGACGCCCGACATGGTCGGGGACTTGTCCCGGGCCAGCTGGAAGTACTGGCTGAAGTAGACAGTGCCCGCGAACATCGCGATGCCGACGAACAGCGAGGCCAGCGAGGCGAGGGTGATGGTGCGGTTCCTGAAGAGCCGCAGCGGGATGATCGGCTCGCTCGCCCTGGACTCGACGAGCAGGAAGACCAGCGTCAGCACGATCGCCCCGCCGACCATGACGCCGGTCTGCCACGACATCCAGGAGTACTTGTCGTCCGCGAAGGTGACCCAGACCAGCAGCAGGCAGACGGCCGCGGTGACGAAGAAGGCGCCGGCCCAGTCGACCTTGACCTTCCGCTTGACCACGGGCAGGTGCAGCGTCTTCTGCAGCACGATCAGCGCGATGACGGCGAAGGGCACGCCGACGTAGAGGCACCAGCGCCAGCCGAGCCAGCTGGTGTCGGTGATGACGCCGCCGAGCAGCGGACCGCCGACGGTCGCGACCGCGAAGGTGGCGCCCAGGTAGCCGGAGTAGCGACCGCGCTCACGCGGGGAGATCATCGCGGCCATGATGATCTGCGCCAGGGCGGACAGACCGCCGGCGCCCAGGCCCTGGATGCCCCGCGCGGTGATCAGCATCCCGGGGTTCTGCGACAGGCCGGCCACGACGGAGCCGATGACGTAGACGATCAGGGCTATCTGGACCAGCGCCTTCTTGCTGACCAGGTCCGCGAGCTTGCCCCACAGGGGGGTGGAGGCGGTCATCGTCAGCAGCGAGGCGGTGACGACCCAGGTGTAGGCGCTCTGGCCGCCGCCGAGGTCGCCGATGATCTCGGGCAGGGCGTTGGTGACGATGGTCGAGGACAGGATGGCGCAGAACATGCCGAGCAGCAGCCCGGACAGCGCTTCCATGATCTGCCGGTGCGTCATCGGAGCGTCTCCGGTGGAGCCTCCCCCGTGCTTGGCATGAGCCCGCACACCGGCTGGTGTGGTCGTTGCCATGGACTTCCTTTGCTTACGTGGTGATCGCGGGTGTACGGGTGGTCTCGTCGACCTCGGGTGGTGCGGCGGCCCGCGCCTGGGGGGACCGGCAGTCGTCGAAGCTCGCCCTGAGCCTGGTCATGAGCCGGGTGAGCTGGCCGACCTCCTCGTCGGTCCAGTCGCTGAGGCGGTGGGCCAGCAACTGCGTCGTCCGCTCCGACAGCTCGTCCAGCTGGGCCTGGCCCTCGGGCGTCAGGCGCAGGATGCGCGAGCGCTTGTCCGCCGGGTCGGGGGAGCGTTCGATCCATCCCCGGTCGGCGATGTGCGCGACGTGGCGGCTGGTCACCGACATGTCCACGGCGAGCAGCTCGGCGAGCCTGCTGATGCGCATGTCGCCGTGGCGGCCGAGCAGGGTCAGCACGGCGGCGGACCCGCCGGGGCACTCGGCCGGCAGGATGCGGCCCATCTCCCGTTTCACGGCGCCGAAGGCACTGAACTGGCGGATCAGCTCCTCGTACTGCGCCCTCTCGGCCATGCGCACCTCCCGCTTTCGTTGCTTAGGGCAACCATAGGAGTCGTTGGTTGCTACAGGCAAACAAAAAGGGAGCGCCCGGCGACAAAAAGTTGGCAAAGGCACGTATTGCGAACGTAAACGTGCAGGTGATGGGCGGTGACCGTCGGGAAGGGGGAAGCGGGCGCCCCGCGCTTGGGCCCCACCCGCGGATTCGCTAGTGTCTCGGCCCATGGCTAACAACCAGGGCCCCCAGGGCAATTACGACCCCGCAGGCAGCACCCAGATGTTCCGCGCGTTCGTCGACGACGCCCCCCAGACCCGGCAGGCGGCCCCGGCAGCCTCCTCCGGTCCCCGCTTCGGCCTGATCGCCGGGATCGTGGCCGCCGTGGTGATCGTCGCGGCCGTGGCCTGGCTGGCGCTGTCGTAGGGCCGTCGCGTCGTGGGCCGGACTCAGTCCGAGATGAGGCCCTCGCGCAGCTGCGCCAGGGTGCGGGTCAGCAGCCGGGAGACGTGCATCTGCGAGATGCCGACCTCCTCGCCGATCTGCGACTGGGTCATGTTGGCGAAGAAGCGCAGCATGATGATCCGCCGCTCCCTGGGCGGCAGCTTGGCCAGCAGCGGCTTGAGGGACTCGCGGTACTCCACTCCCTCCAGCGCCGTGTCCTCGTAACCCAGGCGGTCCGCCAGCGAGCCCTCGCCGCCGTCGTCCTCCGGGGCCGGGGAGTCCAGCGAGGAGGCGGTGTAGGCGTTGCCCACCGCGAGGCCGTCGACGACGTCCTCCTCGGACACGCCCAGCACGGCGGCCAGTTCGCCGACCGTCGGGGAGCGGTCCAGCTTCTGGGACAGCTCGTCACTGGCCTTCGTCAGGGCCAGGCGCAGCTCCTGGAGGCGGCGCGGGACGCGCACCGACCACGAGGTGTCGCGGAAGAACCGCTTGATCTCGCCGACCACCGTCGGCATCGCGAACGTCGGGAACTCCACGCCCCGTTCGCAGTCGAAGCGGTCGATCGCCTTGATCAGGCCGATGGTGCCGACCTGGACGATGTCCTCCATCGGCTCGTTGCGCGAGCGGAAGCGCGCGGCGGCGTAACGCACCAGCGGGAGGTTGAGCTCGATCAGGGTGTCCCGGACGTAGGCACGCTCCGGGCTGTCCTCGTCGAGCGCGGCGAGCCGCAGGAACAGGGAGCGGGACAGGGTGCGGGTGTCGATGACCCCCGGAGTCGGAAGGGCCTGGGCCGGCACGGCGTCGAGGGTCGGTACGGCGTCGACGGCCTGCACGTCGTCGATGGAGCCGACGGGGCCGATGGGGCCGAGTGCCTCGATCGTGTCGGGCGCGGTCTCGCTCTCCGCGAGCGCGAGCACCTTCGAGCTGCCCTGGTCTGCGGACATGCCACCCCCTTTGGGTCGCGGGACGGTCACGGCACGCGCTCCCACGCCGGGAACGCAGCCTTCACCTGAATACCGGAGCCGAAGCTCCGGCAAACGCGTCTCCGGCAGAATGTCACATGTCGGCAACGCGCTGTAGTGACATGTCGACATCCAAGACGCGAAAACCCCCTGGAAACAGGGGGTCTGACGGCCTTTCGGCTCGATTTCGCCCACAACGGCCCTGGTGAGCGATTCGCTCGCCCCGGTGACCTGTCGCTCGCGCCTTCGATTGTGCTTCGAGGTGCTTTCGAGGCTACGCGTCGATCCGGTTCGCGGACCGCAAACGCTGGAAACTGCGCGCCAGCAGCCGTGAGACGTGCATCTGGGAGACGCCGAGTTCCGCGCTGATCTGCGACTGGGTGAGGTTGCTGTAGTAGCGCAGCAGCAGGATGCGCTGCTCCCGTTCCGGGAGCTGGACGAGCAGGTGCCGGACCAGGTCGCGGTGCTCGACCCCGTCGAGGGCGGGGTCCTCGTAGCCGAGCCGGTCGAGCAGTCCGGGCAGGCCGTCGCCCTCCTGGGCGGCCTCCAGCGAGGTGGCGTGGTAGGACCGCCCCGCCTCGATGCAGGACAGCACCTCCTCCTCGGTGATGCGCAGCCGCTCGGCGATCTCGGCGGTCGTCGGGGAGCGCCCGAAGGCGGTCGTGAGGTCCTCGGTCGCGCTGTTGACCTGCACCCACAGCTCGTGCAGCCGGCGCGGTACGTGGACCGTGCGGACGTTGTCGCGGAAGTACCGCTTGATCTCGCCGACGACGGTCGGCATCGCGAACGTCGGGAACTGCACGCCCCGTTCGGGGTCGAAGCGGTCGATGGCGTTGATCAGGCCGATGGTGCCGACCTGGACGACGTCCTCCATCGGCTCGTTGCGCGAGCGGAAGCGCGCGGCGGCGTAACGCACCAGCGGGAGGTTGGCCTCGATGAGCGCCGCGCGCACCCGGTCGTGTTCCGCGGTGCCCGGAGTCAGGCCCTTCAGCTCGCCGAAGAGCACCTGGGTCAGGGCCCGGGTGTCGGCACCCCGGCTGCGCTGCGGCGAGGGTTCGGGCGCGGGCGCCGGCGCCGGGGCCCGTACGGGCGGCTCCTGGGCCTGTGCGGGCGGCGCGGGCGGTGCTTGAGGCGCAGTACTGGCCGGCACGGTCAACTCCACCTCGTGATCCGTCAACTCTTCCATCACTCATCCGTCAAAAGCGGTCATAGCATCACAAGACATGTGCACTGTGTGCAAGCACCTCATAACGTCGTGTTGAGTGAACGCGGGGGTGCCCGCCGGACCGCGGGCGACGGCGAACGCGAAGCGGCCCCGCACCCGACGGGTGCGGGGCCGCTTCGTACGGCCGTATCGGAGGTCCTAGAACTCGTAGTCGGCGATCACCCAGGTGGCGAACTCCCGCCACAGCGCGACGCCCGCCTGGTGCGCCGGGTGTTCGAGGTAGCGCTTGAGGGCGTCGGCGTCGTCCACGGCGGAGTTGATGGCGAAGTCGTAGGCGATGGGCCGGTCGCTGATGTTCCAGGCGCATTCCCACGAGCGCAGCTCCTCGATCCGGCCGCCGAGCGCCCGGAAGGCCTCGACGCCCCGCACGACGCGCGGGTCGTCGCGCTCCACGCCGTCGTCGAGCTTGAACAGCACCAGGTGGCGGATCATCACTTTCCTCCGTTGGCGGCCCAGGTCATGAAGTCGCCGACGGCTCCCGCCGCGTCGGATATGCCCTGGAAACCTATCTGGACGTAGTCGGCGGCCTTCGCCGGATCCGTGATGATCACATACAGCGCGAAGACCACGAGTGCGTAGACGGCGACCTTCTTCGCGTTCACCGCCACCGCGGCCTCCCCTGTCCCTCGACGACGCTTTTCGGTCGCTCATGATCGCACGAAGGGCCCCGTCTTTCGACGGGGCCCTTCAGGGGCGGTAGCGGAGGGATTTGAACCCTCGGTGACTTGCGCCACACTCGCTTTCGAGGCGAGCTCCTTCGGCCGCTCGGACACGCTACCGAGACAGACCTTACAGCACGGTGCGGCGTGCTTTGAAATCGGAATCCGGCGGGTGTCAGCGGTCCCGGAAGAAGTCCGTGAGCAGCCGGGCGCAGTCGTCCGCGAGGACCCCTTCGACCACCTCGGGGCGGTGGTTGAGCCGCCGGTCGCGCACCACGTCCCACAGGGAGCCGGCCGCGCCCGCCTTGTCGTCGCGGGCGCCGTAGACGACCCGGTCGACGCGGGACTGCACGAGGGCGCCCGCGCACATCGTGCACGGCTCCAGGGTGACGACGAGCGTGCAGCCGGCCAGTCGCCACTCGCCCGTCTCCGCGGCGGCCCGCCGGATCGCGAGGACCTCGGCGTGGGCCGTGGGGTCGCCGGTGGCCTCGCGTTCGTTGTGTCCGCTCGCCAGCACCGTCCGGCCGTCCGGTGCCAGCACGACGGCGCCCACCGGGACGTCCCCGCCCCGCGCCGCCCGCCCGGCCCCGGCCAGGGCGAGCCGCATCGCGGCCCGCCACCGGTCGCGTACGGGATCGGGCGGGGCGCGGTGGCCGGGGGGTGCCCCGTCCGGTGCCGGTGCCGGGTTCTCGGGTTGCTCCTCGGCCGGGGCGGTCAGCGGACGGTCTCCAGGACCTCGGAGGCGCCCAGGGCCTCGGCGATCTCGCCGACCGCGTCCCCGGACATCGCCCGCAGTTCCTTTTCGCTCACGCCGAGGTCGTCGAGGACCCCCGCGTCACCGACCGGACCGTGCGGCACGGCCTCCGCGGTGCCGGCGACCGCGTCACCGCCGTCGGCGGCGTCCTCCTCGTCGTCGGACTCACCGTCCTCGGTGCCGTCGAGGTCGAGGGCGTCGAGGTCGTCGCCCTCCTTGCCGGGCTCCCGGCCGAGCAGCTCGTCGGTGAGGAGGATCTCGCCGTAGCTGCTGCGGGCGGCCGCGGCGGCGTCCGAGACGTAGATACGGGGGTCCTCCTCGCCGTCCACCCGGACGACTCCGAACCACGCGTCCTCCTGCTCGATCAGCACGAGCACCGTGTCCTCGTCCGGACAGGCTTCCCTGGCCAGGTCGGCCAGATCCGACAGGGTCTCCACATCGTCGAGCTCCGTGTCGCTCGCTTCCCACCCGTCTTCGGTGCGCGCGAGCAGTGCGGCGAAGTACACCGTGACTCTCCCACTGGTCCTAGGCGTGCCGGTTGGGGGTCCCCCCGGCGGAGGCTGCGGGTGGGGGAGCGGTGCTCCGAGCCCCACCCACTCGGAATCGTGGCAGAAACAAGGCGCTCAGGGGGCGTCTTCGGCGCCCTGTGTCCGGCAGTTTCGACTGCCTCCCGGGAGTGCGTGCCCGGGTGGCCTCCCCTCAGCGCACTCGTCGCCGCCACGTGCGGATCGTACGCGGATTCCCGCCGTGTCCGCGTACGCCCGCCCCCGCGGCGTCGGCGCGGCGCGGCGGCGGTCCGCCCCGGCCGGGGCGGGGAGCTACCAGCGGAAGGTGCGCATGCGCATCGCGTGGCGCAGCCGGGCGGTCTTGGCGCGGCGCGGCTGCACGCGGTCCCGCAGCTCCCGGGCCTCCGCCAGGTCGCGCAGGAACTGGGCCCGCCGCCGACGGCGTTCGGCCTCCCGCTCCGGTTCCGTACTCCGCTCAGTCCCGCGCGTCGTCCCCGATTCCTCGCCGGGGGACGGCATGTTGTGGAAGTCCCGGTCAGGCACAGTCTCACCACCCAGCGTCCGTCCCTCCCACCTTCCCCCGCCCGGGCGGTTTGACGCCCGAACACGGGCGCGGCCGTGTCGCGGGGGCTAGTCCCGCCGCGGGGACGCCGGTCCCACGGGGCCCGGTTACTGTGGGGGACATGCGTCTCCACGTCGTCGACCACCCCCTGGTCGCCCACAAGCTCACCACGCTGCGCGACCAGCGCACCGACTCCGCGACCTTCCGCCGCCTCGCCGACGAGCTGGTCACCCTGCTCGCCTACGAGGCCACGCGCGACGTGCGCACCGAACAGGTCGACATCCACACGCCGGTCTCGCAGACCACCGGTGTCAAGCTCTCCCACCCGCGCCCGCTGGTGGTGCCGATCCTGCGGGCGGGCCTCGGCATGCTCGACGGCATGGTGCGGCTGCTGCCGACCGCCGAGGTGGGCTTCCTCGGCATGATCCGCAACGAGGAGACGCTGGAGGCCTCCACGTACGCCACCCGGATGCCGGAGGACCTCTCCGGGCGCCAGGTGTACGTGCTGGACCCGATGCTGGCCACGGGCGGCACCCTGGTCGCGTCGATCCGGGAGCTGATCAAGCGCGGCGCCGACGACGTGACGGCCGTGGTGCTGCTCGCCGCTCCGGAGGGCGTCGCACTCATGGAGCGCGAGCTGGCCGGCACCCCGGTGACGGTCGTGACGGCCTCGGTCGACGAGCGGCTCAACGAGCAGGGCTACATCGTGCCGGGCCTCGGCGACGCGGGGGACCGGATGTACGGGTCGGCCGAGTAGGTCCGTCCCGCCCCCCGGCCCCCCGCGGCTGCTCGGCTGCTCGGCGGCTCTTCTTTCAGCAGCTCTTCTTCTCCGCGGCGGGCGTCGGCCGCGGCGCCGCCAGCTCGGCGAGCGCCGCGTCGGCGTCCGCCCGCTTCGCCAGTTCCCTGAAGCCGTCGCCGATGATCAGGTCGACGGTGGTGTCCTTGCGGGCCGCGGCGGTACGGCGTTCGGCCGCCGGCAGCTGGGTACCGAGCACGGGCAGCGAGCCCTTGACGGCGGAGGCGGGGCCGACCAGCACTCCGGTGCCCTTGACCTTCTTGTCGTACTCCTCGGACGCGTTGCTCACCTCGCCGATCCGGAAGCCCCGCTTCTTCAGCTCGTCGGCGGTCTTCTGGGCGAGTCCGCCGCGGGTCGTGGCGTTGAGCACGTTGACGGTGATCCGGGCCGGCTTCGGCACGGCCACGGCGGCGGGCGGGGCGCTCGCCTTCGCGGCGGTCGTCCGGCAGGCCGCCCCGGCCCCGGCCGCGGAGGCCTTGCCGCCGCCGGTGAAGACGTCGATGAGCTGAAGCGTGCCCCAGCCGAGCAGCCCGAGCGCGGTGGCACAGGCGACGGCGGCGAACGCGAAGCGGCCGCGCCGTCGGGCCGGTCGCATCCGCGGGTACCTGTCCCCCGTGATCTTGTACTGGCCACCCATGCCAGGGGGAGTGAGCATGCTCATGGGCGCAGCGTAGTGCGCCCGGGCGACGATGCCTATTAGATGATCAGTCGACGTTCCACGGTTCGGCGCAATGCAACCCGAAAGGGTCAACCGGGGGCGTCGGCGGGCCGCCGGGGCCCGTCAGTCGAGTTCGAGGACCCGCGCGTGCAGCACCTGGCGCTGCTGGAGCGCCGCGCGCACCGCGCGGTGCAGGCCGTCCTCCAGGTACAGGTCGCCCTGCCACTTCACGACGTGCGCGAAGAGGTCGCCGTAGAAGGTGGAGTCCTCGGCGAGGAGTGTCTCCAGGTCGAGCTGGCCCTTGGTCGTCACGAGCTGATCGAGGCGGACCGGGCGCGGCGCGACGTCCGCCCACTGCCGGGTGCTCTCCCGGCCGTGGTCGGGGTACGGCCGGCCGTTTCCGATGCGCTTGAAGATCACACGGAAAGCCTACCGGCCAGGACGCGGCAGGCGCAGCCATGGGGCTGGAGTACGGCTCCGGAAAAGACGCCGCAAACGGGGCAAACGGGGGTGGCGGCCGGGGCGGGCGGCCGTCCCGGCGCGCCGTCGGCGGCGGGCCCGGCACCGGGACCGCCCCGCCGCGGGGGCCACCGCGTCAGCCGCGCCTCCCTTCTCGCGCGGGGGTCCGGGGTTCAGTCGGGGCCTGCGGCCTGCCGGCGTCGGGCGCGGGGGAGCGGCGGGCGGCCTCGGCGCGCAGGAGGGCGCGCAGGACGGCGTAGGGGTCGTTCAGCATGGGTGGGTTCCTCGTTTCCCGTTCCTGGTTCCGTGGCTCCGTGGTGCGGCGCTCCGCGGGGGGCGCGGAGGTCCGGCGGACCGGCGCGGAGGGCCGGTCCGGTCCCGTCAGCAGCGCAGGACCACGGAACGCGGGCCGCGCACGGTGGGCGGCGGTCCGGCCGGGACGGGGAACGCGAGCGCGCGGTCGGTGCGCACGCGGAGGCGGGCCGTCGGGGCCGGGCGGGCGGCGACGGCGCGGCGCGCGCCGCGGGACGGTGTGCGCAGGGCGGTGTCGAGGTGGTCGTACTCACCGGTCGTGCCGTTGCCCGCGGCCCCCCCCGCCCGCGCCGGCCGCCGGGGCGAGCGGTGCCGCCTGCGCCGTCGCGTGCGTGCAGGGCACGACCAGGGCGAGCAGCAGGACCAGGGTCCGCAGCCAGGCGACGCGGCGCGAGGAGCGTGTGGACCGTCCGGCGTGTGTGGACCGTCCGGTGTGTGTGGATTGGCTGGTGTGTGTGGGCCGTCCGGTGTGTGTGGACCGTCCGGCGTGTGTCGTCCGTCCGGCGTGTGCGGCGCGGACGGTGGTGGCGGCGTGCGGTGCGGGGCTCACGGCAGGTCGCGCCTCCGCCGGGCGCACGCCGTCCGCCGCGCCGGCCCGGGGGCCGCCCGCTCGGCGTGCGGCCGGTCGTGGCCGGTGGTCCTCACGGCGTGTGCGGGGCTTGGTGGGCGCGCCCGCGCAGGCGTACGGACGTGATGATTTCGACGACCCCGACGGCCACGAGCCACCAGCCGCCGACCAGCATGAGGACGGCGGCCGACTCGACCGGTGCGTCGATCAGGACGACGCCGGCGACCACGGTGACCGCGCCGAGGAAGGCGTGCCAGCCGCGCGCGGGCATCGCCGGGTCGTGGACCGCGGCCACGACCTGCGTGACGCCCCGGAAGAGCCAGCCGATGCCGATCCACAGCGCGAGGAGCAGCACCGACTGCAGCGGGCCGCGGAAGCAGAACAGGCCCAGCAGGATCGACACGGCGCCGCTGACGAAGGCGAGGACGCGCAGTGAGGTCGTCCGGTGGGTGCCGAAGGCGGCGGCCAGCTGGAGGACGCCGCTGACGACGAGGTAGAGGCCGAAGAGCACGCCGGCGGCGAGCAGCGAGGCGCCCGGCCAGGCCAGGACCAGCACGCCCAGGACCAGTGAGGCGGCACCGGTGAGCAGTACGGTCCGCCAGGCGGTGCGGGACAGCAGGTGCAGGGGTCCCTCGAAGGCCGGTTCGGGCTCGTGCGGCGCGGGGCCCGGGGCGGGTGCCCCGAGCCGGGCGTGGACCCTGCGGTCGTCGTACGGCTGCCCTCCGGGGAACCGCTCGGTGGCTCGGTCATGCTCCATGCTGGGAGCGCGCCGACCGGACCCGCCACCCGGGCCGGTCCACCGGGCTGACACCGGGGCGGGGCGCGAAGGGCCGGGGGTCTCGGCGGGCGCGGCGCGAGAGGTGCGAACGCGTTGCGCACCCCCGCCGAAGCCGGGCGGGCCGCCGTCGCGGGTGCCCCGGTTACGTGCCGGAGGCCTTCGCCTTGGCCGCCGCCTTCATCTCCTGCTTGTGGGCGCGCACCTTGGTCAGGGACTCCGGCCCGGTGATGTCGGCGACGGACCGGAAGGAGCCGGGTTCGCCGTAGGCGCCCGCGGCCTCGCGCCACCCCTCGGGCCGGACGCCGAGCTGCTTGCCGAGCAGGGCGAGGAAGATCTGGGCCTTCTGCTCGCCGAAGCCCGGCAGGTCCCGGAGCCGCCTCAGCAGTTCCCCGCCGTCGTCCACGCCCCGCCAGACGGCCTCGGCGTCACCGTCGTAGGTCTCGACGAGGTACCGGCACAGCTGCTGGACGCGGCCCGCCATCGACCCCGGGTAGCGGTGCACCGCCGGTTTCTCGGAGAGCAGGGCGGCGAAGGCCTCCGGGTCGTGGGCCGCGATGTCGTGCGCGTCCAGGTCCTCCGCGCCCATGCGCCGGGCGATGGCCGACGGGCCCTTGAACGCCCACTCCATGGGAACCTGCTGGTCGAGCAGCATGCCGACCAGCGCGGCGAGCGGACTGCGGCCGAGGAGCTCGTCCGCCTCGGGGTCCTGGGCGAGGTGCAGTGTGACGTCCATGCCCCGATGATCGCGCGTGCGGGCTCAGGTCGCGCGCCAGTACCCCAGCGCGTTCACCCGCTGCCTGGGCACTCCCAGTTCCTTGCGCGCGTACGAGGTCAGCGTCCGCGTCGTCACCGTGTCGCAGGCGATCCAGACGTACGGCTCCGGGGTGGCCCGCAGCAGCCCCGGCAGAGCCTCCTTCACCTCCGCGACCAGGTGGGCGCCCGCCTCGCGGCGCGGGACCGTGCGGACCTCGTGCAGGGCCGGGGCGGTGCGGAAGGGCAGGCCGTCGTCCGCCCCGCCGCCCTCGAACCAGATCGTGGCGGGGACCGGCCCCAGGGCGTCGAGGAGGGAGTTGAGGGCGGGCAGGGACGCCGGGTCGGCGACCGCGAAGAGGCGCGAGGGGACGGGTTCGGGCACCTCGAAGCCGGTGCCCTGGACCGTCGCCTCGACGGTGTCGCCCGGCTTGGCCGCCCTGGCCCAGTCGCTGGCGCACCCCTCGTGCAGGGCGAACTCCATGCCGAAGGTGCCGGCCCGCGGGTCCGGGTCGACCAGGGTGTAGGCCCGCTGGTGCGGCTTGCCCGCGTTGTCGAACCACAGCCGCACCCACATCGTGGGGTGGACGCCGGTCGCCGCCAGCATGCCGCCGTCGGTCAGCCGCAGCCGGCGGAAGTCCGGCGTCACGTCCTCGACGTCCGTCACGGTGAACTCGAAGTCCTTGCCCCGCATCAGCTTGAGGACCGCGCCCTCCCAGCCCCGCCCCTGCCCCATCGTTTCTTCACCCTTCACGTACTATTCGGCCACGACCAAAACTTAGGTGAGCCTAACCTAAAGGAAAGTAGAGGCACAGGGGTGAGCGCCGAGACCTACCGCGACGCCTGGGGAATCCCGCACCTGCGCGCGGACAGCGCGGAGGAACTCGCCCGCGCCCAGGGCCGGGTGACCGCCCGCGACCGGGCGTGGCAGCTGGAGGTCGAGCGGCACCGCGCCCAGGGGACCTCCGCGTCCTTCCTCGGGCCCGAGGCCCTGTCCTGGGACCGCCTCGCCCGGCGGGCCCGGCTCGCCGACACCGCCCGCCGCTGCTTCGCCGCCCTGGAGCAGGGCGACCCGGAGACGGCCGCCTGGGTGCGGGCCTACGTCGACGGGGTGAACGAGGGACTGGACGGGGTGAACGAGGCACTGGCCGAAAACGAACCCGCGCCCGAGTTCGCGCGCGCCGGCCTCGCCCCCGGCCGCTGGGAGCCCTGGACGCCGCTCGGCGTCTGGCTCGCCACGCACATCCTCTTCGCCGGCTTCCCGGCCAAGCTCTGGCGCGAGCACATCACCGCGCACCTCGGCCCGGAGGCCGTCGCGCTCTTCGCCACCGACGGACCCGGCACCGCCGGCAGCAACGGCTGGCTGGTGAGCGGCGAGCGGACCACCACCGGGCAGGCGGTCATCGCGGGCGACCCGCACCGCTGGATCGAGGACCCCGGCGTCTACCAGCAGATCCACCTGTCCTGCCCGGAGTTCGACGTCGTCGGCCTCGCCGTGCCCGGCGTCCCCGGCATCGCCCACTTCGGCCACACCGGCACGGTCGCCTGGGCCATCACCAACGCCATGGCCGACTACCAGGACCTCTACCGGGAGCGGCTGCGCCGCACCGGCGCGGGCGTCGAGGCGCTCGGCCCCGACGGCACCTGGCGCCGCGCCGCCCGGCACACGGAGCTGGTCCGGGTCGCGGGGGAGGGCAGCGTCGAGGTCGAGGTCATCGAGACCGACCGGGGGCCGGTGATCGCCGGCGGCCCCGAGGGCCTCGACGACGGCACCCCGGTCGCCCTCAGCCTGCGCCACCCGCCCCGCGTCACCGCCGACCTCGGCTTCGGCGCCCTGCTGCCGCTGCTGCGGGCCCGCCGGGTCGCCGACGTGGACCGCGCCCTGGACGCGTGGGCCGAGCCGGTCAACGTCGTGCAGGCCGCCGACACCGAGGGCGGACTGCTGCACCGGGTCGCGGGGCGGGTGCCGGTACGGGCCGAGGCCAACCGCCTGCGCCCGGTGCCCGCCTGGGAGCCCGGCCACGACTGGGACGGCTGGCACACCCCGCCCCGCGCCGGACTCACCGACGGCGTCGCCGTGATGGCCAACCAGCGCGGTCCGGCCGCCCCGCTCGGCGTCGAGTTCGCCCCACCGCACCGCGCCGACCGCATCGCCACCCTGCTCGCCGGGAAGGACCGCTGGTCGGCCGCCGACATGCCCGCGATCCACACCGACACCCACCTCGGCTCGGCCGGCCCCCTCCTGGATCACCTGGCCGCCCTGGACGACCTGTCCCCCGAGGCCGGCGCCCTGCGCGGACGTCTCCTCGCCTGGGACCGGCGCATGGACGCCGGCAGCACCGACGCGGCGGCCTACGCGGCCGTGCGCTCGGCGGTCGTACGGCGGCTGGCGGCGCACCCGGCCCTCGCCCCCGCCGCCGTGCCGCCCGCCCACCCCGAGGTGTTCGGGCCGTGGCTCGCGCTGCTGCCGCGCGTCGGCCACGCCCTCGAACACCTGCTGCGCGCCGACGGCCTGTACGGCATCGACCGCGCCGAGGCGGTCCGCGCCGCCCTGGAGGAGGTGGCCGCGCGACCGCCCGCCGGCACCTGGGGCGACACCCACCGCCTCGCACCGTGGCGGGCGCTGCCGGACACCTCCCCGGACGGGGAACCGGGCCTGTCCGGCGACCACGACTGCGTGCTGTGCACCTCCGCCGTGCCGGGCCTCACCGACCGGGCCGCGCGCGGCCCCGCCGCCCGGTACGTCTGGGACCTGGCCGACCGGCAGGACAGCCGCTGGGTGGTGCCCCACGGCGCCGTCGGCGTCCCCGGCTCGCCCCACCACCGCGACCAGCAGCGCCTCTGGCTCGACGGCGGACTCGTCCCGGTGGTCACCGACTTCGACCGGCTCACGAAGGAGACCGATGTCTGACCCGTACGCCTCCCGCACCGCCGTCCACGAGCAGACGCTCGGCGGCTTCGGCACCGTGCGCGTCCTCCCCGTCGACGCCGCCGCTGACGCCGCCGTGATCCACCGCTGGGTGAGCGAGGAGCGGGCCGCCTTCTGGGGCATGAACGGCCTCACGCGCGACCGGGTCGCGGACCTCTACGCCCACCTGGACACGCTCGACACCCACCACGCCTTCCTGGTGGTCAAGGACGGCGAGCCGGTCGCGCTGCTGCAGACCTACGAGCCCGGGGCCGACCGGGTGGGCGAGTGCTACGACGTCGAGCCCGGCGACATCGGCCTCCACCTGCTGCTCGCGCCCGCCGGGGCCGAGGGCGCGCGGCCCGGCTGGACCGCCGCGCTGGCGTCGGCCCTCACGGCGTACGTCCTGCTGGGCCTGGACCGCACGCGGATCGTGGTCGACCCGGACGTGGGCAACGACAAGGCGATCGCCCGCTTCCTCAGGCAGGGCTTCACCGCGGGACCGGCGGTCGTCCTGCCCGAGATCGACCTGCCGGACGTGTACCTGCCGGAGAAGAAGGCGCAGCTCGCCTTCCTCCGCCGGGAGGTAGCCTTCCCGGCGTGACGCCGCCCCCGCCGACCGCCGAGGACCTGATCGCGCACTACGGGCTGGAGCCCATCCCCCGGGAGGGCGGCCTGTTCCGGCGTACCTGGGCCGGGCCCGAACGCCCGGACGGACGCCCGGCGGGTTCGGCCATCGTGGCCCTGCTGACCGGCCGCCCGGACGACTTCTCCGCGCTGCACCGTCTGCCCGCCGACGAGGTCTGGCACTTCTACCTCGGCGATCCGCTGGAGCTGCTGCTCCTCGACCCGCACGGCGGCGCGCGTACGGCCGTACTGGGACCGGACGTCCTGGGCGGGCAGCACGTGCAGTTCACCGTCCCCGCCGGGACCTGGATGGGCGG
Organism: Streptomyces sp. JK94; assembly: GCF_053613315.1. NCBI lineage: Bacteria > Bacillati > Actinomycetota > Actinomycetes > Kitasatosporales > Streptomycetaceae > Streptomyces > Streptomyces sp. JK94. Next base: position 72,328 of record NZ_JBSICH010000007.1, on the reverse strand, counting down.
CCGGGTGGCGGCGGGCGGCGCGTGGTCGCTGTTCGGCTGCACGATGGCGCCCGGGTTCACCCACGGGGACTACGAGCACGGCGACGCGGCCGGCCTCACCGCGCGCTATCCGGCCGAGGCCGCGCGGATCGGGCGTCTGTGCCGGGCGTGAACCTCCCCGGCGGGCGGGCCACCCCGGACGCGGGCCCGGCTCCGGGCGCGGGCGCGGTCCCGGTCTCGTTCCCGGTCCCGGCCTTGGTCCCGGTCCCGGTCGCGGGCGGCGGCTCGGCCGGGCGTCGCGCCGCGGCCGGCCGGGGGGCCCGGCGGGCCGGCCGAGGGGGCTCGGCGGGGCCGGCGGCGGGGTGACGGCACGCCCGTCGTGGTGAACCGGCCGCGCATCCGGTGAGCGCGGTGCCCGCCGCGTCCGTACGTAGCGCCGAGGCAGTGGGTCCCCGACGACGGAGATGCGACGTGAGGCGTGGTGGCGGTGGGCGCGCCGGAGCCCGGATGCGAGTGGACCTGCGGCGGGTCCGGACCCGGGTGCTGCTGGGCGCCGTGCTGGTCCTGCTCGTCCTCGGCGGTGCGGGTCCGGCGTCCGCCCACGCCGCCCTCCGCTCCACCGACCCCGGGGACGGCACCGTCCTCCCACGGGCACCCCGCCACGTCACCCTGACCTTCACCGAGTCCGTCGGCCTGCGCGACGACTCCTTCCGCGTCCTGGACCCCGGCGGCCACCGGGTGCGCACGGCGGAGGCCGGGCGGGCGGACGGCCGTGCCGACACGGCCCGCGTCGCACTGCCGGGCGAACTCGGCGAGGGCACGTACACCGTGGCCTGGCGGGTGGTGTCGGCGGACAGCCACCCCGTCTCCGGCGCCTTCACCTTCTCGGTCGGCGAGCCCTCCGCGACGACGGCGCCGGTGGACACCGGCCCCACCGAGGACCCGCTGACCGCCGCCCTCCACAAGGCCGCCCGGTACCTCTCCTACCTGGCCGCCGCCCTGCTCATCGGCACGGCCGCCTTCGTCGCCCTGTGCCGCCCGCCGGACCCCGCCCCGCTGCGCCGGCCGCTGCGGGCGGGCTGGTGGACGCTGCTGGGGGCGACCGCAGCCCTGCTGGTGCTGCGGGCTCCGTACGAGGCGGGGGCGGGACCGTCGGCGGCCCTCGACGCCGGCGCGCTCGGCGCCACCCTGACGACCCGGCCCGGTGTGCTGCTGCTGGTCAGGCTGGCGCTGCTGGTGCCGGTCGGGCTGTTCCTCGCCCGCGTGGCCCGCGGGGGCCGTCACCGGGAGCGCGCTCCCCTCGCCGCCGCGGCGGGCACCGCGCTGGCGGTCGGCCTCGCCCTGACCTGGGCCGGCGCCGAACACGCCGCCGCCGGGCTCCAGGTGCCGGCGGCGGTGGCGTCGTCCGTGCTGCATCTGCTGGCGACCGCGGTGTGGCTCGGCGGCCTGGTGGCCCTGCTGGTGACCCTGCGCGCCCGGCCGGACGGCGCCACGGTCGCCCGCTTCTCCCGGGTCGCCGCCACCTCCGTGACCGTCCTGGCCGTCACCGGCGTCTACCAGTCCTGGCGCGGCCTCGGTTCCTGGGCGGCGCTCACCGGGACGGCGTACGGCAGGCTGCTGCTCGCCAAACTGGCCCTGGTGGCCGTGCTGCTGGCCGCGGCGGCGGTCTCCCGGCGGTGGACCTCCGCACTGGTGCCGGCGGAGACGGAGGCGGCGGAGACAGAGGTGGCGGAGGTGGCGGAGGTGGCGGAGACGGGGACGGTGAGGGCTGGGGAGACGGGGGCGGCGAAGACGGAGGTGGCGGGGGCCGCGGTGACGGGGGCGGCTGGGGGCGTGAGCGAGCGGAGGCGCGAGCGCGGGCGCCTGCGTGAGCGGACGCCGGTTCCGGTGCGGGTGCCGGTTCCGGCGGCGGTGGGCGGCTCACCGTCCCGGGTGCCGGAGACGCCGGGGCCGGAGCCCAAACCGACACCGACACCGGAGCCGACACCGACACCGGAGCCGGAGCCGGAGCCGAGGCCGGAACCGGCGCCGGAGTCGCCCGCCGCCCGGGACGCCCACCGCCGGGGGCTGCGCCGGTCCGTGCTGGCCGAGGCCGCCGTCGCGGGCGTCGTCCTGGCGGTCACGACCGTGCTCACCGGCACCCTGCCGGGCCGGGCGGCGGACGAGGCGGCCCGGACCGCACCCGCGGGCGGGGTGCTGCCCGCGTCCGTCACCACGATCCCCTTCGCCCTCGGTTCCTCCGGCCGGGGCACCGTCCAGATCACCCTGGACCCCGGCCGCACCGGCGACAACGCGGTGCAGGCCGTCGTCTTCGGCCCCGACGGCAGCCTGGCCGCCGTACCCGAACTGCGTCTGTCCTTCACGCTGCCCGAGCGCGGGGTGGGCCCGGTCCACGCGGAGCTCGTCGACCGGGGCGGCTACTGGAGCGCCAACTCCCTCACCCTGCCCCTCCCCGGCACCTGGACGATGCGGACGACGGTCCGGGTGTCGGAAATCGACCAGGTGAGCGAGTCGAGGCGGATACGGATCGAGAGGTAGGAGGCAGGAGGCAGGGGAGAGGGGGCAGGGGGCAGGGGCAGGAGGAGTACGGCGTCAGACGACGAGCACCACGATGCCGACGAGTACGGCGACCAGCCCTCCGAGGACCCCCAGCAGGCAACCGGGATTGTTGTTCAGCAACTCGGTGAGCCGGGCCGTGAGGTCGGGCCGCTCGGGGCCGGCCTCCGGGGCCGGCCGCGGGGACGGCGCCGCGGCCCCCGCCGCGACCGGAGGGACGACCGCCGAGGGGCCGGTGGTGCGTTGCAGCGCGTCGCTCACGATCTGCTGCCACAACGCGGGCGGGAGATCGGGCACCTGGCCGCCCGCCGGAGCGACGATGGCCTTGTGGAGCCAGTTGCCGGCGGTGACGCTGGGGTCCCGGAGCATGCGGTGCAGCAGCTCCCGCAGGTCGGACAGGTAGCGCTTGTCGTGCGCGAGCGGGACGACGGCCCAGGTGAAGAGTGCGGCCGCGCGGTCCGCCATGACCGCCCTCGACACGTTCGCCTCGGGCTGTCCGTACGGGGTGAAGTACAGGTTCTTCCGGAGCACGTGGTCGCACAGGGCGTGCCGGGTCGCCTCCTGGCGCGTCCGGAGGCGGTGGGGGTCGCCCAGTTCGTCGAGCAGGAGGTCCACGGAGTCCTGGGGCAGGTCGTCGGAGCGCAGTTCCCGCACCAGTGGCTCGTCGGGCAGCGCGCGCAGCCGTGTCCTCACGACCTCGCGCCGCACGGGGTCCCTGCGCTGGGCGTCCCGCAGCTCCTGGCGCAGGGCGTACGTCTCGAGGTCCTGAGCGTGATCCGGCGCTCGGTGTCCGGTTCGTCCGGCCTGGTGCGGGCCGTGGGCGGGGTCGAAGTCGTGGGCGGGGTCGTGGGCGGGGTCGTGGGCCGGTGGTTCCGCCGGCGGGGCCGCGTCCGGCGGTGGTGCCGGGGACGGGTGCGGAGGGGGGTCCGGGAGCGGGCGGGCGGACCGGGGGCCGGAGTACGGACCGGGAGGGAGCGTCTCCCGTTCCGAGTCCTGGTCCTGGTCCCTTTCCGGGACCGCGGGTGCCGGGGCCGGCATCCGGGTCTGGAAGTGGAGTGGGCCGCCGGAGCCGCGGCGTGCGGCTGGGACTGGGCCGGGGCTGAGGCCTGGGCCGGGGCCTGGGCTGAGGCCTGGGCCGGGGCCTGGGACCGAGCGGGGACCACGGCGTGCGGGAGGAGCCGGTCGGTGCCGAGGATGTCCCGGAGCCGTTCGCGCCGCCGCGTCCAGTCCAGGGCCGCTCCGTCCGGGAACGCCCGGACCAGGTGCGGCACCCCGGCAGGCGCCTCCGGGTGCGCGAGGAGGTGGTCGACCAGCAGGTCGGCCGCCCGGTGCTCGAAGCGGGGACCGGACACGGGAAGGCCGCTCACCCGGGCCAGCGGGCCGGCCCCGCCGGTGTCCGACTCCCAGCGCGGGACGCACATCAGCCGCAGCGGGTGGGTGTCCACCACGTCGTAGGTCGCGAACGTCCACTCCCGTCCCAGCCACGCCCCGAAGAGCAGGAACAGCCCCAGGTAGACCAGCGCGGCCTCGTCGCCGTCGGGACGGCCGGGCCGGTGCTCCCCGGGCTCCGCCAGCAGCGACACCCGCTGCGCCGGGTCGCGCAGCCACTCCGCGGCGACCACGGTCAGCGTCTCCCTGACCGTCGGCAACCGCTCCAGCATCTGCGGCAGCCGGGCGCGGGCCAGCCGGTCGAGATGCGCGCAGTCGACCGGGCGCTGCCGTCCGGACACCGTCTCGGCGGCCTCCTGCCGGGTGCCCCAGTCGCCGTAGGCGAGGGCGAGGCACTGACGGGTCTTCAGGGTTCCCGGGTCGCCGACCAGGACATGGCTGACCGTGCTGGGCCGTCCGCCCGGGTCGGTGGTGGGCCAGCGCCGGACCAGCATGACGTCCCCGTCGCGGGACAGGGTGCGCACGGTGCTCGGCCGTGAGGCGGCGGCGCCGGACACCCACAGCAGCGGGCCCAGCTCCCGGCCCAGTTCCCCGGCCCGCTCGGCCGTGCAGGAACGGGCGACGGCGTTCATGCCGGTGCCCTGGCGGCCGTGGTTGCCTTCCCACCGGAAGACGACCTGGTGCACCGAGCCGGCGCCGCCGTCCGGTCCGTGCGGGGCCGCCGCTTCCCCGCGGCCCGGGAACCCGCTCTGCGCCTCGCTCATGTCCGCTCTCCTCCTCGGGCGTCCTCCACCGGCACCGTCTCGAACGCCGGCGCCGCACCCAGGGCGAACGTCTCGGCGCCGCCGGGTACCTCGATGAGCCCGTGCATCGCGAACAGCGACAGCAGGGGCTCCAGCACCCGCCGGGGGCCGGCCCCGGCCGGGTAGCGTCCGCCGTCCTCCTGGCCGCCGGTGGCGGAGGCGACGTGCAGGGTGCAGCGGCGGATCGCGTCGAAGGGACGCAACCACGCCTGGCCGGCGTGCCGGTGCAGCAACCGGTGGACGTCCCGGCTCTCCTCCCGGATCAGCGCGGGGTCCAGCGAGGTGGCCGGCGGCCGGTCCAGCCACCGGTCGACGGGCGGCTCGAACCTGAGCAGGTCCGCCTTGCCGAGCACCACCGCCGCCGCCACGTCCAGGTACGGGCCGGTCTTCGGCAACCGGTCCAGGACGGTGCCGAAGGCGAGGTCGCCGTCCCGGTTCACCTCCACCATCAGGCGTTCCCTGAGGTGGTCCAGGTGGGGCAGGGGAAAGGCCATGACCGGGTCGACGACGAAGACCAGGGCGTCGATGCCGAGCAGGAACCGCAGCGCCGCGTCGGTCCGTACGAGGTCCTCACCGCCCAGGTCGAAGAAGGCGACCGGACGTACCCGCCCGTGGGGGTCGGTGATCAGCAGGGACTCCACGAAGCGGGCGAAGCCGTCCAGGCCGACCGTGCCGGTGTGGTCCAGGACCCTCCCGTTGCGCAGCGGCTGCACCCGCTCCCGTACGAAACGGGCGTGCTGCTCGGGGCTGACGGACTGCCACTTGAGCCCGAACGGCTCCAGACCGCCGTCGGTGACGGCCGCGATCATCTGGGTCAGCAGATGGCTCTTGCCGGTGGCGGACTGGCCGACCATCGCGACGGTCAGCGGACGCCCGTAGGTGAGGTACGGCACCGGGATGTAGTGCTCGGGGAAGTCCGGGTCGGCCGTGCACTTCTGGACGGCGCCGCGCATGACGTCCTGCCGGCGCAGGGCGTTGCCGATGCCCGCCGGGTCCAGGGGCCGGTACTGCATCCTGCTGTCGGTGACGAACAGCGCCGAGAGGTCGAGCCGGATGGTTTCCAGGCAGTACGGGCAGAGCACCCCGCCGTCGTCCTCCCCGGCCGCCGCCCCCGTCCCGGACGCCGAGGGGGCGGCGGGCGCCGCGCGCTTGAGCCGCAGCGCCTGCTCGAAACCGTCGTCCGGTCGGGAGGGCGGCTCGGCGGCGGAGGTGGCGGCGGCGACCCGGCGGGCGTGGCGCTGCGGGGGTGGCGGTCCAGCGCGGCCATCTCGCCGAGCAGCTCACCGGGGCCGCGCAGACCGAGTATCAGCCGGGTGGCACCCCGGTCCGTCGCGACGGAGACGGTCACCCATCCCCGGAGGACTATCAGGACGTGACTGGACCGGTCGCCCTCGGTCAGGAGGTGGGTGTCGGCCTGGTAGCGCTTCCGGTTCCCGAGGGCCATCACGCCCTCGTGCTCCTGGACGGTCAGTGCCTGCGCGAAAGCGAGTTCGTCGCCGAGCAGTCCCATGGCTACGCCCCCCGCCGCAGTCCGGACGCCTGGTTCTTGGATGGCGTTGATGGTGACAGGGTGACGTCCCAGAGAGAGAGAATTGCGCCACATTCACGCTACTGTCCGGTAGCGAGCGAACTGCCAGGTTGACCCCTTCCCACCCAGGAAGCCCGCCCCGCTCCGCCCCGTCGGCAACGGTGCGCGACGACCCCCTCACCCCCCGCGTTAGGGCACACTCCCGAGGTCAGCGCCGACCGCCCGGCGAGGAGACCGGCCCGTACCGGCGGCCGGCCCGAACGGCCGACTTGGCGGAAACTCGGAATCGATTCCGGGCAGTCGGCGACTTCACCGGTCATGCCCCTTTCGCCCGCGTAAAGTCCACGAGGGGCGCCCTGTCCTTCACCCCTGCATCGTGCCGCGGGTGAAGCGGAGCACCCGCGGCACGACCCCCTCTCCGTCGGCCTTGGGCGAGACCTCCCGCTTCGTCTGGTCGGCCGGAGAGGGCGCGACGCGGCCCTTCCCGCTTCCGGCCGTGCACTCATCTGCTGACGGCGCCTCGAGTCAGTCCTGTAGGGCCCTCGGGGAGTAAGGGGGGAAGTCCGCGCTGCGCGAGGCGGCTTCGAAAGAGCGCAGTTCTGCCACCATGTCCGTCAGTTGTTCCTGGACGGCGGCGTAGCCGTCGGCGCCGAGGACGATACGGCGAGGCGGGGTGGGGCTGTTCATGGCGTCCAGGACGGCGCGCACTCCGCGGTGAGGGTCACCGGGCTGCCGACCGTCCCGTTCGATCATGGAGGAACGGACGGAGTGGATCAAAGGCAGGTAGGCGTCGACCGTCTCGCTCACCGCTTCGTCGGTGAATGACGCGTAGGCGTGGGTGCGAAAAGCGCCCGGCGCCACGGCCAGGACCTTGATGCCGAACGGGGCCACCTCGTGGCGCAACGCCTCGGTGAGCCCTTCGACGGCGTACTTGGCGGCGCTGTAGTAGCCGAAGCCCGGCACGCTGCGCAGTCCGGCGACGGAGGACATGTTGATGATCCACCCACTGCGGCGCTCTCGCATGCCCGGCAGAACGACGCGGAGCATCTGGGTGACGGAGAAGAAGTTCAGCTCGAAGGAGGACCTGACGTCACTGTCGGGCGTGCCCTCGACGGAGCCGTACCATCCCCGGCCGGCGTTGTTGACCAGGACGTCGATACGGCCGAAGCGGTCTTCGGCGGCCCGGACGACCTGGTGGGTCTGCGGTGCGTCGGTGACGTCCAGGGGGTGGACGAGCACCCGGTCGCCGTGGCGGGCGGCCCAGTCGTCGAGCAGGTGGGGGCGGCGGGCGGTGAGGACGACGTTGTCGCCCAGTTCCAGGGCGGCGTCGGCGTAGGCCATGCCGAATCCGCCGGGGGTGCCGCCGGTGATGAGCCAGGTCCTCATGCTGTGCGTGCTCCTGTCGGATATCGGGTGCGCAGGAAGTGGCGGGCGGCTGGTCAGGGGGCGATGCTGAGTTCGCTGATCAGTCCGTGAGTCAGGACGAAGCGGCAGCGCAGGTCGACCGTCCCGCCGGGGAAGTTCCCCTCGAGGTGCTGGTGGAGGGTGTACCGGTCGGGCGCGTTGCGTTCGGCACCGGTGATCGTGGTGGTGTAGCTGTACTCGGTGTCGGTCTGCCCGAGCCATCGGGTAACGGCCTCACTCCCCTCGTAGGTGTGTCCGTCGTCGGTGACGGTGGCGTGCGCCGCGAAGGCCGGCGCGGCGGCGGAGGCGTCTTTGGCGGCGCGGCCCGTCAGGTACCGGGTGATCGCTTCGGGCAGGTTGGTGAGGTCGATCGACGTCGGGCTCTCGGTCACTGGTTCTCCTGTATGCCGGTGCGAAGCAGCGCGGGAGGCGGCTGCTGCCGGTGCCGGGTACGCGCGTGCCTCGCCCGGCGTGCGCGCATCACCGCAGCACGCGGCAACTGCTAAAATTGAAGTCAGTAACTTCTACATTAGCAGTAACCTCAGGAGGACGGCATGCCGAGTCGCGTACGGCTGGAGGACCGGGAGTGTCCGTTGTCCACGACGGTGCAGCATGTCGGCGAGTGGTGGACTTTGCTGATCCTGCATGACGCCTTCGACGGCTTCACGCGCTTCGACCAGTTCCAGCGGAATCTGGACATCTCCACGAGCATGCTCACCGCACGGCTGAAGATGCTGGTCGAGGACGGTCTGCTGGAACGGCGGCCCTACCAGGACAAGCCACTCCGTTACGAGTACGTCCTCACCGAGCGGGGCCGATCCCTCCGGCCCGTGATCCTGGCCCTGGCGGCCTGGGGGAACCGGCACCTGGCACCGCAGGAGCGATCCATGATCTTGGTGGACGCCGCCAGCGGCGAAGAGGTCGAGCCGGTCGTGGTGGACGCCCGCACGGGGAGAAGCCTCGATGACAGCGAGGCCTTCTTCTTCGCTGCCGGCCCCGCCGCGAGCACCGCTATGCGCTCGAGGTACGCGGAGCTGCGGAGCCGGCGCACGAGCAGGGCCGACACGCAGTAGGCGCGCCCAGCCACCCCCGGCGACCCCGCCCTCGGCACCGCGCCCGATGAACGTCGAAGGCCCCCGCAGCAAGCTGCGGGGGCCTTCGACGTATTGCCCGGTGAGAGCAATGGCGGAGGATACGAGATTCGAACTCGTGAGGGGTTGCCCCCAACACGCTTTCCAAGCGTGCGCCCTAGGCCTCTAGGCGAATCCTCCGCGGCAAACATTACATGACGTCGGAGAGTGCTTGCGAACTCGTTCTCGGGCCCCCGGATCGGGTAACGTGTGGCTCAGCCCCTCACGCGGCGCTATCTGACTGAACTCCCCCAGGGCCGGAAGGCAGCAAGGGTAGGTCGGCTCTGGCGGGTGCGTGGGGGGCGTCTGCGTTCGCGGGGTGGCGGTTCACGGGGCGATCCGGTTGTCGGTGGGCGCCTATAACCTCGTATGCGTGTCGTCTCTCGCGCTCTACCGCCGTTACCGCCCGGAGTCCTTCGCCGAGGTCATCGGGCAGGGGCATGTCACTGACCCGCTGCAGCAGGCGCTGCGGAACAACCGGGTCAATCACGCGTACCTGTTCAGCGGTCCGCGCGGCTGTGGCAAGACGACCAGCGCCCGCATCCTGGCGCGCTGTCTGAACTGCGAGCAGGGCCCGACGCCGACACCGTGCGGCGAGTGCCAGTCCTGTCGCGACCTCGCGCGCAACGGACCGGGTTCCATCGACGTCATCGAGATCGACGCCGCCTCGCACGGAGGCGTGGACGACGCCCGTGACCTGCGGGAGAAGGCCTTCTTCGGGCCCGCCTCCAGCCGGTACAAGATCTACATCATCGACGAGGCCCACATGGTCTCGCCACAGGGCTTCAACGCGCTGCTGAAGGTCGTCGAGGAGCCCCCGGAGCACCTGAAGTTCATCTTCGCGACCACCGAGCCCGAGAAGGTCATCGGGACCATCCGGTCGCGGACCCATCACTACCCCTTCCGTCTCGTGCCGCCGGGCACCCTGCGCGACTACCTCGCCGAGGTGTGCGGCAAGGAGGAGATCCCGGTCGAGGACGGCGTGCTGCCGCTGGTCGTGCGGGCCGGCGCGGGCTCCGTCCGCGACTCCATGTCCGTCATGGACCAGCTCCTCGCGGGCGCCGGCGCGGACGGTGTGACGTACGACATGACGACCGCCCTGCTCGGCTACACGGACGGCTCGCTGCTCGACTCCGTCGTCGAGGCGTTCGTCACGGGGGACGGCTCGGCCGCCTTCGGGGTCGTGGACCGGGTCATCGAGGGCGGCAACGACCCGCGGCGCTTCGTCACCGACCTGCTGGAGCGCCTCCGCGACCTGGTGATCCTCGCCGCGGTGCCCGACGCGGGGGAGAAGGGGCTCATCGACGCCCCGGCCGACGTCGTCGAGCGGATGCAGGCCCAGGCGCGGTCCTTCGGCGCCGCCGAGCTGAGCCGCGCCGCCGACATCGTCAACGAGGGGCTCACCGAGATGCGCGGCGCCCACTCGCCCCGCCTCCAGCTGGAGCTGATCTGCGCGCGCGTGCTGCTGCCCGCCGCGTACGGCGACGAGCGTTCGGTGATGGCCCGGCTGGACCGGATCGAGCGCGGTGTGCAGTTCTCCGCGGGCACCGGGGCGCCCGCCATGGGGTACGCGCCCGGCCCCGAGGCGCACCCCGGGGCCGGGCGCGCCCCGGCCGCCGCGACCGTGGCTCCGGTCCCGCCCGGTGGCGGGCCCGCCGCGGCCCGGGCGGCGGTCCGGGCTCCCGGGCCCGGCGGCGGTGGGGCAGGCCCGGGCGAGTCGCCCTCGGGCCCCGCCACCGGTGCCGTTTCCCCTGCCGGGATCGCTTCTTCTCCCGGTACCGCTTCTTCTCCCGGTGAGAGTGGCCCCGCCGGAGTGGGACAGCCTCCGGCCGCCCCGGCGCCTTCCCCAGCCGCCGCCGCGCCTGCCCCTGCCATGCCTGCCGCGCCTGCCGCGTCTGCCACGGCCCCTCCCGCCGCACCCTCCGGCACTCCGGCCGCGGCGCCCCCCTCGGGGCCCGCGCCCGGTGCCTGGCCGACCGCGGCTCCCGCGGGCGGCGGGCGCCGCCCCGGCGGGTGGCCCACGGCGGCACCCGCGGGCGGCGGACGGCCCGGGACGCCGGCCGACTCCACTTCCCCCGCGGCTCCGGCCGCCCCCCCGGCACCCGCGGCGGCCCCCGCGCCGGCGGCCGCCGCACCCGCACCCGCACCCGCCGCCTCCCCGCCGCCGGGCTCCGGAGTCGACCCCCGCTCGATCTGGCCCAACATCCTGGAGGCGGTCAAGAACCGGCGCCGTTTCACCTGGATCCTGCTCAGCCAGAACGCCCAGGTGACCGGCTTCGACGGCACCTCCCTCCAGATCGGCTTCGTCAACGCCGGTGCTCGCGACAACTTCCTGAGCAGCGGCAGCGAGGACGTGCTGCGACAGGCCCTGACCGAGCAGTTCCACGTGCAGTGGAAGATCGAGGCGGTCGTCGACCCCTCAGGCGGTTCGGCTCCCCCGTCCCCTGCCGGCCCCTCCGGCGGATACGGCGGACCCGGCGGCGGGCCCGGCGGCGGGTTCGGGAACAGCGGTGGGTTCGGGAACGGTGGCGGGGGCGCGCCCGCGCCGCGTCCGCCGGCGCCCGCCCCCGCGGACCAGCCTCCGGCCTCCGCGCCGTCCGCCCCCGCCACACCGGCACCGGCGTCCGACCGGGCCCCCGCCCCCGCTCCCGCCCCCCCACCCCCGGCGCCCGAGCGGCGTCCGGTCTCCCCCGAGGACGACATCCCGGAGGACGACGACCCGGACCTCGACGAGTCGGCCCTCTCCGGCAAGGAACTGCTGGTACGGGAGCTGGGCGCGACGGTGGTCGAGGAGATCGCGCACGAGTGACCGAGGCGCAGAGCAGCCGGGCAGCCGCACGGCCGGGCAACCGCACGGCCGGGCAACCGGGCAACCGAAGGGGCCGGCGCTGCGCCGCTTGTGGCCCGGACCGACCGGCCCCCGGGACGGGCACTGGAGGAAGCCACAAGCCGCCCCGCCCCCTCCCCTGAGCGGCCCGCACAAACCGGCCCGCCCCGTTCCCATTAGGCTGACCCCGTGAAGGTCCTTGTCATCGGCGGCGGCGCCCGCGAACACGCCCTGTGCCGTTCCCTGTCCCTCGACCCCGACGTCACCGCGCTGCACTGCGCACCCGGCAACGCCGGTATCGCCGAGGTCGCCGAACTGCACCAGGTCGACGCCCTCGACGGCGCGGCCGTGACGGCGCTGGCCACGCGGCTCGGTGCCGAGCTGGTCGTGGTCGGGCCGGAGGCGCCCCTCGTCGCCGGGGTCGCCGACGCCGTGCGCGAGGCGGGCATCCCGGTCTTCGGCCCGTCCGGCCGGGCAGCCGAGCTGGAAGGCTCCAAGGCCTTCGCCAAGGACGTCATGGCCGCCGCCGAAGTTCCCACGGCCCGCTCCTACGTCTGCACGAACGCCACCGAGGCCGACGCCGCCCTCGACGCGTTCGGCGCCCCGTACGTCGTCAAGGACGACGGGCTGGCCGCCGGCAAGGGCGTCGTCGTCACCGACGACCTCGAGGCGGCCCGGGCGCACGCGGCGGCCTGCGACCGCGTCGTCATCGAGGAGTACCTGGACGGCCCCGAGGTCTCCCTCTTCGCCATCACCGACGGCGAGACCGTACGCCCGCTCCAGCCCGCCCAGGACTTCAAGCGCGCGCTCGACGGTGACGAGGGCCCGAACACCGGCGGCATGGGGGCGTACTCGCCGCTGCCGTGGGCCGACCCCAAGCTGGCCGACGAGGTCGTGGAGAGCGTGCTCCAGCCGACCGTCGACGAGATGCGCCGCCGGGGCACCCCCTTCTCCGGGCTCCTCTACGCCGGTCTCGCGATCACCTCGCGCGGCGTTCGCGTCATCGAGTTCAACGCCCGTTTCGGTGATCCCGAGACCCAGGTCGTGCTGGCCCGCCTGCGGACCCCGCTCGCCGGGCTGCTGATGGCCGCCGCCACCGGCAACCTCGCCGACCTGGAGCCGCTGCGCTGGAGCGACGACGCGGCCGTCACCGTGGTCGTCGCCTCCCACAACTACCCGGGCACCCCGCGCACCGGCGACCCGATCACCGGCCTCGACGAGGTGGCCGCCGAGGACGCCCCGCACGCCTACGTCCTGCACGCCGGCACCCGGCACGAGGGCGACGCCGTGGTCAGCGCGGGCGGCCGCGTCCTCTCCGTCACCGCCACCGGTACGGACCTCACCGAGGCCCGCGACCGCGCCTACCGGGCCGTCGCCCGCATCGGCCTGGACGGCTCCCAGCACCGCACGGACATCGCGGCGAAGGCCGCGGCGGACGCCGCGACGGGGGCGTAGTACAGCCCCGGAGGACCACCTTCGCACCGCATCCGACAGGCCCCTGTTCCACTCCCTGGAACCGGGGCCTGATCTTTGCTGTCCGTCATCCGCCTTTCCCCAAAGCCATTCCATCGAGTGACCGATGGTCCATACGGCTGACGGGCACGGAGGTCCCAACTATGGTGCCGCGCAAGCGTTCCGGCACTTGGCCCACCGGCATTGCGATGTCAGTGGCGGGTGCCACAGTGGGGGAGTGAGCAAGAGCGGGAGAAGAGCGGAACAGCCCAGGACAGACAGGTCGGCAAGGAGGGGGTGAGGTCCGGCCGTGACCGGTACCGGTGGTGTGGAGATGGGCGCGCGGGCCGCGCGCTCCCGGGCGCTGGCCGTGCTGCGCGTCCGCAGCCGTGCGCTGGCCGTGGCCCTGCTGCCCGCCGCAGCCGCCGTGATCCTGCTCGTGGGCGACTCCACCGGGCACCTCGCGGGCGAGGGGTGGGACGTCGTCCGCCGGGCCGTCGTCGTGCTGGCGCTTGTCGTTCTGCCGGCCGCCGCCGGTGTCGCCCTGGTCGTCGCCCGCTCCCGGCCCGCGGTGACCCCCACGGTCACGATCGCCGAGGAGTCGGCGCCGGACCTCTACCGGATGGTGCGCGACCTGGCCGACCGGCTCGACGTGCCGGCCCCCTCGGCGATAGCGCTCACGCCGGACTGCGACAGCTGGCTGGAGGACCGCACCCACCCGGCCCACGGCCCGCCCCCGGCCGAGGAGCACGACGACGTCGCCGGTGGCGCCCTGGGCCGGGCTCCCACCGCGCCCGTCCTCGTCATCGGCTCACCCTTCCTCTGGTGGATGCGCGTCGGAGAACTGCGCGCGGTCCTCGCCCCGGTCGTCGCCGGCACGGGCCCCTCCGCCCACCCCGACATAGCCGCGGCCCGCCGCTTCATACGGGGCCTGGACGCCGCGGTCGCGGTGGCCTCGTCGGGCGGGCGGCGCGACCCGCTGTCCCGCGCGGTGTACGCGGGGCTCGGCCGGGTGTGCCGGCTCCTGCTGCGCAGCTGCCGTGTGCACGCGGCGGAAATGGAGCGCGGAGTCGCCGCGGCGGCCGCCGAGCGTGCCCAGGCTGTGGACTACGGCCTGCGGATCGTCGCGCAGGAACAGGTCGGGCTCGCCTACGCGGGCTGGGACCGGCTGCTGACCCGGGTCGCGCTGCCCGCCTGGCGGATGGGCCGCTGGCCCTCCCGGCTGGACGTGGGCGTGGTCGCCGCCCTGACGGAGCTGTCCCGCCGCGACCGCCTGGCCGAGGGCTTCGCCTCCCGTCTGGGCGAGCGTCCCGCCTGCGACCTGCTGGAGGAGCCCGGGGTGATGGACGAGGCGGTTTCCCTCCTCGCCGCGCGCCTCTTCCACGGAGGGCCCGCCGAAACGGGTCCGGACTGGGCACCGGTGGGCTGGGACGACTATCCCGAGGAGGTCGTCGACCGCACCTGGCGCACGGACGCGGCCCGCCTCCACCGCGTCCTGGACACCCTGGGCGTCCGCCGCGCCGCCACCGAAGACGCCGCACCGGGCACGGACGGCCCGACCCTGGCCCGCGTCCTGGACCACCTCACGACGTCCCCCGCCCCGACGTCCCCCGCCCCGACGTCCCCCGTCCCGTCGGCCCCCGTCCCGTCGGCCCCCGTCCCGTCGGCCCCCGTCCCGTTGGCCGACGGTCCCCGGGAGATCGTGACCGGCCTACGCGAGCACGCCGACGGCTCGTACCGGGCGTACGACGAGCAGGACCCGTACCACCGGGATCACCGGGATCACCCGGATCACCCGGATCACCCGGATCACCCGGATCACCCGGATCACCCGGGCCTCCAGGACAGCCTCGACCACCCGAACCACCCGAACCACCTGAACCACCCGAACCACCACCCCCTCGACGACGATGACGACCTCGCCGGCACCACCGCCCCCGGAGCGGCCCTGGCGGCCGGGCTCAGTGCCCAGCTGGCCCGCGAGGAGGCGGCGGCCCAGCCCACCGGAGCAGGCGGCGCCACAGGGGCAGGGACAGGAGCCGACACCCCGCCCCCGCCACCGGGCCCCGCCCCCGCCCCCGCCCCGGCCGGCCCCGACACGGCCGCTCTCTGGGACGACCGGGCGCTCCCCCTCCTCCCCCTGCAGCCCCCGCGCACCGCCCGGGAGATCCTCACCGCCCACATCACCGCGATGGTGTGCTGCGCGGCCATGGACACCGCCGGCGCGGCCCCGGGCCTCGACTGGCTCGACGGACCGTCCCTCCTGGTCGACGGCGCCCGAGCCGTCGAGCTGGCCCCCTGCGTCCGAAGCCTCGTCGAGTCCGGCGACCCGGGGCCCCTGCGCTCCTGGATGACCGAGCTCGGCATACGGCCGGAGAAGCCGGTGCGTCTGGTCTGACCCCGGCTCGCCAAGTCGAGCAGCCGCGCAGGCCAGGTCGGTGGCCCACGGGCCAGGCCAAGCCCCTGCGCACCGGGTCACGCAGCCCCACGCACCACATCACGCAGCCCCACGCACCAGGTCACGCAGCCCCACGCACCACATCACGCAGCCCCACGGCCGGCCGAGCAGCCCCGCCGGAGGAGGAAGTGGAGGCTCTGATTCCTCTTTCGGCCACTTCGCGACGAACAGTGACAGCGCACGCGCGAAATGTGATGTGCTGGGACCGATCGCGCACATGGCAAAGGCGTTCGTCATACGCACGACCACGGGGGCACGAGGGAGGGGACTGTCCCATGGGGCCCGAGCAGATCCGCCGCTGGGAGTCGGGAGCACTCGCGCACGCCGTGACGGACCCCTTCGGACAGGGACCCGTCCCCTGGCTGCGCGGCGGCGAGACGTACTTCGGCGACACCGGCCAGGTCGTCCCCTGGTACGCGGACCAGGAAGCCGCCCCCGGCCCGGACGGCAGGCCCGGCCCGCGGTCCCGCGGGCGCGCCGACGGCGGCGGTCCGATCGCCGCCGACGACGTCCGCCGCCAGATCAAGGGCTTCACCGCCACCGGAGCCGCCGCCCCCGGCGAGGCCATCGACTTCCACATCACCGTCGACCCGCCGCAGCAGTTCGGCGTCGACGTCTACCGGATCGGCCACTACGGCGGCGACGGCGCCGCGAAGATCACCACCAGCCCCCGGCTGTCCGGCATCGTCCAGCCCCCGCCGCTGACCGCGGACCGCACGGTCTCCTGCCACCACTGGTGGCTGTCCTGGCGCCTGCAGATCCCGTCGTACTGGAACATCGGCGCGTACGTCGCCGTCCTCACCACCGCCGACGGACACCGCTCCCACGTGCCCTTCACGGTGCGCGACGGCCACCCCGCCGACCTGCTGCTCCTGCTGCCGGACATCACCTGGCAGGCGTACAACCTCTACCCGGAGGACGGCCGCACCGGTGCCAGCCTCTACCACGCCTGGGACGAGGAGGGCCGGCTGCTGGGCGAGGCGGACGCCGCGACGACCGTCTCCTTCGACCGGCCGTACGCGGGCGCGGGGCTGCCCCTGCACGTCGGCCACGCCTACGACTTCATCCGCTTCGCCGAGCGCTACGGCTACGACGTCGCCTACGCCGACGCCCGCGACCTGCACTCCGGCCGGATCGACCCGTCCCGCTACCGGGGCCTGGTCTTCCCGGGCCACGACGAGTACTGGTCCGCCGCCATGCGCCGCACCACGGAACTCGCCCGCGAGCAGGGCACGTCCCTGGTCTTCCTCTCCGCCAACACCATGTACTGGCAGGTGGAGCTGGCCCCCTCCCCGTCCGGCGCCCCCGACCGCCTGCTCACCTGCCGCAAGCGCCGGGGCCCGGGCCGGCCGGCGCTGTGGCGGGAGATCGACCGCGCCGAACAGCAGCTGCTCGGCATCCAGTACGCCGGCCGCGTCCCCGAACCGCACCCGATGATCGTCCGCAACGCCGGACACTGGCTCTGGGAGGCCACCGGCGCCCACGAGGGCGACGAGATCGAGGACCTGGTCGCCGGCGAGGCCGACCGCTACTTCCCCCGCACCCCGCTCCCCGAGCACGACGAGCGGATCCTGCTCGCCCACTCCCCGTACACCGACGTGGACGGCGCCCGGCGCCACCAGGAGACGTCGCTGTACCGGGCGCCGTCGGGCGCCTGGGTCTTCGCGTCCGGCACGTTCGCCTGGTCCCCGGCCCTGGACCGCCCGGGCCACGTCGACCCCCGCGTCCAGCGGGCCACCGCCAACCTCCTGGACCGCATCTGCAAACGGGACTGACCGCGCCCGGGGCCGCTCCGGACCCGCCCCGGGGCACGGAGCACCACCCCGGGTCCCGGGCCACCCGGACGTACGGGAGAATCGAGGCATCGGCCCGCCCGTCTCCACCACCACCCCCACGAGCCCCGCGGGCCCCATGTGAGTCGACCACGGGGAGGAACCGTGTCCGGATTCGTCGAGAAGCCCGAGCCGCTCCAGGTTCCGGGCCTGGTGCACCTGCACACCGGCAAGGTGCGCGAGCTGTACCGGAACGAGGCGGGCGACCTCGTGATGGTCGCCAGTGACCGCATCTCCGCCTACGACTGGGTGCTGCCGACCGAGATCCCCGACAAGGGCCGGGTCCTGACCCAGCTCTCCCTGTGGTGGTTCGACCAGCTCGCCGACCTGGTCCCGAACCACGTCCTGAGCACCGAGCTGCCCCCCGGCGCCCCCGCCGACTGGCAGGGACGCGCCCTGGTCTGCAAGTCCCTGCGGATGGTCCCCGTGGAGTGCGTGGCCCGCGGCTACCTCACCGGCTCGGGACTGGCCGAGTACGAGGAGACCCGCACCGTCTGCGGCCTCGCCCTGCCCGAGGGCCTCGTCGACGGCTCGGAGCTGCCCGCCGCGATCTTCACCCCGGCCACCAAGGCGGAGGTCGGCGAGCACGACGAGAACGTCTCCTACGAGGAGGTCGCCCGCCAGGTCGGCGCCGACACCGCGGCGGGCCTGCGCCAGGCGACCCTGGCCGTCTACTCCCGGGCCCGGGACGTCGCCCGCGAGCGCGGCATCGTCCTGGCCGACACGAAGTTCGAGTTCGGCATCGAGGACGAGAACCTGGTCCTGGCCGACGAGGTCCTCACCCCGGACTCCTCCCGCTTCTGGCCGGCCGACCAGTGGCAGCCGGGCCGCGCCCAGCCGTCCTACGACAAGCAGTACGTCCGGGACTGGCTGACCTCGGCCGAGTCCGGCTGGGACCGCCGGAGCGAGCAGCCCCCGCCGGCCCTGCCCCAGCACGTCGTGGACGCGACCCGGGCCAAGTACGTCGAGGCCTACGAGCTGCTCACCGGCCAGCGCTGGTCGTAGAGCCGGCGCCCACGGAGAGAGCCCCCGGCCGCGAACGGGGGCTTGCCCACGGAGAAAGCCCCCGGCCACGGCCGGGGGCTTTCTCCTGTGGAGCGAACGACGAGGTTCGAACTCGCGACCTCAACCTTGGCAAGGTTGCGCTCTACCAACTGAGCTACGTTCGCACTGCACCGGGGGCCGAAGTCCCCGACCGGAGTCGCGGGTTTCGCCGTGGTGCGAGAGCCACTATACCCAACCCCGCTCCCGCGCGAGCCGCACCGCCGCGTGCCGGTTCTCGGCGCCGAGCTTGCCGGCGGCCGACGACAGGTAGTTCCGCACGGTCCCCTCCGCCAGCGCGGCGCGCTCGGCGATCTCCGAGACGGGCGCCCCGTCGGCGGCGTGCTCCAGCACCTCGGCC
The DNA here is from genome assembly GCF_053613315.1 of Streptomyces sp. JK94. NCBI lineage: Bacteria > Bacillati > Actinomycetota > Actinomycetes > Kitasatosporales > Streptomycetaceae > Streptomyces > Streptomyces sp. JK94. Next base: position 53,568 of record NZ_JBSICH010000007.1, on the reverse strand, counting down.
TCGCGCGCGGTCAGCGGCGAGTCCCCGGCGGAGATCGCGTCGGCGGCCAACTCGGGGTCGACATAGCGGTTTCCGGCGTGCACCGTGCGGATCAGCTCGGCGAGCCGCTGGGCGCTGACCGTCTTGGGGACGAACCCGCGCACCCCCGCCGAGAGCGCCCGCTTCAGATGGCCCGGCCGTCCGTGACTGGTCACGATCAGCACCTTGCAGGCGGGCAGCTCGGCCCGCAGCGATGTGGCGACCTTCACACCGTCCGCGCCGGGCATCTGGAGATCCAGTACGGCGACGTCCGGCGCGTGCGCACGGGCCATCGCCAGCGCCTCCGGTCCGGTGGCCGCCTCGGCGACCACGGTGAGGTCGTCCTCCAGGGACAGCAGGGCGGCCAGCGCCCCGCGGATGAGGTGCTCGTCGTCGGCGAGCAGCACCCGTACGGGGGTCGTCACGACGCGGCCTCCAGTACCGCCGGGCCGTGGGCCGGCAGCGGTACCCGGGCCGTGAGCCGGAACACGCCCTTGCCGGCCCGCCCCGCCTCCAGCGTTCCGTCCACGGCGGACAGCCGCTCCCGCAGCCCGGCCAGCCCGGAGCCGCCCGAGGGCTCCGGTTCGGTCGTCTCCGCCACCCCGTCGTTCTCCACCGTCAGCACGACCCGCCCCTCCGACATCCGTACGGTCACGGCGCACCTCTCCGCGTTCCCGTGCCGCAGCACGTTCGTCGTGGCCTCGCGCACCACCCAGCCCAGCGCCGACTGCACCCCGGCGGGCAGTCCGTCCGTCTCGCAGACGACCTCCGAGGTGATGCCGGCCGCCGAGAGCACGCCCCGGGCGCCGGCCAGTTCGACCTCCAGGTCGACCTCCCGGTAGCCGCGGACGACGTCCCGGACCTCCCGCTGCGACTCCTGCGCGATGCGCTGCACCTCGATCATCTGCTCCACCGCCTCGGCCCGGCCACGCCGGGACAGCTGGACGGCCAGTTCGCTCTTGAGCGCGATCACGGCCAGGTTCCGTCCCATCACGTCGTGCAGGTCCCGGCCGAACCGCAGCCGCTCCTCGGCGACGGCGAGCCGAGCCCGGGTCTCACGCGCCTGGTCGAGTTCGTAGACGGCGTTGAGCAGCCACACGGAGAAGGCGCAGGCGAAGGCGATGAAACCGCCGCCCGTCAGCACGACGACCAGGGTGAGGAGGGCGGCGGGGACCGGTGTGCCCAGCAGGAACGACACCGTTGCGGCGCCGGCCGCGAAACCGAGGACGAGCCCCGTCGCGTGCCGCCGGTTGCGCAGACCGAGGGCGACGACGCCCGTCCCGATGGTCACGACACTCCCGAAGGCCGCGCCCGCGGCCGTGGCGGCGTCCTCACCGCCCGGCCCGTGCTCGGCGACACCGAGCGCGCCCGCTGCGATCACCGCGGTGAGCACGGCGAGCGTCCACAGCGGCCGCACGGGCTTCCCCCGCAGCCCCAGCTCCCAGTCCAGGGTCCGGGACGCGACCAGCATGAGGACGGCGGCGTGCACGGCGACCATCAGGAAGAGCCCGGCCGCGAGCCGCGCGTCCACCTGCCTGAGGGCAGACAGCCCCATGACGGCGATCTCCATGACACCGAAGAAGTGGAACGACCACCGCGTGTACGTCTCCACCTTCGCGGGCGTGCTCTTCCGCCCCCACCAGCGCTTCGGCCTGCGCATGTCCCCGCTCGCCCCGCTCTCCCTGTTCCCGGCCCCGGTCCGGGTCCGGGTCCGCCCGTACGTCAGTGCCGTGGCTCCCAGCGGAACCACCGCCGTACAGCAAACACCGCGACCACGGTCCAGGCCACCGCCGTGGCCACGGCGCCCAGCGCCTCGTACGCCGACAGGTCGCCGGTCCAGCCGCCGCGCACCAGGGTCATGACGGGCGTCAGCGGGAGCAGCTCGCAGAAGGAGGCCAGCCGGTCGGGGAGCAGGTCCAGCGGGACGAACATGCCGGAGCCGAGCATCGAGACGAACGTGAACGGCAGCGGGGTGACCTGCGCGCTCTCACCGGTCCGGGTGAGGCCCGCGGTGACCGCGGCGAGCGCGGCGCACATCACCAGGCCCAGCAGCAGGCCGAGGACGGCCAGGTGGGGCGCGGGCGGCGCGGACAGGTCCAGCAGCACGAAGCAGCCCACCGCCAGCAGCACGCTCTGCACGAGCCCGCTGAGGACGGCCGGCATCGCGGACCCGCTCAGGATCTCGACGTCCCGCAGCTCGCCGGTGCGCAGCCGCTTGAGGACGAGTTCCTCGCGCCGGACGACGAAGACGCCGACGAGGGCGGAGTAGACGGCGAACAGCAGGGAGAAACCGATCGCGGCGGGCAGCACGAGGGTGCCGGTGGTGAGTCCGGCCTCGGCGAGGTCCATCTCCCGGGACGCCGACCAGACGCTGAACGGCAGCACCAGCGGCACGAACAGCGCGGCGAAGAGGGTGCCCTTGTTCCGTCCGAGCAGGGTCGTCTCGGCGCGGGCGAGGGCGGTCATGCGCCCCCTCGGCGTGGTGACCGCCGCGTTCGCGGCGCCTGCCGCGGAGTGCGTCGTGGTCGTGGCGCTCATGCCGCGTACTCCTTCGTCGTCGTTCCCCCGGCGGTCCTCGCGGACGCCTCCTTCGCGATCCCGAGGAACGCCTCCTCGAGGGACGCCGACCGCACGTCGAGGCGGCGCAGTTCCACTCCGGCCCCTCCGGCCCACGCCAGCAGCCCGGTGGCCGCGCGCTGTAGTTCGTGGGTGCGCAGCCTGACCGTCCGGCCGTCGACCTCGTGACCGCTCACACCGAGCCCGGCGAGCGGCGGCAGGTCGCCCACGAAGTAGCCGTCGGGCAGGTCGAAGGAGATCCGGGACGGCTGGGCGGCGGTCACCTCGGCCGGGGTCCCGGTGGCGGCGATCCGGCCCTCGTGCATGATCGCGAGCCGGTCGGCGAGGTTCTCGGCCTCCTCCAGGTAGTGCGTGGTCAGCAGCACCGTCGTGCCGCCGTCGCGCAGCGCGCGCACCAACTCCCAGGTGTCCCGGCGGCCTTCGGCGTCCAGCCCGGTGCTGGGCTCGTCCAGGAAGAGCACCTCGGGGTCGCCGAGCAGCGCGAGCGCCAGGTCCAGGCGGCGCCGCTGGCCCCCGGAGAGCTGCTTCACGCGGGTGCCGCCCTTGGACTCCAGGCCGACCGCCGCCAGCACCTCCGCCGGCGGCCGGGCCCCGCTCACGCATCCCGCCCACATCCGGGCGGTCTCGGCGACGGTCAGCTCGGACGGGAAGCCGCCCTCCTGGAGCATCACCCCGGTGCGGGGGCGTACGGCGGCCCGCTCGGTGTACGGGTCGTGCCCGAGGACGCGCACCCGCCCGCCGGCCGGAGCGGCCAGCCCTTCCAGCAGCTCCACCGTCGACGTCTTGCCGGCGCCGTTGGTGCCCAGCAGCGCGAAGACCTCCCCGCGGCGTACGGAGAAGTCGATTCCGCGCACGGCCTCGAACTCGCCCCCGTACACGCGCCGCAGGCCGGTGACCTCAATCACGTGTTCGTGTCCGTCTGTTCGCATGCCTCCAGCATTCCGGCGCCCCGGACCACGTGACAGTGCGGCCCGTCATCGCCCGGCATGACAAATGTCAGACGGCGTCCGCCCGGCCCCGCGGGTCACGGGCGCGGGTTACGGGCGCACGAAAAGACCCCGGTCCACGAAAGACCGGGGTCTGATTCCCGAGCGGACGACGAGGTTCGAACTCGCGACCTCAACCTTGGCAAGGTTGCGCTCTACCAGCTGAGCTACGTCCGCATTGCCGCCGACCGGCCTTCACCGATCGGTGCGAGCACCAGCCTACCTGATCGAATCGACTGATCGGTACGGCGGTGCAGAGCGGGTGACAGGAATTGCACACTGCGCCTTCCCCCTGGAAGGGGGATGTTCTACTACTGAACTACACCCGCATGTTCCGTGAGCTGGGCCTTTCGGCCTCGCCCCTCGGCGTGCTCCAGACTTTAGCTGATCACCCGGGGTGCTGCGCAAGTCGGGTGCCGCGAGGGGCGGCTGAGCGGCCGTCGGCCTCCGCACCGGACGCCGACGAGCCGCGCGCGGCTCACTGCGCCGCGGTGAACGCCTCGTAGACCCTCTTCGGGATCCGGCCCCGCGCGGGCACGTCCATCCTGTTCGCCTGCGCCCAGGCCCGGACCGCCGCCGGGTCGGGGGCGACCTCCGTCTGCCGGTACGCCCTGCCGGAGCGCGAGCGCTTGCGGCCGGCCGACACGTACGGTTCGAGAGCCGTGCGCAGTTTCCGGGCATTGGCTTCGTTCAGGTCGATCTCGTACGTCCGCCCGTCGACTCCGAAGGCGATCGTCTCCGCCGCTTCCGAGCCGTCGATGTCGTCGAAGAGAGTGACCACGACACGCTGCGCCACGAATATCGGTCCCTTCGTGCGGCACCTCGCGATGACGTGCCGGGACGCCGCGATGATGCCGACTGTTCGCCTGTAATTGGGCAAAGTATCGGCTAATGACATTTCATTTGTACAGTGCCCGGCATTGCAATGGGAAGCTCGACTAAATCTCCCCGCGTGTCCGCCGCGCAATAGGCGCCGGGGTCCGATCCGGGATCTTTCCCGAAGTTTTTCGAAGCCACCTCCCCCCGATACCCGATCGTGACAGGGCTCACGTACTTTCCTCCAATGCTACGCGCGTAGAAATTTTGTACGGGTAGTCTGAAGGGACCTGCTCAGCACCACACACCGGGAGTGCCAGTGGCACGCGTCGTAGTCGACGTCATGCTCAAGCCGGAGATCCTCGACCCCCAGGGCCAGGCGGTGCAGCGCGCACTGCCGCGACTGGGTTTCGAGGGGATCTCGGACGTACGTCAGGGAAAGCGATTCGAACTGGAAGTGGACGGGCCGGTCGACGACGCCGCCCTCGCCCGCATCCACGATCTTGCGGAATCCTTCCTCGCCAACACCGTGATCGAGGACTTCACCGTCAAGGTCGAGTCCGATGACGTGGTCACGGGGGCCGCGAAGTGACCGCTCGTATTGGCGTCGTCACTTTCCCCGGCAGTCTCGACGACCGGGACACGCAGCGCGCGATCCGCGTCGCCGGCGCCGAACCCGTCGCCCTCTGGCACAAGGACAAGGACCTCAAGCAGGTCGACGCCGTGGTGCTCTGCGGCGGTTTCTCGTACGGCGACTATCTGCGCGCCGGTGCCATCGCGCGCTTCTCGCCGGTGATGGACACCGTCATCGACCAGGCCAGGGCCGGGCTCCCGGTGCTCGGCATCTGCAACGGCTTCCAGATCCTCACGGAGGCCCACCTGCTGCCCGGCGGGATGCTGGGCAACGACCACCTGCACTTCGTCTGCCGCGACCAGAAGCTGCGGGTGGAGAACGCGGACACGTCCTGGACCGGCGACTACAGCACCGGCCAGGAGATCCACATCCCGCTGAAGAACATGGACGGGCGGTACGTCGCCGACCGGCGCACGCTGGACGAGCTGGAGGCCGAGGGGCGGGTCGCGTTCCGTTACGTCGACGTCAACCCCAACGGCTCGCTCAACGACATCGCCGGCATCACCAACGCCGCCGGGAACGTGGTCGGCCTCATGCCGCACCCCGAGCACGCCGTCGAGCCGCTGATCGGCACCGGCCGCACCGACGGCCTCCCGTTCTTCACGTCGATCCTCAAGAAGCTGGTCAACGCATGAGCCGGACGCCTCTGGACACGGTCGAGCACGCGGCCGAGACCCCCGACGTCGAGCTGCCCTGGGCCGAGCTGGGCCTGAAGAAGGACGAGTACGAGCGGGTCGTGGAGATCCTCGGCCGCCGCCCCACCGGGGCGGAGCTGGCCATGTACTCGGTGATGTGGTCCGAGCACTGCTCGTACAAGAGCAGCAAGGTCCACCTGCGCCAGTTCGGCGAGAAGGCCCCCGAGTCCGACGCCATGCTGGTCGGCATCGGAGAGAACGCCGGTGTCGTCGACGTCGGCCAGGGCTACGCGGTCACCTTCAAGGTCGAGTCGCACAACCACCCCTCCTACGTCGAGCCCTACCAGGGCGCGGCCACGGGCGTCGGCGGCATCGTCCGCGACATCATCGCGATGGGCGCCCGTCCGGTCGCCGTCGTGGACCCCCTGCGCTTCGGCGCCGCGGACCACCCGGACACCAGGCGCGTCCTCCCGGGCGTCGTCGCCGGCATCGGCGGCTACGGCAACTGCCTGGGCCTGCCCAACATCGGCGGCGAGGTCGTCTTCGACGCCTGCTACCAGGGCAACCCGCTGGTCAACGCCGGTGCCATCGGCGTCATGCGGCACGAGGACATCCACCTCGCCAAGGCGTCCGGCGCGGGCAACAAGGTCATCCTCTACGGCGCCCGCACCGGCGGCGACGGCATCGGCGGCGCCTCCATCCTGGCCTCCGAGACCTTCGACGACGCCAAGCCGTCCAAGCGCCCCGCCGTCCAGGTCGGCGACCCCTTCCAGGAGAAGCTCCTCATCGAGTGCACCCTGGAGGCGTTCCGGGAGAAGCTGGTCGTCGGCATCCAGGACCTGGGAGCGGCGGGCCTGTCCTGCGCGACCAGCGAACTGGCGTCGAACGGCTCCGGCGGCATGCGCGTCACCCTGGACGACGTACCGCTGCGCGACTCCACGCTCTCGCCCGAGGAGATCCTCATGAGCGAGTCGCAGGAGCGGATGTGCGCGGTCGTGGAGCCCGGCAAGGTCGACCGCTTCCTGGAGATCTGCGACAAGTGGGACGTCATCGCCACCGTCATCGGTGAGGTGACCGACGGCGACCGCCTGGAGATCTACTGGCACGGCGGCAAGATCGTCGACGTCGACCCGCGCACGGTCGCGCACGAGGGCCCGGTCTACGAGCGCCCCTGCGCCCGCCCCGAGTGGCAGGACGCCCTCCAGGCCGACGACGCCGGCAAGCTGCCCCGGCCGCAGACGTCCGAGGAGCTGAAGGACCAGGTCCTGAAGCTGGTCGGCTCGCCCAACCAGGCGTCCAAGAAGTGGATCACCCAGCAGTACGACCACTTCGTGCAGGGCAACACCGTCCTCGCCCAGCCCGAGGACTCCGGCATGATCCGCGTCGACGAGGAGACCGGCCTCGGCGTCGCGATCGCCACGGACGGCAACGGCCGGTACGCCAAGCTCGACCCGTACACGGGCGCGCAGCTGGCCCTGGCGGAGGCCTACCGCAACGTCGCGACGACCGGCGCGAAGCCCCTCGCGGTCTCCGACTGCCTGAACTTCGGCTCGCCGGAGGACCCGGCGGTCATGTGGCAGTTCGCCGAGGCCGTGCGCGGTCTGGCCGACGGCTGCCGGCAGCTGGGCACCCCGGTGACCGGCGGCAACGTCTCGCTGTACAACCAGACCGGCGAGGCCGCCATCCACCCCACCCCGGTGGTCGCGGTCCTCGGCGTCATCGACGACGTGGCCCGCCGCACGCCGGTCGCCTTCCAGGAGGAGGGCCAGCTGCTCTACCTCCTCGGCGACACGCGTGCGGAGTTCGGCGGCTCGGCCTGGTCCCAGGTGGTCCACGACCACCTCGGCGGCCTGCCCCCGAAGGTCGACCTGGAGCGGGAGCGCCTGCTCGGCGAGATCCTGATCTCCGCCTCCCGCGACGGCATGGTCGACTCCGCGCACGACCTGTCCGACGGCGGTCTGGTGCAGGCGGTCGTCGAGTCGGCGCTGCTCGGCGGCCGGGGCGCGCGTCTGGTCGTACCGGACGGGCTCGACGCCTTCACCTTCCTCTTCTCGGAGTCGGCGGGCCGCGCGGTGGTCGCCGTCCCGCGCTCGGAGGAGCTGCGCTTCACCGACATGTGCGGTGCCCGGGGCCTGCCGGCCACCCGCATCGGTGTCGTGGACGGGGACGCGGTGGAGGTCCAGGGCGAGTTCTCGCTCCCCCTGGCCGAGCTGCGCGAGATCCACGAGGGCACGATCCCGGCACTGCTCGCGTAGCGGGTCCGTACGGCCCGGGGTCCCGTCCGGTCGCGGGCGGGACCCCGGCGTCTCATCGCACCCGGGTCCCGGGGACCTCCGTGCCGGGTCCCCCGCCGGCCGGGCCGGGGAGGGCCACCGTCCCGCCGCGGACCCGGGGGCGGGGACCGGTGCTCCCCTTGCTCGCGGTTCCCACGGGCGGCCACTCGTACGGGTGACCGCCCGCGCCACTCCCGCATAGGATCCCCGCATGCCCGCAGCCGGCAAGCGTGCCCGCGCCTACGACCCCGCCCGCACCCGTACCGCCGTACTCGCCCAGTTCGGCAACGTACGGGCGGCCGTCCGCTCCCTCACCCCCGAGCAGCTCGCGCTGCCGACGCGGCTCGGGGAGTGGACCGTGCGGGACCTGGTCGTGCACGTCGGGGCGGCGCTGACGGCCGTGGACCGGCTGCTCGGTGAGCCCGAGCCCGCCCGGCAGGACGCGCGCCTGCTCGACTGGCCGTTCGCGGTCGCCGCCGGCGCGGACGCGATCGCCGCCACCGCCCGGCGCCTCGCGGCGGAGCATCCCGGCCTCGACGCCCACCTCGCCGAGGCCGAGCGCCGCTTCACCGACCGCCTCGACACCCACCCCGGCACCCGGCTGCTGCCCACCGACGCGGGCGTCCTGCCGCTGGCCGACTACGTCGTCACCCGCACCGTCGAGATGGTCGTCCACACCGACGACCTGAACGCCGCCGTGCCCGGCCTCGACGTCCCGTACGACCGGCAGGCCCTGGCCGCCGCGACCCGGCTGCTGGCCGACGCGCTCGCCGCGAGGGCGCCCGGCGGCTCGACGGAGGTGCGCATCCCGCCGTACGCCGTCGTGCAGTGCGTCGAGGGGCTCCGGCACACCCGGGGCACCCCGCCGAACGTCGTCGAGACCGACCCGCTGACCTGGGTCCGGCTGGCGACCGGACGGCTGGCCTGGAAGGACGCCGTGGACGAGGCGAGGGTGAGCGCGAGCGGGGAGCGGGCCGACCTCGGGGAACTGCTGCCCCTGCTCAGGTGAACCGGCGGGGGAACCAGATCCTCCGCACCTCCGTCGAAGAGGCATGTACCGGCAGAAGCAGCAGCGCAGTATGACCCTGACCGTGGCTGCCGTCGCGGCGCTCGTCCCGCTCGCCGCGGCCTGCGGCACTGAGAAGGCCGACGGGGGCAGCGGCTCCGCCGGGGCGGACCGGCCCCTCACCGGCGTCCGGTGGAGCATCGACCGCGTCACCGTGGACGGCACCTCCCACCGGGCACCGGACACGGCACACCTGCGGATCACCGAGCAGGGCGAGGTGGCGGGCAGCACCGGCTGCAACACCTTCGGCGCCCGCGCCGACCTCGACGGCGAACGCGTCCGGCTGAGCGACGCGAGGTTCACCGAGAAGGCGTGCGAGAACACGCCGGCCGCCTTCGAGAAGTCCCTCGGCCGCGCCCTCACCGCCGAACTCACCGCCACGACCGCCGACGGGCGCCTGACCCTCACCACCACCGACGGGGACACCGTCGAGCTGAGCAGGGGGAAGGACGCGCCCCTGCACGGCACGGAGTGGACCGTCACCGCCCCGGGCCAGAAGGACCCGGGCGACCGGGGCCGCGCCCGGCTCACCTTCGACCAGGACGCGAACACCGTCTCGGGACGCCTTCCCTGCAACCACGTCAACGCCGAGGCCACCGTCAGCGACGGACATATCACCCTGGGCGCCCCCTCCACCACCCGAATGATGTGCGAAGGCTCACTCATGGACGCCGAGAAGCGGATACTGCGCCTCTTCGACGGTCGCGTCGACTACCGGATCGATCAGGAGACCCTGACGCTGACCAGCGAAGACGGCACCGTCGTCCGGGCCCGTGCCGATCGGTGATCCATACGGGGGCCGCTTTCCCCAATTCGGACCAGTGGTCGATCTCGCCTACACTCGGTTGCGTGCCACGTGGTGACGGTCGACTCAATCACGATCTGCTTCCCGGCGAGAAGGGCCCCCAGGACGCATGCGGCGTCTTCGGTGTCTGGGCTCCGGGCGAAGAGGTCGCAAAGCTCTCCTACTTCGGGCTCTACGCCCTCCAGCATCGAGGCCAGGAATCCGCGGGAATCGCGGTCAGCAACGGCTCCCAGATCCTCGTCTTCAAGGACATGGGCCTGGTCTCCCAGGTCTTCGACGAAACCTCGCTCGGTTCGCTCCAGGGTCACATCGCGGTCGGACACGCCCGCTACTCGACCACCGGCGCCTCCGTGTGGGAGAACGCCCAGCCGACGTTCCGTGCCACCGCGCAGGGCTCCATCGCGCTCGGGCACAACGGCAACCTCGTCAACACCGCCCAGCTCGCCGAGATGGTCGCCGACCTGCCCAAGCAGGACGGCCGCTCCACCCGGGTCGCGGCGACCAACGACACCGACCTGGTCACCGCGCTGCTCGCGGGCCAGGTCGACGACGACGGCAAGCCGCTGACCGTCGAGGAGGCGGCCGGCAAGGTGCTGCCCCAGGTGCGCGGCGCCTTCTCCCTCGTCTTCATGGACGAGCACACCCTCTACGCCGCCCGTGACCCGCAGGGCATCCGCCCGCTGGTCCTGGGGCGCCTCGAGCGCGGCTGGGTGGTCGCCTCCGAGTCCGCGGCCCTCGACATCTGCGGCGCCTCCTACGTCCGCGAGATCGAGCCGGGCGAGTTCGTCGCCATCGACGAGAACGGCCTGCGCACGTCTCGATTCGCAGAAGCGAAGCCCAAGGGCTGCGTCTTCGAGTACGTGTACCTGGCCCGCCCGGACACCGACATCGCCGGCCGGAACGTGTACCTCTCCCGCGTGGAGATGGGCCGCAAGCTGGCCGCGGAGGCACCCGCCGAAGCCGACCTGGTCATAGCGACCCCGGAGTCCGGCACTCCCGCCGCGATCGGCTACGCCGAGGCCTCCGGCATCCCCTTCGGCAACGGCCTGGTGAAGAACGCCTACGTCGGCCGCACCTTCATCCAGCCCTCGCAGACCATCCGCCAGCTCGGCATCCGCCTGAAGCTGAACCCCCTGAAGGAAGTCATCAAGGGCAAGCGGCTGGTCGTCGTCGACGACTCCATCGTCCGCGGCAACACCCAGCGGGCCCTGGTCCGCATGCTCCGCGAGGCCGGCGCCGCCGAGGTCCACATCCGGATCTCGTCCCCGCCCGTGAAGTGGCCCTGCTTCTTCGGCATCGACTTCGCGACCCGTGCCGAACTCATCGCCAACGGCATGAGCACCGAGGAGATCGGCACCTCGCTCGGCGCCGACTCACTGGCGTACATCTCCATCGACGGCATGATCGAGGCGACCACCATCGCCAAGCCGAACCTGTGCCGCGCCTGCTTCGACGGCGAGTACCCGATGGAGCTGCCCGACCCCGAGCTGCTCGGCAAGCAGCTCCTGGAGACCGAGCTGGCCGCCGGGCCCGCCGCCACGGCCGCCGCCGACGCCATCCGTCGCCCGTAGCCGTCCGCAATACCTGCCGTACGACACAAAGGTTCTCATCGTCATGCCTGACACAACTGGTGCCAGCTACGCAGCCGCGGGCGTCGACATCGAGGCGGGCGACCGCGCCGTCGAACTCATGAAGGAGTGGGTGAGGAAGACCCGGCGCCCCGAGGTCCTCGGCGGCCTCGGCGGCTTCGCCGGCCTCTTCGACGCCTCCGCCCTCAAGAACTACGAGCGTCCCCTCCTCGCCTCCGCCACGGACGGCGTCGGCACCAAGGTCGACATCGCCCGGCAGCTGGGCGTCTACGACACCATCGGCCACGACCTGGTCGCCATGGTCATGGACGACATCGTGGTGTGCGGCGCCGAGCCGCTGTTCATGACCGACTACATCTGTGTCGGCAAGGTCCACCCCGAGCGCGTCGCCGCGATCGTCAAGGGCATCGCCGAAGGCTGTGTGCTGGCCGGCTGCGCCCTGGTGGGCGGCGAGACGGCCGAGCACCCGGGTCTGCTCGGCGAGGACGACTTCGACGTCGCCGGCGCCGGTACGGGCGTCGTGGAGGCCGATCGCCTGCTGGGACCCGACCGCATCCGCACGGGTGACGCGGTGATCGCCATGGCGTCCTCCGGGCTTCACTCGAACGGGTACTCGCTCGTCCGGCACGTCCTGCTGAACGAGGCCGGCCTCGCGCTCGACGCCCACCTGGACGGCCTCGGCCGCACGCTCGGCGAGGAGCTGCTGGAGCCGACCAGGATCTACTCCCTGGACTGCCTGGCCCTCATGCGCACCGCCGAGGTCCACGCCTTCAGCCACGTCACGGGAGGCGGCCTCGCCGCCAACCTGGCCCGCGTGATCCCCGACGGCCTGCACGCCGTCGTCGACCGCTCCACCTGGACCCCGGGCGCGGTCTTCGACCTCGTCGGTACGACGGGCCGGGTGGAACGCCTGGAGCTGGAGAAGACCCTGAACATGGGCGTGGGCATGATCGCGATCGTGCCCGGGGAATCGGCGGACGTGGCCCTGGCGACCCTGGCCGACCGCGGCCTGGACGCCTGGGTGGCCGGCGAGATCACCGACCGCGGCGACCACGCGACGGGCGCCGCCCTCGTCGGCGACTACGCCGGCTGAGACCACGACCGTGCGGGCAGCACAGAACCCGGTCGGTGACGTGAGTCACCGACCGGGTGAGTGTTCCGTGCAGGGTCAAGCGCCGCGTCGCTGTTGCGGGGACTGGCCGTCCTCGTCCTGGTCGTCGTCCCCATAGAGGTCGGCGTACCGTGCGTACACGTCATCGTCCTGCTCATCGTCCTCGAATTGCTCGCCATTAGGCGGTTGCGAATTCGACGGCGATGCGCCCAGCTCCTCGGCCAGGCGGGAGAGATCAGTCCCACCGCTGTTGTACTTCAGCTGGCGGGCGACCTTCGTCTGCTTGGCCTTGGCCCGGCCGCGCCCCATGGCTCGACCCCCTCAACGACGGGGCTCGACGGCCCCAGAGTCTTGACACGCGTTCATGGTCCGGAACGGGCTCCCCGCAGAGAGACCGGTCCGTAGGGCTTCCACGGTACCTGAGCCCACGCCCATACGGTACGTCGCCCGCAGGACGTGGCGACGCCCAGGACCTTCGAGGCGCCCTGTCCTCGCTGGTCAACGGCGATTTTAACCACGTTTCCGCGGTCGACCCGCCGGGAGAAGTGAGAGTTCTCTCCAAGAGCCCCCGGCGGGTACCGGTCACGCCGTCGAAGACGCCTTCCCGATCTCCGCGGGCTCACACCCGGGTACGTGCCTCCGCCATCCGCTGCTCGGCGATCCGATCGGCCGCGGCGGCCGGCGGAATACCGTCTTCCTTCGCACGTGCGAATATGGCCAGCGTGGTGTCGTAGATCCTCGCCGCCTTCTCCTTGCACCGCTCGAAGTCGAAGCCGTGCAACTCGTCGGCGACCTGGATGACACCGCCGGCGTTCACCACGTAGTCCGGCGCGTAGAGGATCCCGCGGTCGGCGAGGTCCTTCTCCACACCCGGGTGGGCGAGCTGGTTGTTGGCGGCGCCGCACACGACCCCGGCGGCCAGCACCGGCACGGTGTCGTCGTTCAGCGCGCCGCCGAGCGCGCAGGGGGCGTAGACGTCCAGGTTCTCGACCCGGATCAGCGCGTCGGTGTCGGCGACGGCGATCACCGACGGGTGCCGCTCGGTGACGCCCCGCACGACGTCCTTGCGCACGTCGGTGACGACCACGTGGGCGCCCTCGGCGAGCAGGTGCTCGACGAGGTGGCGGCCGACCTTTCCGACGCCCGCGACGCCGACGGTGCGGTCGCGCAGCGTCGGGTCGCCCCACAGGTGCTGGGCACTGGCCCGCATGCCCTGGTAGACGCCGAAGGCGGTGAGCACGGAGGAGTCGCCCGCGCCGCCGTTCTCGGGCGAGCGCCCCGTCGTCCAGCGGCACTCGCGCGCCACGACGTCCATGTCGGCGACGTACGTGCCGACGTCGCAGGCGGTGACGTACCGGCCGCCGAGCGAGGCGACGAACCGGCCGTAGGCGAGGAGCAGTTCCTCCGACTTGATCTGCTCCGGATCGCCGATGATCACGGCCTTGCCACCGCCGTGTTCGAGGCCGGCCATGGCGTTCTTGTACGACATCCCGCGCGCGAGGTTCAGCGCGTCGGCGACGGCGTCCGCCTCGTTCGCGTACGGGTAGAAGCGCGTACCGCCGAGCGCGGGGCCCAGGGCGGTGGAGTGGAGGGCGATGACGGCCTTGAGGCCGCTGGCACGGTCCTGGCAGAGCACGACTTGCTCATGACCCCCCTGCTCCGAGTGGAACAGGGTGTGCAGTACATCAGCAGGTGCGCCGGTTACGTCGGTCACGGTGGTGACTCCTGTGTAGGTGCGGCGGGTGGAGACCTGTCCCCGTGCGGGTGGCGGAGACTGTGGCACGAGATTAGAGCCTGGTGGTGCCCGCCCGCCGCACAGTGCCTGGGATCACCTCCGCACGGAGTACGGGCGTGCGACGATTTGCAGAGGTTCCCGCGCGTTCGTGATCGACTCCCGCAGGTTTTCGCGGTCGCGCGCGGGGGAGGGAGCAGGCGTGCCCAAGGTGTCCTCGGTGATCGTCCCCTATGCGGCGTACCTGCGCGTGTACGAGCCGCTGGCCGCCTTCCCCGAGCCGGAGCGCGAGCACTGGACCCGTTACGCCCGCCGGACCGACCTGCCCTCCTACCAGGACGAGCTCCGCCGCTCCCTCACGGACCTGCTGCCCACCCCGCCCGTCGCCGTGCCGGTGCACGAGAGCGCGGACGCGTTCGTGACCGAGGCCGACGGCGTGGTCCGGGTCTGCCCCTGGCGGACCCGGCTGCGCGGCTGGCAGGCCCTGGAGGAGCTGGCCGAGGACTTCTCCGGGCCGGTCCTGGACGCCCTGCTGCCCCCGCTCGTACGCCGGCAGAGCGCCCAGGACTACGAGCGCTGGCTCCGGCGCAACCCGGACGCCCGCCCCTGGATCCGCACCGCCACCTGGCAGGTGCCGATCAACTGGTTCGTGCTGGTCTCCGACGCGGAGCGGGAGTACGACCGGGGTGGCGACGGCGAAGGGGCGGCCGCGCCGGTCCTGCGCTACCGGACGCCGATGGTGCAGGCCCGCCGGCGGGTGGCCCGGGGGCTGCGGGCCCTGAAGGAGGCCATGGACGAGGGGGCGCTCATCGACGGCCTGGTGGACGTGGGGCGCTGGCTGGAGGAGTTCCACCCGCGCTCACTGGTGGAGTTGGACTACGGCGGACTGGTGCACGCCGTGCCGTCCGGCGAGTTGGAGGACGACCACTCGGCGGCCGACGTGGCCGAGGGCATCGAGGCACTGCGCCAGGGCGACGGGGACACGGCGGGGGCGGCGTACGGGCGGCTCGTGGAGCGCTGGCGGGCGGTGCGGGACCGGCGGTCGGCGAACTGACGTTTGACGTACCGCCCGATGTGGGGTTTGGTCTTCCGGTCCGACACCTGCCCCGGGTGGGCTGATGCTCTGCTGACAAGGGACGTAGGTCCCGATCCGGGCGTAAGTGTCAAGCGTGACGGACCGCACGTACATCACTCTTGCGCCGCTTCCCCCTCCTCATGCCAAAATAGGACAAGGAGTCCGGGGAGGACTCTTTCCGTCCTGCCGTGATGCACTGTGGGCGGAATCTCCGCATTGCACGCTTTGGGGGGTCTGATGATGGGTCTGACGACTCCTGATCGCCCTGTGACTGATCGTCACAGTGACGTGACTGTCCGCTATGGCATGGTCCATCGGCTTCCGTCGCTGATGAACACCTGGGAGGGCAATTCCATCGGTTTGGCCGACGCGGCTGGACAGATGGTGTAGTTGTAGTGCCGAGGACAAGCCGTTCGTCCTATAACCGACTCGACTCGCGTCCGCCATTTCGGGCAACGCGGGTCAAGGTGCAGAATTTAGAGGAAAGAACCGAGAAGGTTCGGTTCTCCCGAGGAGGCCGCTCATGACCGCTCGCACCCCTGATGCCGAGCCGCTGCTGACCCCGGCTGAGGTCGCCACCATGTTCCGCGTCGACCCCAAGACGGTCACGCGCTGGGCGAAGGCCGGCAAGCTCACGTCGATCCGCACGCTCGGCGGGCATCGCCGCTACCGCGAAGCCGAGGTCCGCGCTCTGCTCGCGGGCATTCCGCAGCAGCGCAGCGAGGCCTGAACAACTGAATAACCGGGCAAAACGGCAGGTCCCCCAACCGGCCGACGCGCTCGGAACCACAGCTCCACACGACGCCGTACCTGCCCCAACAGGGGTGCGCCGTGGATCGCGCTGGACTCCGCCGGGTCCAGCGCGATCTTTTTGTGTGCGGCCCTGTGCCTGGTCCTGTACCTGGTGGCGGGGCGGTCGGCCGACTCTGTGAGCGGCCTTGCCGGAGTCTGGGGAGGGGTGTCGGATCGGCTGTGCGGGCACTGCGCGAGGTGGTGCAATTGCACATATTAAATTGAGTGGTTGTAGGAGAGTGGTAAGTGCCACCGTTCCGAAAACTCATGTGGTGACACCCGTCACACGGCTCGGCGCTTGTTGGCTCCGCCGTCCGTGCGCTAAAGGGCGACGTGAGGTTCAGGAGGGCGGCGTGGCAAGGGCGTTGGGGCCGACGGCCCTCAGGCGGTGGGAGCGCTCTCGTCCTCGACGCCCTCTTGACGCCCCGTCGAGGACGGTGGGGCCGGCGAGTCCAGCGCCAGGCGCAGCAGCCGGTGGCAGATCGGGCAGTGGCGCGTCAGGTGGCGGTACGACGACGCGGCCGCCAGGTGCGCGCGGAGCAGGGCTCGCGTCTCGTGCCTGACCGATGCCGCCATATGCCACCTCCAGGGGCCGTACGGACAACGGGCCCTGCCTCTGGAGTACCGAGCGAAGGTGACGCCGTCAAGGCCGCGAGAGGGGCGCTGAGGGCTTTCTCGGGGGGTGGGGCGGTGTGCCCGGGGTCGCGGTGGCGCGGAGGCGGCCTCGCGCGGGTGGGTGCGGGCTCCTTCGCCCGGCGCGTTCGGCGGCGGGCGCCCGGACGCGGTCCGTGGTGCGGTGAACGAGAAGAGCCCGCACCGGACGGTGCGGGCTCTTGCTGCGGTCCTGACGGGATTTGAACCCGCGGCCTCCACCTTGACAGGGTGGCGAGCACTCCAAACTGCTCCACAGGACCAGGTTTTGCCGCGCTTTTCCTGCGTTGCGCTGCGAGAAGAGACTCTACAGGAGGGCGAGCCCCTGGGGCGAACTCACCCCCCGTGAGGGCGCCGTCACGGCGCGAGCGCGTCGATCGCCTTCACGATCCGCTTGTCGGAGACGGGGTACGCCGTGCCCAGCGCGTGCGCGAAATAGCTGACCCGCAGCTCCTCGATCATCCAGCGGATCTCCCGCACCTGCCGCGGCACCGGCCGGCCCTGCGGCATCTGCTCCAGCAGCCACGCGTACTCGTCCCGCATCTCGTGGACCTTCTCCATCCGCGAGGTGTCCCGCTGGGCGCCGGTCGGCATCTGCTGCAGCCGCCGGTCCGCGGCGATCAGATACCGCATCAGGTCGGGCAGCCGCTTGATCCCCGCCTCGGTGACGAAGCCGGGCTTCACCAGTGCGTCCAGCTGCCCCCGCACGTCCTGGAGGTTCGCCAGCAGCACGGTGCTCCGCACGGTCTTCAGACGGCGCTCGCACGCCTGCCAGGCCGCCAGCACCTGCTGCACCTGCCCCACCGTACGGACGGTCGTGTCGACGATCTCCGCGCGGACCTTGTCGTAGAGCTTCCGGTACGACTCCTCGTCCCACGCCGGTCCTCCGAAGTCGGCGATCAGCCGGTCCGCCGCCGCCGTCGCGCAGTCGTCGAACAGCGCCTGGATCGAGCCGTGCGGATTCGCGGACAGCCCCAGCTTCTGCTGGTTGGTCAGCTTCTCGGACGCGAACTTCGCGGGATTCACCGGGATGTTGCGCAGGATCAGCCGGCGCGTGCCCTTCCACATCGCCTGCGCCTGCTCGGCCTCCGTGTCGAAGAGACGCACGGAGACCGTGTCGCCGTCGTCGACCAGCGCCGGGTACGCCTTCACCGGCTGACCCGCCCGGCGCGTCTCGAAGACGCGCGACAGCGTGCCGATCGTCCAGTCCGTCAGCCCCGCGCGCTCCAGGGACTCGCCGCCGCTGCGCTCCGCGGTGGCCGCCGCGGCCTGTGACAGCGCCTTGCGCGCCTTCGGCTTCAGCCGGAGTTTCAAGGCCTCCAGGTCCTTGTCCTCGGCCAGTTTGCGGCGCCGCTCGTCGACGATCCGGAAGGTGATCCTCAAGTGGTCCGGCACCCTCGACCAGTCGAAGTCCTCCGCGTCGAACGGCACTCCCACCATGCGCTTCAGCTCCCGCGCCATGGTCACCGTCAGCGGCTCCTGGAGGGGCACGGACCGCTCCAGGAACCTCTGCGCGTAGTTCGGCGCCGGGACGTAGTGGCGGCGGATCGGCTTGGGCAGGGACCGGATCAGCTCCGTGACGACCTGCTCCCGCAGCCCGGGGATCTGCCAGTCGAAGCCCTCGTCCGTGACCTGGTTGAGCACCTGGAGCGGCACGTGCACGGTCACACCGTCGGCGTCCGCGCCCGGCTCGAACTGGTACGTCACCCGGAACTTCAACGGCCCCTGGCGCCACGAGTCGGGGTAGTCGTCCTTGGTGACCGCACCCGCCTTCTCGTTGATGAGCATCTCGCGCTCGAAGTCGAGGAAGTCGGGCTGCTCGTGCCGCTTGTGCTTCCACCAGGAGTCGAAGTGCGCGCCGGAGACGACGTGTTCGGGCACCCGCTGGTCGTAGAAGTCGAACAGCGTCTCGTCGTCGACCAGGATGTCCCGGCGCCGGGCGCGGTGCTCCAGTTCCTCGACCTCGGTCAGCAGCCGGCGGTTGTCCGCGAAGAACTTGTGGTGCGTGCGCCAGTCGCCCTCGACCAGGGCGCTGCGGATGAACAGCTCCCGGCTGGCCTCCGGGTCGATCCGCCCGTAGTTCACCTTGCGCTGGGCCACGATCGGCACGCCGTACAGCGTGACCTTCTCGTACGCCATCACGGCCGCCTGGTCCTTCTCCCAGTGCGGCTCGCTGTAGGTGCGCTTGAGGAGGTGTCCGGCGAGCGGCTCGACCCACTCCGGTTCGATCCGGGCGTTGACGCGGGCCCAGAGGCGGGAGGTCTCCACCAGCTCGGCGGACATCACGAAGCGCGGGGGCTTCTTGAAGAGCGCCGATCCCGGGAAGATCGCGAACTTGGCGCTGCGCGCACCCAGGTACTCGTTCTTCGCGCCCTCCTTCACGTCCTTCATGCCGACGTGGGACAACAGCCCGGCCAGCAGCGACACGTGCACGCGGTCGTCCGGCGCGTCCTCGTCGCCGGGATGGATGCCCATCTGCCTGGCGACCGTGCGCAACTGCGTGTAGATGTCCTGCCACTCGCGGATCCGCAGGAAGTTGAGGTACTCCTGCTTGCACATCCGGCGGAAGGACGACGAACCGCGCTCCTTCTGCTGCTCGCGCACGTACCGCCAGAGATTGAGGAAGGCCAGGAAGTCGCTGGTCTCGTCCTTGAAGCGGGCGTGCTGCTGGTCGGCCTGGGCCTGCTTGTCCGCCGGGCGTTCCCGCGGGTCCTGGATGGACAGCGCCGCCGCTATGACCATGACCTCGCGGACACAGCCGTTCTTGTCGGCCTCCAGCACCATCCGGGCCAGCCGCGGGTCGACGGGCAGCTGCGCCAGCTTCCGGCCGGTGTCCGTGAGCCGCTTGCGCACGTCCTTCTGCGCCGGGTCCAGGGCGCCCAGCTCCTGGAGGAGCTGCACACCGTCGCGGATGTTGCGGTGGTCCGGCGGGTCGATGAAGGGGAACTTCTCGATGTCGCCGAGGCCGGCCGCGGTCATCTGCAGGATGACGGAGGCGAGGTTCGTACGGAGGATCTCCGCGTCCGTGAACTCCGGGCGGGCTGCGAAGTCGTCCTCGGAGTACAGCCGGATGCAGATGCCGTCGCTGGTCCGGCCGCAGCGGCCCTTGCGCTGGTTGGCGCTGGCCTGCGAGATCGGCTCGATCGGCAGCCGCTGGACCTTGGTGCGGTGGCTGTACCGGGAGATCCGGGCGAAGCCGGGGTCGATGACGTACTTGATGCCCGGGACGGTCAGCGAGGTCTCGGCGACGTTGGTCGCCAGCACGATCCGTCGCCCGGTGTGCTGCTGGAAGACGCGGTGCTGCTCGGCGTGCGAGAGCCGTGCGTACAGCGGCAGCACCTCGGTGAACCGGTACTTCTTCTTCTCCAGCGCGTCCGCGGTGTCCCGGATCTCCCGCTCCCCGGAGAGGAAGACGAGGATGTCGCCCTTCCCCTCGCCCATCAGCTCCTCGACGGCGTCGGTGATCGCGGTGATCTGGTCCCGGTCGGCGTCGTCGCCGTCCTCCTCCAGCAGCGGCCGGTAACGCACCTCCACCGGGTACGTCCGGCCGCTCACCTCGATGATCGGCGCGTCACCGAAGTGCCGCGAGAAGCGCTCGGGGTCGATGGTCGCCGACGTGATGACGACCTTCAGGTCCGGCCGCTTCGGCAGCAGCTGGGCGAGGTACCCCAGCAGGAAGTCGATGTTGAGGGACCGCTCGTGGGCCTCGTCGATGATGATCGTGTCGTAGGCGCGCAGCTCGCGGTCGGTCTGGATCTCGGCGAGCAGGATGCCGTCCGTCATCAGCTTGATGAACGTGGCGTCCGGGTTCACCTGGTCGGTGAACCGCACCTTCCAGCCGACGGCCTCGCCCAGCGGGGTGTCCATCTCGTCCGCGACCCGCTCGGCGACGGTGCGGGCGGCGATCCGCCGCGGCTGCGTGTGGCCGATCATGCCGCGGACGCCGCGGCCCAGTTCGACGCAGATCTTCGGGATCTGGGTGGTCTTCCCGGACCCCGTCTCGCCGGCGACGATGACGACCTGGTGATCGCGGATGGCCTCCGCGATCACGTCCTTCTTCTGGCTGACGGGCAGCTGCTCGGGGTAGGTGACGGCAGGCACACGGGCCCGACGCTCACCGATGCGCTGCTCGGCCTTGGCCACCTCCGCCTCGATCTCGGAGAGAACGGCGGCACGGGCCTCCGGCTTGCGGATCCTCCGCGCACCCTCGAGCCGTCGACCGAGCCGGTGCGCGTCGCGCAGGGACAGTTCGGTCAGCCGGGGAGCGAGGGTGCCGAGGGCGGGGTGCGTAGACATACGGGTTCCAGGATCTCATCCCCGGGAAAATCCTGGCGAACGATTTCCTTCCGGCCCTCCCGTCCCTCGGGCAACACAAAACCCCCGTCGATGATCCCGACGGGGGTTGAATGTGGCTGGGGCCGGGGTCGAACCGGCGACCTATCGCTTTTCAGGCGATCGCTCGTACCAACTGAGCTACCCAGCCATGAGGTTTCACGTGAAACCTCAGCGGTCCTGACGGGATTTGAACCCGCGGCCTCCACCTTGACAGGGTGGCGAGCACTCCAAACTGCTCCACAGGACCAAGCTCGTGTACGACAGTGTCGCACACCGTACTGCGTGCCCCCAACGGGATTCGAACCCGTGCTACCGCCTTGAAAGGGCGGCGTCCTAGGCCGCTAGACGATGAGGGCTATCGGCCCGCCTGGGCGCTTCTCAGCGCGTCGGGGACGTGAGAAGCATATGGGATGGCGGGAGGTATCGCCAAAACGCTTCACGGAGGGCCGGGGGTCGGGCCGGTCGGGGACGGCCTCGTGCCCGTGGGCGAAGGGCCCGTGCCGGTGGGGGACGGGGTCGCGCCCGTGGGGGACGGAGTGGCGCCGGGCTGGTTCTCCTCGGGGAGGTGGCGGCTGACCTCGGCCGTCGTCAGGCCCAGGCCGCCGAGTTTGATCTGGTCCCAGGCCTGGAGCCGTCGGCTGTCCCGGTCGAAGTACAGGATCGACGCCTGGATCGGGTCGGGGTGCTCGCTCTCGACCGCGCGCAGGCCGCTGCCGCCGGTGGACCCCTCGATGCGCAGGCGGGTGCCGTACTTCATGACCTCCATGTGGTCGCGGTGGACGTGCCCGGCGAGCACCAGCGGCACCTCGCCGTCGACCTCGCGGGCCGCCGACGGTTCATGGGCGACGGCGACGTCGACGGGGGTGCCGATCGTGCGCTGGTCGCGCAGGGCCGAGGCCAGGCGGGCGCCGGCCAGCTCCTGGGACGCCTCGGCACCCGCGGGCCGGGAGCGGTCGGGGGTGAACTGCGGGTCGCCGATGCCCGCGAAGCGCAGGCCCGCGACGTTCCGGGCCAGGCCGCCGTCCAGGACGTGCACGTTCTTCAGGCCCTTCAGGTACTCCTGGGTGGCGTGGGAGTCGTGGTTGCCGCGGACCCAGACGTAGGGGGCGCCGAGGTCCTCGATGGGGTCCAGGAAGCCGTTCTCCGCGGCGGTGCCGTGGTCCATCGTGTCGCCCGAGTCGACGATCACGTTCACCTTGTACTGCTCCACCAGCGAGGCGATGATCTTCCAGCTCGCCGGGTTGAGGTGGATGTCCGACACGTGCAGGACGCGGATCGTGGTCGGGTCGGGCTGGTAGGCGGGGAGGGTGGACGTGACGTCGTACAGCTTGGTCACGTTCGTGACCAGGCGGGCCAGTTCCTTCTGGTAGACGTCGAACTCGGTCACGATGCTGCGCGCGTTGCCCACCAGGGAGGGCGCGGAGGAGAGCAGCCCGGAGAACTTCGGTTCCAGTACGGAGTCGGGGTTCAGGGTCGCGTAGGCGGAGCCGCCGGAGACGACCAGGAGGGTGAGGGCCATGCCGCCGGCGGCCAGGGCGGGGCGGGGACGGCGGTAGACCGCGAGGCCGAGGGCGGTGGCTCCGGTGACGACGGCGACGCAGGAGCGGACGGCGAGGTCGAGCGTGCCGCGTTCGACGTCCTGGGCGACCTCGTCCTGGAGGCCGGAGAGGCGTTCGGGGTGGTCGACCAGGGCCTGGGCCCGGTCGGGGTCGAGCTGGTCGACGTTGACGTCGAGCCGGACGGGCGCGACGTGGCTGTCGAGCCGGAGGGCGCCCAGCGGGGACACGTTGATCTTCGTGCCGCCGGAGACGGAGGGGCGCAGGGTCATGGTCGTGTTCATGGGGCCGACGGGGACGCGGACGTCGCCCACGACCAGCAGGCCCAGCCAGGCTCCGAGCAGGACGACGGCGACGAGGCCGGCGGCCCGGGTCCAGGGGCGCGACCGGGGGGCGAGCTCGACCGCTGTGGCCGCCCGGCGGGTGCGGCGGCGGTGGCGGGTGGCGTGCGGGGCGTTGCGGATGGGTTTCATCACCTCGGCCAGGACGTGCGGGACTGCGGCGGGGCGGCGGGCCATTGGACCCGTATGCCCGGGCCTCGGGGCGGGTATGCGGGCGGCGGCGCGCGACCGCCGCGCGGGGCGGTGTGCGGGGAACCCGCGGGACGGCTGTGTCGTACTCCACGGTCGTACCCGACAATGGGCCTGTGCTGGAGATGACGCGCGAGGAGTTCGAGGAACTGGTCGCCGAGGCCCTGGACCGGATCCCGCCGGAGCTGACGCGGCTGATGGACAACGTCGCGGTGTTCGTCGAGGACGAGCCGCCGGCGGACGATCCCGAGCTGCTCGGGCTGTACGAGGGGACGCCGCTGACCGAGCGCGGGGAGTGGTACGCGGGCGTGCTGCCGGACCGGATCACCATCTACCGGGGACCGACGCTGCGCTTCTGCGAGACGCGCGCGGACGTCGTCGCGGAGACGGAGGTCACGGTGGTCCACGAGATCGCGCACCACTTCGGGATCGACGACGCCAGGCTGCACGCTCTCGGGTACGGGTGACGCGCTCGGGTCAAGTCCGTGGGGCGCGGCGCGTGTCCTCTTGCGGGTGACGGGAGTTGGGCACGGCGACTCCTGACCCCCGGAGGTGGCCGCCCGTGCGCCCCTTGTACCTGCCCGTCCGTCTGGCCGCCACGGCCGTGGCCGTCGCCGCCGCCGCCGGCTGCATGAGCGTCGGCGACGGCGCGTCCGGCGGGGGTGCCGGACCGTCGCACTCCACCGGGGAGCGGGGCGGTGAGGTGTCCGAGGGAGGCCCGGCGGCGACGGGCGGGAACGCCGGGTACGGCGCGGCGGCCGCCGACGAGCGGCGCGGACGCGGCAAGGGGAGGAAGGGCGAGGACGAGGGCGACGGCGACGGCGAGGACGAGGGCCGGGACCGGAACGGGAAGGGCGCGGACGCGTCCCCCGCGTCCTCACCGCCGGGGCCGGCGACCG
Source organism: Streptomyces sp. JK94 (assembly GCF_053613315.1). NCBI lineage: Bacteria > Bacillati > Actinomycetota > Actinomycetes > Kitasatosporales > Streptomycetaceae > Streptomyces > Streptomyces sp. JK94. The sequence continues at coordinate 29,488 of NZ_JBSICH010000007.1, read as the reverse complement.
GGACCCCGCCGGCGGGGGGCGGTCACGACGAGCCCGAGCCCACCCGGACGCAGCCCCCGGAGCCCACGCGCACGGCTGAGCCGGAGCCGACCCCGACCGAGGAACCGCCCGCCTCACCGACGCCGGAGCCCACACCGGAACCGTCCTCGTCGGCCCACGAGCCCCCGGGGACGCAGCTGGCGCAGCGGGAGCCGGCCCCCGAGGCCGGGGTGCCGGTGTAGAGGTGAACGGCGGAGGGGCGGTGCGACGGAGACGGAGAGGGGCGGGGCGCGGGCGGGGGCTGGTGACAGGGTCGGCAGCCCGGCTGACCTGGGCATGTGCTACTCGGTTTGCCTTCGGGGGTGGGGGGTGCGTATGGTGGTAGATCGTTTGATCCCATTTGCCCGGCGCCACCGCAGAGCGCGCCGTGTGGCGCGTACTCTCCTTTGCCGTGGTGGACCGCATCGAGGCGGTCGTATTGCGAATCGCGATTCACGGAGTTGACGGGCGCGTGCCGACGAGAGACTCCGGAAGGTTTCGCATTCGCATGTCCATCATCAGTACTGATCACGTCGTCGTGCCCGAGAACGCCGAAGGCGTAGAGGGCGCACCGGAGGCCGTCGAGGCTTCCGTGACCCCCGAGGCCGTCGAGGCCTCTGTGACCCCCGAGGCCGTCGAGGTCCCTGAGGTCCCCGAGGTCACCTTCGCCTCTCTGGGCCTCCCCGAGGGCGTCGTGCGCAAGCTCACGCAGAACGGCGTGACCTCCCCCTTCCCGATCCAGGCCGCGACCATCCCGGACGCGCTGGAGGGCAAGGACATCCTCGGCCGGGGCCGCACCGGCTCCGGCAAGACCCTCTCCTTCGGTCTGCCGACCCTGGCCACGCTGGCCGGCGGCCGCACCGAGAAGCACAAGCCGCGCGCCGTCATCCTGACGCCGACCCGTGAGCTGGCCATGCAGGTCGCGGACGCGCTCCAGCCGTACGGCGACGTCCTCGGCCTGAAGATGAAGGTCGTCTGCGGCGGTACCTCCATGGGCAACCAGATCTACGCCCTGGAGCGCGGTGTCGACGTCCTCGTCGCCACGCCGGGCCGCCTGCGGGACATCATCAACCGTGGCGCCTGCTCCCTGGCGAACGTGGAGATCGCCGTCCTCGACGAGGCCGACCAGATGTCCGACCTGGGCTTCATGCCCGAGGTCACCGAGCTGCTCGACCAGATCCCGGCGGGCGGCCAGCGGATGCTGTTCTCCGCGACCATGGAGAACGAGATCAAGACCCTCGTCGACCGGTACCTGAAGGACCCGGTCAGCCACGAGGTCGACGCCGCCCAGGGCGCCGTGACGACCATGTCGCACCACATCCTGGTCGTGAAGCCCAAGGACAAGGCGCCGGTCACCGCGGCCATCGCCTCCCGCAAGGGCCGCACCATCATCTTCGTCCGCACCCAGCTGGGCGCCGACCGCGTCGCCGAGCAGCTGCGCGACTCGGGCGTGAAGGCCGACGCGCTGCACGGCGGCATGACCCAGGGCGCGCGCACCCGCACCCTGGCCGACTTCAAGGACGGGTACGTCAACGTCCTGGTCGCCACCGACGTCGCCGCGCGCGGCATCCACGTCGACGGCATCGACCTGGTGCTCAACGTCGACCCGGCCGGCGACCACAAGGACTACCTGCACCGCGCCGGCCGTACGGCACGCGCCGGCCGTACCGGCACCGTCGTCTCCCTCTCCCTGCCGCACCAGCGGCGCCAGATCTTCCGGCTGATGGAGGACGCGGGCGTCGACGCCACGCGCCACATCATCCAGGGCGGCGCGGCCTTCGAGCCGGAGGTCGCCGAGATCACCGGGGCCCGGTCGATGACCGAGGTCCAGGCCGAGTCGGCGGGCAACGCGGCGCAGCAGGCCGAGCGCGAGGTCACCCAGCTCACCAAGGAGCTGGAGCGGGCCCAGCGGCGTGCGACCGAGCTGCGCGAGGAGGCGGACCGCCTGGTCGCCCGGGTCGCGCGGGAGCGCGGCGAGGACCCGGAGACGGTGCAGGCCGAGGTGGCCGCGGCGGTCTCCGGGGCCGAGGTCTCGCTGCCCGAGCAGCCGGGCGCGCGGGACGTGGAGAGGACCGAGCGGAGCGGCGGCAACGGCCGTGACCGTTCGTTCGAGCGTCGTGACGACCGTGGTGGGCGTTCGTTCGAGCGTCGTGACGACCGTGGTGGGCGTTCGTTCGAGCGTCGTGACGACCGCGGTGGTGACCGTGGTGGTTTCCGCCGTGACGACCGGGGCGACCGCGGTGGTGACCGTGGTGGGCGTTCGTTCGAGCGTCGTGACGACCGTGGTGGCCGTTCGTTCGAGCGTCGTGACGACCGCGGTGGTGACCGTGGTGGTTTCCGCCGTGACGACCGGGGCGACCGCGGTGGTGACCGTGGTGGGCGTTCGTTCGAGCGTCGTGACGACCGCGGTGGTGACCGTGGTGGTTTCCGCCGTGACGACCGGGGCGACCGTGGCGGTGACCGTGGTGGGCGTTCCTTCGAGCGTCGTGACGACCGCGGCGGACACCGGGGCAGTGACCGTCCGTTCAACCGGGACCGTCAGGGCGACCGTCCCGGCAGTGACCGTCCGTTCAACCGGGACCGTCAGGGCGACCGTCCCGGCAGTGACCGTCCGTTCAACCGGGACCGTCAGGGCGACCGTCCCGGCAGTGACCGTCCGTTCAACCGGGACCGTCAGGGCGACCGTCCCGGCAGTGACCGTCCGTTCAACCGGGACCGTCAGGGCGACCGTCCCGGCAGTGACCGTCCGTTCAACCGCGACCGTCAGGGCGACCGTCCCGGCAGTGACCGTCCGTTCAACCGCGACCGTCAGAGCGACCGTCCCGGCAGTGACCGTCCGTTCAACCGGGACCGTCAGGGCGACCGTCCCGGCTTCCGTTCCGGTGGTCACGACCGCCCGTACGGCCGCCGTGACGACCACCGCGGTTCCTCCTTCGGCCGCCGTGACGACAAGCCGCGCTGGAAGCGCAACGGCTGACCGCTGCCGGCCGACCGGCTGAGAGGCTGAGCGGCGGCTGCCGAGACAGCACGCACCGAGCGCCGTGGCCCCCGCCCCCTCCGGGTGGGGGCCACGGCGTTTCGCTTTCGGCCGTGGAGTGACGCATGTCACGTGTTCCGCAGGGGAAATGCTGGGGGCATGACAGACGACGCCAAGGCGGGCGGGCTCTCGGACGAGGAACGGCTGGCCCAGCTCGGCTACACCCAGGTCCTGGCCCGCCGCATGTCGGCGTTCTCCAACTACGCGGTCTCCTTCACCATCATCTCGGTCCTCTCCGGCTGCCTGACCCTCTACCTGTTCGGCATGAACACGGGCGGCCCGGCCGTCATCACGTGGGGCTGGGTCGCCGTCGGCCTGATGACCCTCTTCGTCGGCCTGGCGATGGCCGAGATCTGCTCGGCGTACCCGACCTCGGCGGGCCTGTACTTCTGGGCGCACCGTCTCGCGCCGCCCCGCACGGCCGCCGCCTGGGCCTGGTTCACGGGCTGGTTCAACGTGCTGGGCCAGGTCGCGGTGACCGCCGGCATCGACTTCGGCGCGGCGTCCTTCCTGGGGGCCTACCTGAACCTCCAGTTCGGCTTCGAGGTCACCCCCGGCCGCACGATCCTGCTCTTCGCGGCCATCCTGGTCCTCCACGGCCTGCTGAACACCTTCGGCGTCCGCATCGTCGGCCTGCTCAACAGCATCAGCGTCTGGTGGCACGTCGTCGGTGTCGCGGTCATCGTCGGCGCGCTGACCTTCGCGCCGGACCACCACCAGTCGGCGTCCTTCGTCTTCGGCGAGTTCGTCAACAACACCGGCTGGGGCAGCGGCGTCTACGTCGTCCTGCTCGGCCTGCTGATGGCCCAGTACACCTTCACCGGCTACGACGCCTCCGCCCACATGACCGAGGAGACGCGCGACGCGTCCACGGCCGGCCCGCAGGGCATCGTCCGCTCCATCTGGACGTCCTGGATCGCCGGTTTCGTCCTCCTCCTCGGCTTCACCTTCGCCATCCAGTCCTACGAGGGGGCCCTTACCTCCCCGACCGGCGCGCCGCCCGCGCAGATCCTGCTCGACGCGCTCGGCGCCACCGCCGGCAAACTGCTCCTGCTGGTGGTCATCGGAGCGCAGCTGTTCTGCGGGATGGCGTCGGTGACGGCCAACAGCCGCATGATCTACGCCTTCTCGCGCGACGGCGCGCTGCCCTGCTCCCACGTCTGGCACTCGGTCCACCCGCGCACCCGCACGCCGGTCGCGGCGGTCTGGCTGGCCGCGCTGTCCGCACTGCTCCTCGGCCTGCCCTACCTCATCAACGTCACGGCGTACGCGGCGGTGACGTCGATCGCCGTCATCGGCCTCTACATCGCCTACGTCATCCCGACCCTGCTGCGCGTGCGCAAGGGCGCCGCCTTCGAGCGGGGCCCTTGGCACCTGGGCCGCTGGTCGCGGGCGGTGGGCGTGGTGGCGGTGGCGTGGGTCTGCTTCATCACGGTCCTGTTCATGCTGCCGCAGGTCTCCCCGGTCACCCGGGAGACCTTCAACTATGCGCCGGTCGCCGTCCTGGCCGTCCTCGGCTTCGCCGCGACCTGGTGGCTGGCGTCGGCCCGGCACTGGTTCCTCAACCCCGACCACGAACGCACCCGGGCCCGCGCCGCCGCCCGCGCGAACGCCCCCGAGCCGGTCGACCCCTAACCCGTGCCCCCCCGAGACCGGCACGACGCGGCCGGAACCCCGATACCCGATCGGCCTCCCGGCCGCGTCGGGCTATGCTCGGTGTGGCACCATCACACAACACCCCAGGGGCCCTTAGCTCAATTGGCAGAGCAGTGGACTTTTAATCCATTGGTTGTGGGTTCGAGTCCCACAGGGCCTACGGTTCGCAGGCGGGCGCACGCCCTCTGACCTGCCGCACAGCGCCCGGGTCGGCTTCGGCCGACCCGGGCGCTGACTCGTTTCCGGGCTCGTGTGTGAGCGCGAGCGCCCCTTACGGCAAGTCCCGGCGGCGCAGGGCCTTGACCATCCAGGGTTGGAAGGGAAGGTGCGCGGGAACCACCTGCCAGTCGTTGACGATCCAGACCAGGCGCCAGTACCGCTCGACGAGCGGGTCGTGTCCCGCCTCGAACTGCCGGGCCATCCACTCCCGCAGTTCGGTGCCGTCAGGGCGGCCGAGGGTGGCGGCGAAGCGCTCCACGACGGCGTCGACGAACGGGACGGCATCGTCACCGTCCGGGTCGATGTCCGCGGCCCTCGCGGCGGCGACGGTCTGTCTGACGAAGGGGATGAGCTCCGCCACCGCCTCGGGAGCCACACCCGGCAGGGCGTCCTCGTCGGCGGGCGGGACCGCCGCCTGCGCCATGCGCGCGCGGAAGCCGTCGTCGGCGATGAGTTCGGCGATCTCCACCCACGCGGCGAGCTGCGCGTCGGACGGTACGTCGGGGAAATCGGGCAGGGCGGTGCGCAGGGCGGCGGCACCGCTGCGGGCGCGGGGAGTGTCGGTGCTGAGGTCGGCGATGAAGTCGGCCACCATGCGCCGTCGTTCGTCGGAGGTGAGGCGGGAGAGGCGGTGCATGAGAACTGTCTCCTCGATGCTCGAGCCGCGCTGGGCAACGAGACGCAGCATGCTTTGCCGCGTTCGCAGCACGCGGATCTGGAGGGCGGTGGCGTCGGCGTGCGCGGCGGCGACCTCGGCGACGGGGAGGTCGCCGTCCAGGACGCGGCGGACGGTGGCGAGGTCGACGTCCAGCTCCCGCAGGACGCAGATGAGGTGGAGCCGGCTCAGGGCCGCGTCGCTGTAACGGCGGTAGCCGGCCGGGGTGCGGTGAGTGGGTGGCAGCAGGCCGGTGTCCGAGTAGAACCGGATCGTCCGTACCGGCACGCCGGTGCGGGCCGACAGTTCACCGATCGAGTGCGGGGGCGTCGCGCCGTTCATGACGCACACGCTCCGGTCTCCAGTCCCTGGAGAGTCAAGCGGCGGTACGGGCGGCCCCGCCCCGGGGCCGTCAGCTGGTGGGCTTGTCCTCGTCGTTGGCGGGGGCGCTGGTGGGCGGCCGCTCCACGACGAACGATCCCTTGCCGCGCACGGTGACGATGAGTCCCCGTTCGCGGAGTTCCTGCGCGGCACGGCGCGCGGTGAGTCGGGCTACGCCGTACTCGTCGGCGAGATGGTTCTCCGAGGGGATGGGCCTGTCCGGTGCCAGTTCCCCCGACTCGATCTTCTTCGTGATGACGTCGGCGAGTTGGACGTAGAGCGGCCTCGCGCTCATCGGGTCCAAGGCTGCCGTGTGCTCTGTATCGCTCACGTGTCCAACGTATGCACATTTTGACCTCCCCATTCGAGTGGATCCCTCTGTACTTGTATGTAGAGGGCTGTCCTCCAAGTTAGCCTCGGGCACGTAAAGACCCCGGCGAGGTGGCTAGACCTCCCGGGGCACGGCCAACGCTTACGAGGAGCGTCGACATGCACGACCTTATCCACCGCTTCGCCCATTGGCTGGGCCTTCTCTTCGGCCCGGGCACCGGAACCCACCGCGCGGGCAGCACCCCGCGCCCCCGCCCCCTCCCCAGCACCGCCCCCGCGCGCCTCCCCCTCCACCACTCCCCGTACTGCCGTCACCTCCCCCTCGACGGCACCGCATCCCGCCTCGTCCGCCCCTACCTCACCGCCCACGAGCAGGAACAGGAGCAGGACCGCCGGCGGCACCGCCGCCTCGCCCTCGTGCTCGCCGCCGACTTCGGCATCGACCTCGATCAGCACGTCGTCGGCGCGCGGAAGGCGGCCGCCTGATGACGGCGTACACCGCGCTACGGCTCCTGCCCTGGCTGTCACCGGAAGGCAAGCCCTGCTTCCTCGCCCCCGGCGACGGGAGCGGGATCGTGTCGCGCCTCGCCGACGAGACGGAGGCCCGGCAGCTCACCGAAGGACTGGACGTGCTCCGCTCCGCCCGCCATCTGCTGGACGACCCCGTGTCCCCGAACGCCGAGGTCCGCTACACCGCGATCCGGCTGACGGAGTGCCTAGCCGACGCGCTGAGGGTCGCGGAGTCCCGTGGCCGACGCCTGCCCGAAGCGGACGACGGCACCGACGCCATCTGAGCTGACACCCGGGTTGTCGGGACGGATTATCGTCGCGTAGGCACAGAGCGCCGAAGGAGCGTAGAGGAGTACGTCCGGTCATGACCGCACACGCCGCAGAACCGACGCCGGTCGTTCCTCGCATGCCCGAGCGGAATCCAGAGGCGTTGCGCGCTGCCATTGCCCAGTACGCTCCCCAGCTGCTGCCCGACTTCGACGAGCACTGGAAGTGGGCGATCGCCGACACCTTCGACATCGGTCCTCTCCCCGCGTTCATGGCCCGCTGGTGGGCCGAGTACGCGATCGCTCGCGATCCGGCGCTCGACGCACACATGGCTGATCTCCACCACCGTGCGGCGGATTCCACCGAGTCGTCGAGGCCAAGGAGTTGCTCGAAGAGGCCTCGCAGATCCGGCACCGGGTGCGGCAGACGGAGCCCGGCCAGTGACCGATGAGTTCCTGGGGCCGGCTCGGCAGACGGACTGGCGGCTTGACGCTCTGGCGGACCGCGAAGCGCTGCCGGAGTCGGTCCGGGAGATGGTCGACGAGGCCCGTGCTGAACTGGTGACGGTCAAGGACCGATCGCCCCGGACAACGTCCACGCCTCCCATGGAGCGCCCCTGATGCCCCTCCCCTACGTCCTCCTCTCCGCCGCCGTCTCCCTCGACGGCTACCTGGACGACACCGGCCCCGACCGGCTCCTGCTCTCCTCCCCGGCCGACTTCGACCGCGTCGACGAGGTGCGGGCCTCCGTCGACGCGATCCTCGTCGGCGCCGGCACGATCCGGGCCGACAACCCGCGGCTGCTGGTGAACTCCGACGAGCGGCGGGCGGCCCGGGTCGCGGCCGGGGAGGCGGAGTACCCGCTGAAGGCGACGGTCAGCGCCACCGGCGAGCTGGACCCGGCGGCGGCGTTCTGGCACACGGGAGGGGAGAAGGTGCTCCTCACCACGGACGAGGGGGCCCGGCATGCCCACGCGCTGGGGCTCGCCGCCGACGTCGTGCCGCTCGGTGCCGCGCTCGACTGGCGGGCGGCGCTGGAGTACCTGCACGACCGGCGAGGCGTACGGCGGCTCATGGTCGAGGGCGGCGGGACCGTGCACACCCAGCTGTTGCAGCAGGAACTCGCCGACGAACTCCAGCTCGTCCTCGCGCCGCTGTTCGTGGGGGATCCGGACGCGCCCCGGCTGTTCGGACCCGGCGCCTACCAGGGCGGGCGGCTGCGGCTGGTGGAGTCGCGGCGCATCGAGGACGTGGTGCTGACGCGGTACCTGCCCACCGCCCCCGGCACCGGTGACCGCGTCACCGCCGCCGACCGGCACTGGCTGGCGCTCGCCTGCGAGCTGGCCGAGCTGTGCCCGCCGTCCGGGACGGCGTTCAGTGTGGGGGCGGTCGTGGTCGCCGCCGACGGGAGCGAGCTGGCGCGGGGGCACTCGCGGGAGGGGAGCGACCCCGTCGTGCACGCCGAGGAGGCGGCGCTCGCGAAGGCCGACCCCGCCGACCCGCGGCTCGCGACCGCCACCGTCTACAGCAGCCTGGAGCCGTGCGCCCGCCGCGCCTCCCGGCCCGCGCCCTGCGCCCGGCTGATCCTCGACGCCGGGGTACGGCGCGTGGTCACGGCCTGGCGGGAGCCGGACACCTTCGTGCCGGGGGCGGACGGCAGCGGAGTGCTCGCCGCCGGGGGCGCCGTCGTCGTCGTACTGCCCGAGTACGAGCAGCGGGCGAAGGCGCCGAACCGCCATCTGGAGGGGTAGCGGGACACGGATGTGCATTCAGCCCCCCGGATGACGTACAGTGGAGACACAACGGCGCGGGGTGGAGCAGCTCGGTAGCTCGCTGGGCTCATAACCCAGAGGTCGCAGGTTCAAATCCTGTCCCCGCTACTGAAGACCGAAGGCCGGAATCCTTGAGGATTCCGGCCTTCGGTGCGTTCACCCGGTCGGCCCTCACGGCTCGCCGCCCGCCCCCGCTCCGGGAAACCTGGAGGCGGGACGACAAACGGCGCGGACGTTCGGGGTGGCGGGAGACGAGTGGTGCGGCCAGGTGACGTGGACGACGAGGGAGCGTACGCCAGGGCCGGCGGCCGGCTCCCCGGCGATCCCGTGCCCGACCCGGGCCTCGGACACCGGGCGCAGCCGGCGCCGTCCACCGGGACCGGGCGCCGGCGGCGGATACCGTACGGGCGGACCCTGGTGCGCCTGCTCCCCGTGCTGCTGATCGTCGTCGCCGTCCTGTACGACATCTTCACCCCGAGGTACTTCACGGCCGGTCCCCTCTACACGGCCGCGCCCCTGGTCGCCGCCCCGGTCTACTCACGGCGCGGTACGGCGCTCACCGGTGTCGCCGTGGTCGCCGCCGTCGTCGGGCTGCAACTGAGCAAGGGCGTCGCCCACTACGTGGACTCCCTCACCGAACTGATCACCATCGCGACGGTCGCCGCACTCGCCGTCCTCGTCAACGCCTTCGTCCGCCGCACCGGGGAGCGCCTCGTCACCGTCCGCGAGATCGCCGAGGCCGCCCAGCGCGCCGTGCTGCCCGAGCCCGCCGACCGGATCGGCGGCTTCGAGATCGCCGCCTGCTACGAGGCCGCGCAGGCGGACGCCTTCATCGGCGGCGACCTGTACGCGGTGCAGGACAGCTCACGGGGCGTGCGGCTCATCGTCGGGGACGTGCGCGGCAAGGGCATGGGCGCGGTGGCCGCCGTCGCCGTCGTGATCGGCGCCTTCCGGGAGGCCGCCGAGCAGGAGGCGAGCCTGGAAGCGGTGGCACAGCGCCTGGAGCGGGCGCTGGCGCGCGAGGGCACCCGGCGCGGCGGGCTGGACGCCTTCGAGGGGTTCACCACCGCCGTACTCGCCGAACTCCCGCACGGCGACGGGGTCGTCCGCATCGTCAACCGCGGTCACCCGCCCCCGCTGCTGCTGTACGCCGACGGCACCCTGCGCCCGCTGCCCGCCCGGGAGTCGGCGCTGCCGCTCGGCATGGGCGAGCTGGGCGTGTGGCCCGACCGGGCGCAGGAGGACGTCTTCCCCGGCGGGGCCACCCTGCTGCTGTACACCGACGGACTGTCGGAAGCCCGGGACGCCCGGGGCGAGTTCTACGATCCGCAGGAGCGGCTGGCCGGCTGCGCCTTCCGGCATCCGGGGGAACTGCTCGACGCCCTGGCCGAGGACGTGCGCCGGCACTCCGGGGGCGGGATGGCGGACGACATGGCGCTGCTCGCCGTACGGCGTCCCTGAGACGACGACCTTGATCGTTGTCACGAGCGGTGACGTGACGACCCCCCTCCGCGTAACAACTGACACACCATCAGAAACTCGTGGCGTGAAGGGGAATACCGAGGGCGGGTCAACTCGCCCGGTTTTCACCGGTCGTGAGGTGTACGTCACGGCCGGATCCGTTAACGATCAAGAGGAACGGCTTGGAATCCGAGCCCCGCGTCTATTAACGTTCGATAACGCAGCGCGGTCGTCCCAGCCGTCACAGAAGGCGGCTCCGTGCGCACGCGCCGAATCCCGCAAGGGAACCGGGGAACCACCACATTGGGGTGAATCGGGCGTATGACGCCGTGGAGACACGGCGGGTATACGCGCGTAGGAGACCTTCCTGCTCCGAACCCGTCAGCTAACCCGGTAGGCGAAAGGAAGGAAAGGAGTACGCCCACGTGGCGTCCAACCGGCCTGCCCCCGAGGCCCCGTTCGTGCCGAGCACGCACGACACCGACACCTTCGGTCACGACCGTCACCGCACCGAAGAGGGCCCTTGGGAGGAGTGGAATCCCACCGCGGAATCCATCCGCCCCGTCCGTGGCCGGCACCGCGTGGCCAAGCAGCGCGGCGGACTCGCCCGCAGCTCCACCGTCCTCGGCGTCGGTGTCATAGCCGCCGTCGGAGCGGGCGGCATGGCCAGCGCGCAGACCGGCAAGCCGCCGGTCTCGATCTCCATGCCGGACCTGCCCAACGTCGGTTCGCTCATCGCCGACGAGGAGGAGCCGGAGCCCGAGGGCTCCGCCACCCCGCTCAGCGGCATCGGCGCGACCGCGACCGCCGACACCGCGCAGGGCACCACCGACGCCGGTGAGACGCTGCGGGCCCGGATCATGGCGCAGGCCGAGCAGCAGCAGGCCCAGGTCGAGACCAAGGCCGCGGCCGAGGCCGCGGCAGCCGCCGAGAAGAAGGCGGCGGAAGCAGCCGCCAAGGCGGAGAAGGAGGCCGAGGCCGAGGCCGCCGCCGCCAAGAAGAAGGCGGAGGAGGAGGCCGCGAAGAAGGCCGAGGCCGAGCGGCTCGCGAAGCTGGCCGAGCAGTACACGCTGCCGACCTCCTCGTACACCATCTCCTCCAGCTTCGGCCAGGCCGGCGCCTACTGGTCCTCCGGCTACCACACCGGCCTCGACTTCGCCGCCCCCACGGGCACGCTGCTCAAGGCGGTCCACAGCGGCACCATCACGTCCGCCGGCTACGAGGGCTCGTACGGCTACAAGACGGTGCTCACCCTCGACGACGGCACGGAGATCTGGTACGCCCACCAGTCGTCCATCAGCGTCAGCGTCGGCCAGAAGGTCAACACCGGTGACGTCATCGGCCGCGTCGGCGCCACCGGCAACGTCACGGGCGCCCACCTCCACATGGAGGTCCACACCGCCGACGGCGGCGGGATCGACCCGATGGCCTGGCTGCAGAGCAAGGGCCTGACCCCCTGACCGGACCCTTTCACGGCCCCAAGGGCCCCCGGCGGTCCTGACGGCGACCCCCCGACGTCAGGGCTGCCGGTTCGCGCGTGCCGCACCCGCTTCCATGCCCCTGCGGACCCGCCGCGTTCGCTGACGCGGGACGCGACTTCTCCGCGGGCCGACGGCGGCCGTGGTGACGTCGTCCTCGCCACCGGGGCCGACCGGTCCTCCGAGTACCCGGGTCCGTCCGCCCTGAACATCGAGGACGGTCGTCGGCAGCCGAGGACGCCCTGGACGCGGAGGCCTACGGCCGGTAGGGGCCGGGCGGGGCGTACGGGAGGTACTGGGGGGTGGGGTACCACGCCGGAGCCAGGGGGGCGTGGCCGTAGGGGCCGTGGCCGGGGTACGGGCCGGGGCCGTACCCGGGCGGGCGCGGCACGGGCGGTGCCGTGGCCCGGGCCGCGTGGTCCAGGGCCGGGCGGGCCGCCCCGCGCCGGTGCCACAGGGCCTCCAGCAGCTCCCGCTCCCGTACGGCGAAGTCGGCGCCCGCCCCGCCCCGGCGCCCCCGTTGCCGCAGGAACGCCAGCGAGGTCGCGTACGCCTCGTACCGGGCCACCGCCCGTGCCGCCTCCTTCCCGGCGTACCGGCGGGCGTGCCGGCGGGCGATGCGGCGGGCGCGCATCGAACCGAGCGCGTACGGCTCCGCGGGCGACAGCCACCCGGCCAGGACGTACACGGGCAGCTCGGTGCGCACGGAGCGCAGTTCGCGTTGCCGGGCCCGGATCACCAGCCAGGTCAGCAGGCCGAAGGCCGGGACCATGAACGCCGCGTACACGGCGAAGAAGCCGTACTCGCCGAAGGCGGCCGAACCGTTCCACAGCGCGTGCGTGCCCATCGCGAGCAGCAGGCCGGTCAGGGGGAGCAGGGCACGGCGTGGGCGGTCGCGGCCCGTGGTGAGCGCGGCGAGGCCGAAGCCGATGCCGGTGAGCACGGTGAAGAGCGGATGGGCGAACGGCGACATCACGATGCGGACGAAGAAGGTCGCCGCGGTGACGGACGCGATGCCGCCGCCGGTGAGCTGGTCGGTGCCGAAGGCGTTGCCCAGGTAGAGGATGTTCTCGGTGAAGGCGAACCCGGTGGCGGTGACGCCGGCTGTGACCACGCCGTCGACGATGCCGCTGAAGTCGCGCCTGCGGAAGACGAAGACCAGGAGGACGGCGGCGGCCTTGGCGGACTCCTCGACGACCGGGGCTATCACCGTGGCTCCCAGGGTGTCCGCGCCGGACGGGTCCGCGGTGGCGGTCGCTATCCATCTCGTCGCGAAGCTGTTGGCGACGATCGCGATCAGCGCCGCCGCGCAGGCGCCCCAGGCGAAGCAGAACAGCAGGTTCCGCCAGGGGCCGGGCTCGACCCGGTCCAGCCAGCGGAACGCGGCGATGAGCAGGGGCACGGGGAGGACCGCGAGGCCGAGCCCCACCAGGAACCCCTGGGTGCCGGTCTGTTCGCGCACCAGGGCCAGGATCACCAGACCCGAGAGCGCGAGCAGGGTGACCAGCGCGCCGTAGCGGACCCAGGGGTGCTGCCACCAGTGCGGACGCGGACGTGTGGGCGGACGCGTCGGGTACGGGGGACAGGTGGCCACGGCATGGACCCTAACCGGTGGGGGGCCGCCGCTCCTCGTGCCGGCCCCGGTGCCGTTCCCCGTACTGTTCCGTGTGCTGAACGCGGTGCTGTTCCGGGCGCTGGTCGCCGGGTGCCGCGGGGTGCGGCGCGAGGTGCTGTACGCGGCGGAAGAGCAGGTCGTTCACCACATGCCCCTTGTCCAGTCCCTGGCCCTCGAAACGGGTCAGCGGCCGGTGCGCGGGACGCGGCGCGAAGCCACCGTCCGGCACGGTGTTCTCGAAGCCGGGGTGCGCGGTGAGCACCTCCAGCATCTGCTCGGCGTACGGCTCCCAGTCGGTGGCGCAGTGCACGACGGCCCCCGGCGCCAGCCGCGTCGCGGCCAGGGTGAGGAACTCCGGCTGGATCAGGCGGCGCTTGTGGTGCCGCTTCTTGGGCCAGGGGTCGGGGAAGTAGACGCGCAGCCCGGCGAGGGAGCCGGGGGCGAGCATCTCGCGCAGGAGGATGATCGCGTCGCCGTTGCCCACCCGGATGTTGGACAGGCCCTGGCGCTCCGCGAGAGCCAGCAGGTTGCCCTGGCCGGGGGTGTGGACGTCCACGGCGAGGAGGTTGGTGTCCGGGTCGGCGGCGGCCATCCGGGCGGTGGCCTCGCCCATGCCGAAACCGATCTCCAGGACGACGGGGCGGTCGTTCCCGAACAGCTCGGGGAGGTCGACGACCCGCTGCCCGTCGACGTCCAGCCCCCACGTCGGCCACAGCCGCTGCAGGGCGTCCGCCTGCCCGGTGGTCACCCGGCTGCGCCGAGGCTGGAAACTCCGGATCCGCCGCTCGAAGTGCGACCCGGCCGGGTCGGCCTTCGGACCGTCCGGGAAACGGGGCTCGCCCTTGGCACGGGCGTGCCCCGGGGAGGCGCCGGCATGGGGGGCGGCTGGCTGGGGAGCGTCGGAAGCGCTGCGGAAATCAGACACAGTGCACCCGATTTTACGGTCGGTCGCCCGGGTCACGCGCCTCCGAGCACGGCCAGGGCCCTGCGGCCGACCTCCCGGCCGATCGGCAGCGCCGCCGTCGCCGCGGGGGACGGCGCGTTCAGCACGTGGACGGCGTGGGCGCCCTCGCGGATGAGGAAGTCGTCCACCAGCGTCCCGTCCGCGAGCACCGCCTGCGCCCGCACCCCGGCCGGCGCCGGCACCAGGTCGTCCTCCGTGACGCCGGGCAGCAGCCTGCGTACGGCGGTGGTGAACGCCCTTTTGGACAGTGACCGGCGCAGCTCGCCCGCTCCGTACCTCCAGTGCCGCCGGGCTATGTGCCACGAGCCCGGCCAGGCCAGCGTCCCGCCCAGCTCGCCGGGCCGCACCACGCCCCACCCGTACCCCTCCCGGGCCAGCGCCGGCACCGCGTTGGGCCCGACGTGGACGCCCCCGTCGATGCCGCGGGTCAGATGCACCCCGAGGAACGGGAACGCCGGATCCGGCACCGGATACACCAGGCCCCGCACCAGCTCGGGACGGGCCAGCTCGTAGTACTCGCCCCGGAAGGGGACGATCCGCATGCCCGGGTCGTCCCCGGTCGTCCGGGCGATCTCGTCGCAGTGCAGGCCGGCGCAGTTGACCAGGACGCGGGCCCGGAGCACGTCCCCGGAGCGGGTGCGGACGGCCACTCCGAGGCCCGGGCGCCGGTCGATGTGCCGGACCCGCGCGCCGTAGCGGATCTCGGCGCCCGAGGCCCGTGCCAGGTGCCGGGCCACGGCGACGTAGTCGCAGACGCCGGTCGTGCCGACGTGTATGGCGGCGAGGCCGCGCACCTCCGGCTCGTACGCCGGAATCTGCGCCGCGCCCAGCTCGCGGACCGGTATGCCGTTCTCCCGGCCGCGCTGCACGAGGGCGTGCAGCCGGGGCAGCTCGGAGCGGTGGGTGGCGACGATCAGCTTGCCGGTGACGGTGTGGGCGATGCCGTACTCGGCGCAGAACTTGACCATCTCGGCGGCGCCCCGCACCGCGTAGCGGGCCTTCAGGGAGCCCGGACGGTAGTAGACGCCGCTGTGGATGACGCCGCTGTTACGGCCCGTCTGGTGCCGGGCCGGGCCCGGCTCCTTCTCCAGGACCGTGACCCGGGTGCCCGGGGCGGCGCGCGTGATCGCGTACGCCGTCGACAGGCCGACGATTCCGCCGCCGATCACCAGCACGTCGCAGTCGTACGCGACGCGCTGCGCGGTCGCGGTCCGCACTCGTTCCATCTCCCGGTGCACCTCCCGGCCTCGATAGTGCACTGCGCCACTGACAACGCCCTCAAACCCGGGAAGCGCCGGCGGATCAGGCCGTGGTCATCAGCAGCGGCCGGGCGCGCTCGCGCAGCTCGGCCACGCGCGGCTCGTCGCCGTACGGTTCGAGGCGGTGGAGGAGGTCCTTGACGTACTCGGTGGTGCGGGCCGAGGAGATGCGGCCGGCTACCTCCACCGCCCGCACGCCCTGCTCGCAGGCCGCGTCCAGATTGCCCGACTCCAGCTCGGCCACGGCCGAGACGACGAGCCTGAGGCCGTGCGAGCGGACGAACTCCTCCGTCGGCTGCGACAGGGCCTGCTCGGTGAACCGGCGGACCTGGCGCGGTGCCTTCAGGTCGCGGTAGCACTCGGCGGCGTCGGCGGCGAACCGGTCGTAGGAGTAGAAACCCAGCCACGACGGGTCGCTGTCGCCGGGGCGGGCCCGCTCCAGCCAGCTCTCGGCGGCCTTGAGGGCGGCGCCGGCCGCCGGCGCGTCGCCGGCACGCGCGTGTGCGCGGGCCTCGACGAGGCGGAAGAAGCTCATGGTGCGGGCGGTGGCCAGGCCGCGGTTGCGTTCGAGGGCGGCCTGGGCGAGGTCCACGCCCTCGTCGCCGAAGCCGCGGTAGGTGGCCTGGAGCGACATGGAGGCCAGGACGTACCCCCCCAGGGGCACGTCGGCCGCCGCGCGGGCCAGGCGCAGGGCCTGGATGTAGTACCGCTGCGCCGCCTCCTGCTGGCCGGTGTCGAAGGCCATCCAGCCGGCCAGGCGGGTCAGCTCCGCCGAGGCGCCGAACAGGGCGCGGCCGACCTCGTCGGAGTAGGAACCGAGGAGCAGCGGGGCCGCCTCTACGCGTAAGCACTCGGGGACCATCGACGACCGCCAGTCGCCGCCGCCGTACTTGGAGTCCCAGCGGCGGGCGTCCTCGGCGGCCTCCCGCAGTTTCCGCACATCACTGTGGCCGACTTTGAGCGGTGCGCCGGAGCCCTCCGCCGGGCTCGCGTCACGCGCCACCGAGCTGTCGGCCGGGGTTATCAGCCACCGCGAGGCGGGTGTCGCGTATGCGCTCACGGCGAACGAGCCGGCGAGTGACTGCCAGATGCCGCCGCCGGTCCGGCGTCCGGCGAGGTCGAGACGGTACAGCTCGGTGGCGGACCTGACCGCCTGGCCGACGTCCCGGGGAAAGGCCAGGCCCACCTCGGGAGCGGGGTCCGCGTCCGCCAGGCCGATCTCGTGGAGCGGCACCGGGCGGCCGAGTTTCTGGCCGATGGCGGCGGCGATGAGGTGCGGCGCCGCTCCCTGCGGCACCATGCCCTTCGACACCCAGCGCGCCACCGACGTCTTGTCGTAGCGAAGCGTCAACCCGCGTTGCGCGCCGAGGTCGTTGACACGCCGGGCGAGGCCGGCGTTGCTGATTCCCGCGAGGGCGAGAACGGTGCCGAGCTTTTCGTTCGGCCCGCGTTGCTCCCTGGACATGCGCCACCCCTCGACACAGACGGCTGCCGTGCTGGCATAACCACGCGGCATTCGTAAACCCAGCGTAGTTCGCCGGATCCCATGCGTTAAGAGGCATTGTTCCGGATGGCGGGATTGTGGTCCGTGCCGAAGTGCGGCGCGCGCACGGTGCGTTGCCACGTGCTCCCGGTGTGTGGCCGTGCGCCCGGCCGTGCGCTCTTCTCCGGCCACGGGGGGAGCGGTTCCATGGGTGCCGCGTGGGTCGGCCCGCTGTACTGGATCCAGTGGGCTGGGGGACACCGCCGCCTACATCCCCGCGGGCGGCGGACCGGTCCGGGGGGTGCGCCTCGCCTCCCGGACCACGCACCGCCGGGCGGTGCGCAAAGCCTGTACGGAGCGTGTTCGAACGTGTCCGCGTGACGCCACTTTGGCTGAAAACAGACCCTGGTGTTTCCAGGGTTTCGCGGCCCTCACCACGGGAGTTGAGGGCGCGTCAGGGAGCTAAGGGGCGCGTTGTGGGGGCGCATTCGCGTCGTCCGCGCACCCTCCGGGCAGGAAGTCGGCCTCCGCGGGTGGACACCCGCCGAGGCGGGTTCACGGGAGCACGTGCGGCTCCGCCGATGCTCTTCGGCGCGCCCTTCATGGCAGCATGGGACCAGTTCGTACGGTGCACTGGTTGTCCCCAGCCTGTGGAGGCGTCGATGCGGTGGTTGGTGGGGTGGAGCAGCGCCGCCGTGGGAGCCGCGGGGATCACCGGGGCGGGCGGCTCCGCGGGGACCACCGGGTACGACGGCGAGACCGTACAGCCCGTGGGCGCCCAGCCGTTGTGGGGCGACCCCGATCCCCTGTGGGCGGTCGGCGACTGGCGCCCCGACGAGGTGCGCGTCGTCTCGGTCGATCCGCAGACCCGGATCGCCGTCCTCGGCATCTGCGGCGCGACCGACGAGCAACTGCGCGTCGGGCTGTTCGCCGCGCGCGGAGGGGCGCTGCGCCACCTGACGGCGTGGCCCGGCAGCTACACGGCCGTCGTCCAGGTGGGACGGCGGGTCACGGTCTGCGGTGACCTCGCGGGTGCGCGCCCGGTGTTCCACACCCCCTGGAGGGGCGGCACGGCGTACGCGACGGCCGCGCTGCCCCTGGCCGACCTCGTCGAGGCCAACCTCGACTTCGGATACCTCGCCGCACTGCTCGCCGCCCCCGACGTGCCGGCCGCGCTGGACGACTCCACCCCGTACGACGGCGTGAAGCGCGTTCCGCCGGGGCACGCGCTGATCCTGCGCGCCGGAGCGCGTGAGATCGCCGGGTACGAGCCCGTGGCCTCGCTCGCCGTGGCGGCCCCCTCGGCCGACCCCGACCGGGCGGTGGACGGTGTCCGGGACGCCCTGGTGGAGGCCGTACGCACCCGCCTCGCCGCGCCCCGCCACGTTCCCGGCGACGGCATGGACCCCGGACCGGTGCCCGGCATGGGACCCGCGGAACGGCGCGCCGCGCGCGGGATGCCGGCCCCCGGGATCGGCGCCGACCTGTCCGGCGGGCCGGCCTCGGGGACGCTGGCGCTGCTGGCCGCCGGGCTGCCGGGGAGGCCGGGGACCCTGCTCGGCCACGGTACCGGGGCGGGGGAGCGGCTGCTGGCCGTCACCTTCAACGACCTCGCCGTCGGCGGCCAGGAGGGCGAGCTGGAGCGGGCGGGCGCGCTGGCGGCCAACCCGCGGCTGCACCACGTGGTCGTCGCCGGCGACGAGGAGGTGCTGCCGTACGCCGCGCTGGACGGGCCGCTGACCGACGAACCGGGCTCCGTCCTGGTCGCCGCGGCACGCCACCGGGCGCGGCTGGCCGCGGGCAGCGCGGACCACTTCACCGGGTACGGGGCGCGGCAGGTGCTGGACGCGCACCCGGCGCGGCTGGCCGACCTGCTGATGGACCGCAAGCGGCGCCACCTCGTACGGCCGGTCGCCGCGCTGGCCAAGGCGGACGGCTCGGTGCTGGTCCCCGCCCGCGTGTACGGCGCGGCCCGGCGACTGGCGCGGACGCCGTACCGCACCGGCATCGAAGTGCTCGCCGAACGGCTGCTGCACCGGCGTTTCGACACACCGGCCGACGGGGGCGGCGCCATGGAGGCGTCGCTCGCCGTCCTCACCTGGGCGGGGCCCGGACCGGCGGCGCGCTGGCTGACCGGGGAGGCGCTGGCTGAAGTATCGGTTCGCCTGCAGACGTCCTCGCAGCGGTCCGGGGTGGGGCCGGGGCAGCGGCCCGGTGACTTCCGCGCGCGTGCGGCACTGACGCGGCACGCGGCGGACGTGCGGGTGCTGGAGCAGGCCGCCGAGATCCGCTTCCAGCGACTGCACACGCCGTTCCTCGACAACCAGGTCGTCCGCGCCTGCCGCGCGCTGCCGGAGGCGCTGCGGGTGCAGCCGGGGGCGCGGGCGGCGATCCTGCGCAAGGTGCTGGAGGGGGCGGGCGTGAGCGAGCTGCCGAGCGGCTGGGGCGAGCCCACCCAGGCGGTGGCGGCCTCCGCCGCGCGCACGGGGCTGCGGGTCGCCGCCGACTCCCTGCTGGGGCTGTTCGACACACCGCTGCTCGCCGAGGCGGGGCTCGTGGAGGCCCGGGTCGTGCGCAAGGCGGTGCGGGCGGCGGCGGCCGGTGAGACACTGCCCCTGGCCGGGCTGGCCGACCTCGTCTCCCTCGAACTGTGGCTCCGCCGCCTCCTGGCCCGGCGCGGCACCTGCTGGACGGGTACGCCGGCTCGCCAGCGCGCGGTACCGGCCGGGATCGCTCCGCAGCGGGGTGCGCTGGGCGGTGCGGGGGCGGTGGCGCGGCGGGGGTGACGCGCCTTCGGGCGGACACCGCTCGCCTGCACGTCCCTTCCCGTACGCGGCTACGCGCAGGTGAACCGTGACTGGGCCCAGTCCGCGAGCGCCACCGGGCCGAGGGGACCGTGCGGCTCGACCACCAGCCGTACTGTCTCGCGTCCCGTGAGGTCCACCTGGACGGGCACCGCCGGGTCCCCGCCCTCGACCGTGCCCGAGGTCCACAGCCGGGCGCCGTCGGCGTGCACCGAGAAGCGGACCCCGCCCAGCTCCGCCGTCAGGTCGTCGACGCCGACGCGTGCGTCGTACGACGAGCAGGAGCGGTTGAGGACGACGGTGACGGAGGAGCGGCCGTGCACCGTGACACCGTGCGCGTACCGCCGGCCACCGATCGACAGGGCGGACCGCTGCCACACCCAGCCGCTCCCGGCCAGCCGCATCTCGGGGCCGGTGCCGTCACCGACGACGTCGTACGCCAACTCGCTCCACCGGTGGACCGACGGGGCGGGCGGCGGTGCCGGGGCCGGTGGTTTCGGGGTCGGTGATTCCGGGGCCGATGGTTTCGGGGTCGGTGATTCCGGGGCCGATGGTTTCGGGGTCGGTGATTTCGGGGCCGATGGTTTCGGGGTCGGTGATTTCGGGGTCGGCGTGGGTGCCGGTTCCGGCGTCGGTGCGGGGGAGGGCGCGGGCGGGGGAGGCGGTGTCGGGCCGGGCGTGGGCGTCGGGGGAGAAGAAGGCCGGGGGGCAGCCTCCGGTGGGTGCGGGCGGGGCGGCCGTGCCGGGGGCGCGAGTGTGTCCGGGGCCGGCTCGGCCACCGGTGAGGAGGCGGGCGGACCCGCCTTCGGCGGCCGTTCGACCGGAGTGTCGTCGCCGACCAGCGCGAAGACCAGCGCCGCCGCGGCGGCCACCGCCACGACACCGGCCGCGATCCCGGCCTTCACCGGCGCGCCCAGGCCCTCGGAGACCGTGGCGCCGCCGGACGCGCCCGCGCCGCCGGACGCGGCACCGCCCGCCGCGCCCGCGGCACCGGCCGCACCGGCGCCCAGGCCCCCGGCGACGAGCCCCACCGCCTTGGCGTAACCGGCGGCGCCGAACCAGCCGATGACCGCGACCGGAACCACGGCCGGAATGCAGCTCGCAACCTCTTCGATCTGAGTGGCGGCCAGCCGGCACCGGGCGCACTCGTCCAGATGCCGGCGCAGCCCCCGTTCGGCCCGGGTGCGCAGCCTGCCGCGCGCGTAGGTGCCGAGCCGGTCCGCGTAGCGGGCACACTGCTCGTCGGTGGCGAGGGTTTCGCTGACGTGGGCTTGGAGATAGGCCTGCTTCAGGCCCTCGCGGGCGCGGCTGGCGAGCACGCGGGTGCCGTTGGCGTCCAGCCCGAAGAGCATGGCCAACTCGCTCGGCGACTCGTCCTCCACCTCGGTGTGCCACAGCACGGCCTGCCACCGTTCCGGCAGGGAACGGAAGGCGCGCATGGCCATCGACTGCTCGGCCTCGTGCATGGCCCGGACGTCGGCGCCCAGTTCCAGCGTGTCGTCGTCCGGCGCCTGGGCGGTGTGCGTGGACTGCGCGGCGAACACCGCGAAGTCGTCGACCAGTTGCTCCCGCCCCGCCGACCGGGTCCAGCCGGCGGCGACGCGCCGGACCGCGGTGAGGAGGTAGGCGCGCACGGCGTGCTCCGGGCCCGAACCGCCCCGCACCGCCTGGAGCACGCGGGCGAAGACCTCGGCGGTGAGGTCGTCCGCGGTGTGGGCGTCACGGCAGCAGGTGCGCGCGTACCGGCGCACCGCGTGCGCGTGGCGCCGGTACAACTCCTCGTAGGCCGCGTCGTCCCCCGAGCGCATCCCTTCGATCAGTTCCGCGTCGGACACCGGCTGCTCGCGCGGCGGAGGCAGGACGCCGCCGTCGTACCGCTCCCGGGACGGGGGCAGGACACTGCCCTCGTGCACTTCACGCTGTGCCGGGACACCGCCCGCCGTCGGAAGGCCGCCCTCCGCTGGGGCGCCGCCCCTGGCTGGGGCGCCGCCCTCCGCCGGGACACCGCCCTCCGCCGGGACGCCACCAGAACTGGCCGGGACACCGCCCGCCGTCGGAAGGCCGCCGTCCGCTGGGGCGCCGCCCCTGGCTGGGGCGCCGCCCTCCGCCGGGACACCGCCCTCCGCCGGGACGCCACCAGAACTGGCCGGGACACCGCCCGCCGTCGGAAGGCCGCCGTCCGCTGGGGCGCCGCCCCTGGCTGGGGCACCGCCCTCCGCCGGGGCGCCGCCCTCCGCCGGGACGCCACCAGAACTGGCCGGGACACCGCCCGCCGCTGGAAGGCCGCCCTCCGCCGGGACGCCACCCCGAGCCGGGGCACCGTCCCGTGGCATCCGGGTCGGCCCTCCCTGGCCCGGCACCTGCGGTGGGTCACCGGGTCCGGTGGCGTCCTCGCCGCGTGGCCCGCCCCGCCTTTCGACACTCATCGCGGAAGGCCCCCGCCACCTGCCCAGCCAGTCCCGAACATCGGGTCAGCGTGTCATAGGGGCCCGTGGTCAGGACCCCAAGCCGCGGACCGTCACCCGTCCGTGGCGTTTGCGCGTGACGCGGTGACAACGCTCGGCCGTTCGGGGGATGAGAAGACGCCCGTACCGGCGGCCGTGGGGCGGGACGCGAGGAGTACCCCACGCGAACCGCCCACCGACGCCGGCTGCCACCCGACGGCCCCGCGTTCTCACGCCGGCCGCGACCGCAGTCCCTCCAGCAGGATCTCCAGCAGCCGGGCCGAGGCCGCGGCCTGCTGGGCCGCGTCCGGGAGCGAGGGCGCCGCCGTGGCTATCACCAGCAGCACGTCCGACACCGACACGTCCGGTCGCAGCTCACCCGCGGCCCGCGCCCGCTCCACCAGCCGGCCCACGACCTCCAGCAGCTCCGACGCCCCGTCGTCGTCCAGCACGGAAGCCACCGCACCGGCCATGGCGCCGGTGGACCCGACGCCCTCGGACATCAGCCGCAGCTCGCCCGGTCCCGGCTGCGCCCGCTGCTGCGGCACCCGCGGCTCACCGGCCGCGGCACCGCCGTCACCGCCCTCACCGTCGTCCGCCACCCCGACCCGCAGCACCTGCGGCGGCAGCAGCCGGCCGGCGCCCGAGGCCACCGACGTCCGCAGGAAGCACGACAGCGCCGACCACGGCTCGTCCTCCTGCCCGAGCGCGGCCCGGGCCTGGTCGGTCAGCCGGGCCGTCTCCTCCTCGGCTATCCGCCGCACCAGGACGTCCTTGCTCGGGAAGCGCCGGTACACCGTGCCGACACCGACCCGTGCGCGCCGCGCCACGTCCTCCATCGGCGCGCCGTACCCCAGCTCGCCGAACACCTCACGTGCCGCGCGCAGCACGTGTTCCAGATTCCGCTGGGCGTCCACGCGCAACGGCGCGGTCCGCGCCCCGCCCCCGCGAGCCCCGCCCGTCGCCGTACTCATCGCGCCACCGGGCGCGACAGTGGACGCGGACGACCAATGAGAGTCCTGAACATGCATGACAATCCCCCGGTAATGACGTCTCCCCCCGGAGACTCTCCCCGCCATCGAAAGCCGGAGTGCGCGGAACGGCCCGTTCTGCGGCCCGCCCGTCGCGGACCCGTGAGCACACCCCCTGCACACCGTGTGAGAGAACATAGTTGAGCGGGAGTCAATTCAGAAGGGGCAGGTTCCGCACGCAGCTCCCACCGATCGGAGTACGGATCGTATACACCCTGTGAATGCCACCCCCTTTTTCCGCGCACACCGCCACTGACCTGCGCGACCGTGCCACAGCACGACGGCCGGACACGCCTCGGGCCCCGGTGGTCCCCGGTCACACAAATCGACGAGCCTGTGGACAAACGCAAGCGCCGGGTGCGTCATGGGATGGTGAAGGAACGTGCGCGCATTCTCGTTGTCGGCGGCGGCTACGTCGGGATGTACACGGCGCTGCGTCTGCAGCGGAACCTGAGAAACGAACTGCGGCGGGGCGAGGCCGAGATCACGGTCGTCACCCCCGATCCCTACATGACGTATCAGCCGTTCCTCCCCGAGGCGGCGGCCGGCTCCATTTCCCCGCGGCACGTCGTCGTGCCGCTGCGCCGCGTCCTCGGCCAGTGCGACGTCGTCGTCGGTGAGGTGCGGTCCGTCGACCACACGACGCGCACCGCCACCCTCACCACCCTCGCCACCGAGGAGGAAGGGGCGGGGGCCCGCCGGCTGGCGTACGACGAAATCGTCCTCGCGCCGGGTTCGGTCGCGCGCACCCTGCCCGTCCCGGGCCTCGCCGACCACGGCGTCGGGTTCAAGACCGTCGAGGAGGCCATCGGCCTGCGCAACCACGTCCTCGAACAGATGGACATCGCTTCGTCGACCCGGGACCCCGCCCTCCGCGACGCCGCGCTCACCTTCGTCTTCGTCGGCGGCGGCTACGCGGGCGTGGAGGCCCTCGGCGAGCTGGAGGACATGGCCCGGTACGCCGCGCGGTACTACCACAACGTCACGCCCGACGACATGAAGTGGATCCTCGTCGAGGCATCGGACCGCGTCCTGCCCGAGGTCGGCGAGGAGCTGGGCCGCTACACGGTCACCGAACTGCGCCGCCGCAGCATCGACGTCCGCCTGGGCACCCGCCTGGACTCCTGCGTCGACCGCGTCGCCCTCCTCAGCGACGGTGCCCGCTTCCCCACCCGCACCGTCGTCTGGACGGCCGGCGTCAAACCCCACCCGGTCCTCGCCGCGACCGGCCTCCCCCTCGACGACCGCGGCCGGCTCCGCTGCACCCCCCACCTGTCGGTCGACGGCGCCCCGCACGCGTGGGCCGCGGGAGACGCCGCCGCCGTCCCCGACGTCACCGCCGGGGAACCCGGCCGGGAATGCGCCCCCAACGCCCAGCACGCCGTCCGCCAGGCCAGGGTCCTCGGCGACAACATCGCGCACGCCCTGCGCGGTGAGCCCCTGGACACGTACGCCCACAAGTACGCCGGTTCGGTCGCCTCCCTCGGCTTCCACAAGGGCGTCGCGCACGTCTACGGGCGCAAGCTGAAGGGCTACCCCGCGTGGTTCATGCACCGCGCCTACCACCTCAGCCGCGTCCCCACCGTCAACCGCAAGGCGCGCGTGCTGGCCGAATGGGCCCTGGCCGGACTCTTCAAACGGGAGATCGTCTCCCTGGGTTCACTCGAACATCCGCGCGCGGAGTTCGAACTCGCGGCCGGTGGAAAGCCTTCTCAGGAACCTCCGCGCAACCCGAAGGGGTCGTCCTGACCGGACTCAGGAACTCCACCGGGCGGCCCGGCGTCTGACGGATGTCGGCCCGGTCGGCACCCTGCCAGACTGGTCCACCACCGCGGGCGCGCCGGCGCCCGCCCACGCGCGGCCATCGGGGCCCCGGCCGGCCCCCGGCCGCCGACAACTACACGAGGCAAGGATTCGTGAACTTCACGCGCTGGAGCGCCCGTCTCCCCGGAACGCAGCGCCGCGCCGCAGCGCGGACCGACCCGACCGTCTCCGCGGACCGGCGGGGGGACGGGTCCGTACCCGCCGCCCGCGCCGAGCAGCTGACCGACGAGGCCCCGCCCGTCCCCGCCGTCGACGACCTGCCCGTGCGCGACGTCCTCGACCGCGTCCCGGCCCTCGTCGCCCTCGTCCACGGCCCCGACCACCGCCTCGCCTACGTCAACGACACCTACGTCACGGCCTTCGGCACGCCTCCCCTGGGCGAGCGCGTCGCGGAGGCCCTCCCCGAGCTGGACGCGCTCGGCCTCTTCCCGCTCCTGGACCAGGTCCAGCGCAGCGGCAGACCCCGCACCCTCAAGTCCCGCAAGGCACCCGACGGCCGCTCCTACACCTTCACCTGCACCCCGGTCACCGAGGGCGCCGCCGGCGGCGGCCGTGGCGTCCTCGTCTTCGCGACCGACGTCACCGACCACGCCGAGGCCGCGGCCCGCCTGCGCGCGAGCGAACGCCGCCAGCGCGAGACCGCCGTCACCCTCCAGCGCTCCCTGCTCCCGCAGGAACTGGAGGAGCCCGACGACCTGCGCGTCGCCGCCACCTACCACCCCGGCGGCACCGAGGCCGCGGTCGGCGGCGACTGGTACGACGTGATCACCCTCGGCGGCGGCCGCACCGCCCTGGTCATCGGCGACGTCATGGGCCGAGGCGTCCGCGCGGCAGCCGTCATGGGCCAGCTCCGTACGGCGGTCAGGGCCTACGCCCGCCTCGACCTGCCCCCGCACGAGGTGCTCCAGCTCCTCGACGGCCTCGCCACCGAGATCGACGCCAACCAGATCGCCACCTGCGTCTACGCCATCCACGACCCCAACGAGGGCCGGCTGGTCCACGCGTCCGCCGGGCACCTGCCCATCCTGGTCCGCGACGAGAACGGCACCGTCCAGCGCGCCGACGAACCCACCGGCCCCCCGCTCGGCACCGGCGGCTGGATCCACACGTCCGGCTCGATCGCCCTGACCCCCGGCTCCACGGCCGTCCTCTACACCGACGGCCTGGTCGAACGCCGGAACGAGGACCTGGACGAGGGCATCGCCGCCCTGGAGCGCGCCCTGTCCGGCGCGACCGGCACCCCGCAGGTGGTCTGCGACCGCCTGGTCCGCTCGGCGGGCGTCACCCCGGAGCACGACGACGACGTGGCCGTCCTCGTCCTCCAGCACCCCGCCCGCAAGGGCGCGGAGGCCGAGCGCTTCCGCAACGCCGCCCTGGAACTGCTCGGCGGCGTGGAAGCGGCCCCCCGCGCGCGTGCCTTCGCCTCCGGCGTCCTCGCCAGCTGGCGCTTCCCCACCGACCTGCACGACCTGGGCGTCCTGGCGGCCAGCGAACTGGTCGCCAACTCCCTCCAGCACGGCACACCCCCCATGCGGCTGCGCCTGCGCCGCACCGACCGCCGACTGATCATCGAGGTCACCGACGGCGACGACCACCTCCCCAGACGCCGCCGTGCGGAGCCCGGGGACGAGTCCGGCCGGGGCATCGCCATCGTCGCGACGATCGCCTCCAACTGGGGCTCCCGGCGCACGCCCGGGGGCGGCAAGGCCGTCTGGTGCGAGTTCGTCCTGCCCAAGCCGTGAACCGTGAAGGGCGGGTCGTGACGGGCGCCGAGCCCGTCACACCCCCGGTCAGGCCTCGGCGGCCGCCACCGTGCCGGCCGGCGCCCCGCTCTGCGTGACCACCCGGCTCCCGGCGAGCGACGGCTGGTTCTGTACGTCGGTGAGCTGCCGCCCCAGTCGCACCGCCAGCACCGTGATGCCCAGGGAGAAGAGCAGGAACGCCACGATGTACGGCCCGTGCAGCGAGGCCCCGAGCGGTCCGCCCACCGCCGGCCCGATCGCCAGCGCGAGCTGCTTCACCAGGGCGAAGGCCGAGTTGTACTGCCCGGCCAGCCCGGTCGGCGCCAGATCCGCCACCAGCGGCGCCAGCGTCGGTGACAGCATCGCCTCACCCAGCCCGAACAGCGCGTACGTCGAGATGAAGGCGGCCGTCGCCATGGTCTGGCTGCCGTGCCCGAGCCCGGCGTACCCGGCCACGGCCCACGCGACGGCCCAGATCAGCCCCACGGCCGCGATCACCCGGGAGCGCTTGCGCCGCTCCACGAACCTCAGCACCGCGAACTGCGCGACGACGATCACCAGCGTGTTGGCCGCCAGCGCGGTCCCCAGCGCGGACGTGGTGATTCCGGCCGCCTCGACGCCGTACGCGCTCAGGCCGGACTCGAACTGCCCGTAGCAGGCGAAGAACAGCACGAAGCCCAGCACGCACAGCTGGACCATGGCCCGGTTCCCCAGCAGCTGCTTCCAGCTGCCCGCGCCGGACTGCCCGGGAGCCTGCTCCATACGGGGCGCGCGCGGCGTGCGCACCGTCACCATCACCGCCACCAGCAGCAGGAACATCGCCGCCTCGATCGCGAACAGCAGCGTGAACGACGCGGCGCTCGACGTGTCGACGAGGTGCCCGCCGATGAGCCCGCCGACGCCGAGCCCCAGGTTCTGCAGGAAGAACTGCATGGCGAACGCCCGTGACCGGGTCTCGGACGACGAACAGTCCACGATCATCGTCGCGAGCGCCGGCTGCATCACGGCCTGCCCCGCACCCAGCGCGGCCGCGGACAGCAGCACGGTGGCCGCGGAGGCCGACAGCCCGAGGCTCAGTGCGCCGAGCGCGGCGGTGACCAGGGCGGCGAGCAGTACCGGCAGCGGGCCCCGCCGGACGATGGCCCGACCGGCCAACGGCAGCACGATCAGCGCGGCCACGGCGAAGACGGCGAGTACGAGACCCGCCGTCACGGAACCCAGTCCCCGCACCTGCGCCACGTAGACGTACAGGTAGGGGACTGTGAAGCCGAGCCCGAACGCGCTGAGTGCGTTGCCCACGTGGATCCGGCGCATCGCCGCGCCCCTTGCCCTGGTCACGTTCACCCTCTCTTGGGTCGTCGCTCCAGCCGTTGAAGCTGAAGACTTAGAAGCTAAAGTTCGAAGCTAAAGAGTACACAGCGAAGGACTTCGAGGCAAAGCAGGTGCGTGCCATACTGCGGACATGGGCGACACCTCCGGCGCCGGCGAGCCGCCACTCGAAGAACAGATCGCCGCCTACCAGCGCGAGTTCCAGGACCTCGACCCGCAGGTCGAGAAGATCGTCTCGGCGCTCTCCCGCCTCAACCGCCGTATGAACGTCGCGTACGGCCGGCAAACCGCCGAGCTGGGCATCGGGAACACCGACTGGGAGGTGCTGAAGGCGCTCGTCCTGTCCGGCGTCCCCTACCGGCTGGGGCCCGGTGACCTCGCCAAGCGGCTGGGCCTGACGCCGGCCGCGATGACCCACCGCATCGACCGCATGGTGACGGAGGGGCTGGTCACCCGGGAGCGCGACGAGACCAACCGGGTACGGGTCATCGTCGAGCTGACGGCGGAGGGCAGGGAGAAGTGGCTGGAGGCCATGCGCCTCGCCACGGTCTTCGAGGAGGACCTCCTGCAGGACCTCTCTGCGGACGAGCGGACCGCGCTCGGCGAAGTCCTCACCCGCCTGCTGCGCCGGGTGGAGCACGCCCAGCCGGACGCCGGCGGCCGGCTCAGCGACCTCGATTAAAGATCTTGACAGGCCTGCTTGACAGCCACCTACGGGATCCGTATGGTTCTTCGGGTTGCCACGGAGCCGTAACGGTTCCGCGGTAGCGCTTCCGCCGCATCAGCGGCACCAAACCACCAGTACGACCTCCCAGTGGGAATGCTTTCGGCGTGTCCGAATTCAATTCCGAACGGGACTCGGCGACCCGGTCACCGCGATTGGGAATCACCGAGAGAGTCCGCTAGGGTTTGAGACGTCGGAACGGCCCAACAGCCGCGATGACAACCCCCTCCGACGGGGAATCGGAGCCCGAAAGGATCTGATAGAGTCGGAGCCGCCGGAAAGGGAAACGCGAAAGCGGGAACCTGGAAAGCGCCGAGGAAATCGGATCGAAAAGGATCTGATAGAGTCGGAAACGCAAGACCGAAGGGAAGCGCCCGGAGGAAAGCCTGAGAGAGTCTCTCGGGTGAGTACAAAGGAAGCGTCCGTTCCTTGAGAACTCAACAGCGTGCCAAAAGTCAACGCCAGATATGTTGATACCCCGACCTG